>JALHRF010000123.1 GCA_022841545.1 Bauldia sp. | reverse complement strand
GGGCAGGCCGACACGGCGGAGGAGGTCGCGAACGAGGTCGGCGGCACCGTCCCTGGAGACAAGTCCATGGACCAGGGCCGGCTCGCTGATCGCCTGGCCGATGGTCCGGCCGGGATTGAGCGAGCTGTAGGGGTCCTGGTAGATGATCTGCATCTCGCGGCGGATGGCGCGGAGTTCCGCCCCCCGCGCCGAGCGGACGTCGTGACGACCGAATCCGATGCTCCCGGCATCCGGAGTCTCGAGCCGCACCAGGCACCGCGCCGCGGTGGTCTTGCCGCTGCCCGACTCGCCGACGATGCCGAGGACTTCGTTCGGCGCGAGCGAGAAGGACACGTCGTCGAGCGCCACGATGCGGCGGGCGGGACGGCGGCGCGCGATGTCGAAGAGCGTCCGTTTGCGGGGGTAGGTCTTGGTCAGACCCTGGACGTGCAGGACGGGATCGACGGGCGCCGCCATGGTCAGTTCACCACCGGGCAGGCCGAGCCGTGCGCGGGAAGCGCGGCGTCGAGGGTCACCGCGATGCTGGCGCAGGCCTCGGTGCGGAAGCCGCAGCGGGGCTGAAAGGGACATCCCGGCGGGAGACTCGCGAGATTGGGCGGCTGGCCGGGAATGGCGTTCAGCGGCGCGCGCCCCCTGCCCGCGTCGAGCCCCGGCACGGCCGCAAGGAGCGCGCGTGTATAGGGGTGGCGGGGGCGCCGCACGACGGCGCTCGCCGGACCGGATTCCATGATCTGCCCGGCATACATGACGGCGATCACGTCACAGTTCTGCGCGACGACGCCGACATCGTGCGAGACGAGGATCATCGCCATGCCGGTCTCGTCCTTGAGCTCGGCGAGGAGGGTGAGGATCTGGTCCTGGATGGTGACGTCGAGCGCCGTAGTCGGCTCGTCGGCCAGGAGCAGCCCCGGCCGCGTCGCGATCGCCATCGCGATCATCACGCGCTGACGCATGCCGCCGCTGAGCTCGTGCGGATAGAGGGATAGCCGCTCCCGCGCCGAGGCGATGCCGACATGCGACAGGAGTTCGATGGCGCGCTCGCGCGCGGCCGCACGGTCGAGCCCCGCCTTGACCCGGAGCGTCTCGGTCATCTGGTTGCCGACGGTGAATACCGGATTGAGGCAGGCCGCCGGGTCCTGAAAGATCATCGAAATCTCGCGGCCCCTTATCGCCGTCAGCGCGCGCCGGTCGAGAGTGCAGAGGTCGCGTCCGTTCCACATCAGGCTGCCGCCGACGATCTCGCCGGGATAGGGCACCATGCGCATGAGGGAGCGAAGCGTGACGCTCTTGCCGCAGCCGGACTCCCCGAGGAGGCCAACCGTCTGGTTCGCCTCGATCGTGAGATTGACGTGGTCGGCGGGCAGGAAGATGCCGCGGGCATCGGCAAAGCCGACAGAGAGATCGCGAACCTCCATCAGCGCGCTCATCGCCTGCTCCCGCCCATACGGTCGGCGAGGCCGTCGCCGATCAGGCTGAAGCCGACGCCGACAAGGACGATGACGAGGCCGGGCAGGGTCGACATCCACCAGGCGTTGAACAGGTTCTTCTGCCCCTGCGCGACCATTTCACCCCACTCGGCCATCGGCGGGCTGACGCCGAGGCCGAGATAGGACAGCGCCGCGAGGGTGAGGATGTTGAGCACCATGTCCGTCATCGAGAAGACGAGGTTGGTCCGCAGGAGGTTCGGCACGGCATGGACGAAGATGATGCGCCCGGTACCGAAGCCCATGGTCTCGGCGCCTAGGATGAACTGCTTGTTGCGCATGGCGAGCATCTCGCCGCGCGTGAGCCGGGCAAACAGCGCCCAGCTCACCGCAAGCACGCCGATATAGGCGCCGGTGAGCCCCGGGCCGGTGATCGCGGTGATGGCGAGGATGAGCACGATGAACGGGAAGGAGATGACGAGATCGACGATGCGCATGATCACGGCATCGATCCAGCCGCCGATGTAGCCGGACAGCGCGCCGACGATGAGGCCGAAGACGAGGGAGACGTAGGTGGTGATGAAGCCGAAGGTCAGGTCGACCTGACCGGCATGGAGCGTGCGGAGGAAGATGTCGCGGCCGAGATCGTCGGTGCCGAAGGGATACTGCCATGACGGCGGCTGCAACGCATTCATGAGGTCGGTGGCGTTCGGATCGCCGAGGCCGAGGAGCGCCACGCCAAAGCTCGCCGCGGCGATGACGGCGACGATGAAGATGCCCGACCACAGCGTGACCGACGACCAGCGACGCTCGGTGACGCTGCGGCCCTCGAGCCGCCGCCACGCGGCCTCGGGGATGTCGGCGGTGTTCGGGCGACGGGGCTTCATTGCCGGATCGTGGGATCGAAGAGGGCGTAGGACATGTCGACGAGGAGATTGGCGATCACCACAGCAACGCCGAAGACCAGGGTCAGCGCGACGATGACAGGGTAGTCCCGCGCCACCACCGACGACACCATGAGGGAGCCGAGGCCGGGAATCGAGAAGACGTTCTCGATGACAACCGCCCCCGAAATCAGGAACCCGACATTGACGCCGAGCACGGTGATCATGGCGATCAGCGAATTCCGGAGGACATGCTTGAACAGCACCCTGCCCTCCCCCAGCCCGCGGGCGCGCGCGGCCTCGACGAAATCCGCCTGGAGGGTCTCGATGAGGCTGGCGCGGAGGCTGCGCAGGAGAATCGGCGCCAGATAAAGGCCGAGACTGATCGCCGGAAGCGTCAGGCTGACGACATAGGCCCAAGGCGTACTCCCGAGCCCGGATGTCGGGAACATCCGGAAGTAGATGCTGAAGACGAGGACGAGGAGAAGCGACGTCCAGAACGCCGGCATCGCGAAGGCGAACGACGTGAACAGCCTTACGATGTGGTCCGCGGCCCGGTTGTGCCGGACCGCCGAGAGCAACCCGAACGGAAGCGCGATGAACAACGAGATCACGACGGCATAAGCGAGGAGGCTGAGGCTGTGGCCGGTTCGCGCCGCAAGGATCGGCCCGACCGGCGCCTTGAGAAAGAGCGAGTTGCCGAACTCGAGTTGCACCGCGCCGACGATGAAGCCCGTGTATTGCTCGAGCAGCGGGCGGTCGAGGCCCATCTGGGCGCGGAGCGCCGCAACCGCTTCGTCGGTCGCCCGCGATCCGAGCATGACGCGGGCCGGGTCGCCGGGAACAAGGTGGATGATCGCGAAGGCGATCACCGTGATCGCGAACAGGACCGGAATCGATTGCAGCAGTCTCTTGCCGGCAAAGTACAGCAGCGACATTCGCCCGGTATTCCTAGTGGAGCGAATTTGACATTTGATACCCAGATACGTCGAACGCGTGATCAAGTGTCAAATTCACGAGCTCCACCAGAAACTCATAGTTTGCCAGTGGTCCCCTTGATTCCGACACTTGCTCTGTGGTCTCGACAACGGGAGGCAAATGTCGGAATCGGACCACTGGTGGAGGCTGATGGCCGGACTCGACCTTCACAGGTCCGGCCACCCGAAGCGAGCGCCTCCAGCGGCTACGGCTTGAGCCAGACGTCCTCGAGGTTCCACCACTTCACGGGAAGGGTCTTGAATCCGTGGACGTCGTCGGCGACCGCGGTACGCGCCTTGATGAAGAACAGCGGCACCGCCGGGAACTCGTCCATCACCAGGCGCTGCAGTTCCTGGAAGGTCTCGGTGCGAACCGCTTCGTCGATCGTGCCTCCCGCCTTGGTGACGAGCTCGATCGCCTTGGCATTGTTCCACCCGGTCCAGAACGACTCGATGCCGCCGTTGAAGTTGAAGAAGACGACGGCGAGGTTGTCGTCGGATAGGGCGTCACTGGAGAGCCCCGCGCCGGTGAAAGTGAAGCAGCTCTCGTCGCCGCTCCCCCACCGGGTCCAGATCGTGCCGGTATCCACGGCGTCGATGTTGAGCTTCACGCCGATCTTGGCCCACTCGGACTGGAGGATCTGCGCCTGCTGCAGCTCGAACTGGTCGCCCGCGACGATCAGGCACGAGAACTCGAAGCCGTCCGGAACGGACGATGCCGCGAGCGCCGCCTTGGCCTTCTCGAGGTCATAGGGATAGGGCTCGACGGCCGAGTCCCAGTACTTCACCTTGGCGATGACGTGATTGGCGACTTCGCCCGCGCCGCGCATCAGCGACTGGAGCATCGCCTCCTTGGGCGTGGCGTAGTTGAGGGCGCGGATCACGTTGGGATCGCCGAACGGCTCCTTGCGGCTGTTGAACCAGATCGCGTCCCAGGCCATGACGTCCTCGATCTGAACGTGCACGCCATCGAGCGCCTCGATCCGCTCGATCTGAGCATAGGGCACCTCGGTCGCGATGTTCGCTTCGCCGGACTCGACACGCAGCATGCGCGTGTTCTCGTCGGGAACGTACTCGACGGTGATCTTGTCGAGGTAGGGCTGGCCGTCCTTCCAGTAGTAGGGATTGCGGGCGAGGACGAGGCGCTCGCCGCGGACCCATTCCTCGACCATGAAGGGACCCGAGCCGACCGGCTTCTGGGCGAAGGCCTCCTCGCCCATCTCCTCGACCACCGCCTTCGGCACGATCGAGGGGATGAAGGTCGAGAGATAATCGAGGAAGGCGCCCTCGACGCGGTTGAGCTGGATCACGAAGGTGGACGGGTCGGTGCAGGCGGTGGACTCGATCGACGAGCCGAAGCCGCCATAGGAGACGTTGATCTTGTCGTCGGCGAAGCGGTCGATCGAGAACTTGACGTCGTCGCAGGTGACGTCGGCGCCGTTCGAGAACTTCACGCCCGGACGGAGGGTGAAGGTCCAGGTCTTCGAATCGTCCGAGACGGTCCAGCTCTCCGCGATGCCGGGCTGCGGCACCGGAGCGTCCCGCGTCTCGACCAGGGTGTCGAAGATCTGGACGATCATGAAGATCGACCCGTTGTCGCTCGCCCCGATCGGATTGAGGGTGAGCGGCTCGGAGTCGCGCGCAACGACCAGCGAGCCGCCTTTCACAGGCGTCTCCTGCGCCACGGCGACGCCTCCGATCAGACCGGAGGCGGAGAGAGCGGGAATGACGAATTTAAGCCATCTGGACATACGGTTCTCCCACAAAGAACGTTGAATGGATGAGCTCAGAAGACCCTCCGGGACCGAAAACGCTTCCCACTGTTCCCGGATTGGACACCGCGACGTCCGGGGAGCCAGGCTGCCGGATCGAGACCGCAGCGTTTCCGGGATGAGGTGCCCCGCGCATTTCCCCCGCCTGAATGTCAGCTTGTACCGTTAATCGGTACAATGCTGCACAGGATTAGCTTTCCGGGCTCGTGGAGTCAACGGCCCTTGGGTTTGAGCCGGTTTTTCGCATGGCGGGAATCGGCAAAGGAGGCTAAGGGAGGCGCTGTTTCGGCTCGCAATGTACCACGACAAGGACAATGAGGAGCGCCGATGACTGAGTGGTATGCACGATGGCTGTCGCGGCGGGGCGAGGCCTACTCGTCCCTGGCCGACGCCATCGAGCAGGCGATTCGGAACGGCCACCTTCCGGTGGGGGCGCAACTGCCGACGCATCGGAGCCTCGCGGGAGAGCTCGGCGTCGCGGTGAGCACCGTTTCGCGCGCCTATGCCGAGGCGACGAAGCGCGGCCTGATCGGCGGCACCGCGGGCCGCGGCACTTTCGTGCTCTCCGCCGACAACTATCAGGACCCGCGCCTCGGCCGCGAAGGGCTGCGGCCGCTCGAGCGCCTCTATCTGCCGTTCCTGCAGCGCGAAGACGCAATCAACCTTTCGCTCAACGAGCCGATGCCGGCCGCCACCGAGCAGCGCCTGCGCGAAGCGATCTCGGCGCTGGCCCGAAAGGTCGACCTCGACGAACTCGCGCACTATCAGCCACCCCAGGGCAAGGCGGCCCATCGCGCCGCGGGTGCGGCGTGGATCCGCGAACTCGGCATGGAGGTTTCCGCCGACGACGTCTTCGTCGTCTCGGGGGGACAGACGGCACTGATGACGGTGTTCCTCGGGCTGGCGCGGCCGGGCGATGTGGTTCTGACCGAGCACCTGACCTGGCCTGGCGCCCTCTCGGTGGCGCGCCTCGCCGACATCCGGCTCGTACCCGTCACGATGGACGCAGACGGAATCATGCCCGACGCCTTCGAGCGCGCGTGCCTCGAACATCGCCCGCGCTTTCTCTACACCATGCCGACCTTGCACAATCCGACGGCGATCACCGCAAGCCGCGCCCGCCGCGACGCCATCGTGAAGATCGCGCGGCGGCACCAGGTGCTGATCGTCGAGGACGACGCCTATGGCTTCCTCGTCCAACCGCGCGCCACCGCCTATTGCGAGCTCGCGCCGGAACTGACGGTGTACCTGACCAGCCTGTCCAAATGCATCTCGCCGGCGCTCCGCGTCGGTTTCATGGTGGTGCCGCCGCGCCTCCACCGTTCGATGCGCGCCGCCACCCGCGCGACGACCTCGACGGTTTCGCCGATCCTCCTCGAGATCGCCCGGCATCTCATCGACAGCGGCTCGGGCCGGGAGGCAATCGCCTTCCAGTCTTCGGTCGCCCGCAAGCGCCAGGAACTCGCTGCAAGCATCCTCGGACACGGCGAGCCGGTGAAGACGTCGTTCCACTTCTGGCTCCAGTTGCCGCCGGACATCCGCCACGCTGCGTTCGTCGCCGATGCGCTGGCGCGCGGCGTCTCGGTCACGCCCGGCGACGCCTTCACGGTGTCTCCGGACCAGGAGCCGGGCGGGGTCCGCATCTGCCTCTGCGCCGAACCCGACGAAGCCCGCGTCCGCTCGGCCCTGCTGACGCTGAGCCGGTTGCTGGAGGCCGACCACGCCGAGGCCCTCTCCATCGTCTAGATCGAGATGCCGCCCTCCAGGTAGAGCGCGCAGTGGCCGGAGAGATGCACGGTGTCTCCATCGCGCCGGCAGAACAACTCACCGCCGCGACTCGATAGCTGCAGCGCACGAAGCGCTGTCCTGCCCAGGCGATCGGACCAGTAGGGCACAAGCGTCAGGTGAGCCGATCCGCAGACCGGGTCTTCCGGCAGGCCCTCCTTCGGGGCGAAGGCGCGGGAGACGAAATCGCAGCCGTCGTTTCCCGCCGCGGTCGCGACGACGGAATCGAGGTCCAGCGCCATGAGTTGCACCATGTCTGGGTTCAGGCGCGCAACCGTCTCGGAATCCCTGACGAGCGCGAAGTAGTGGCTGCCGGAGGTCCAGCTCTCGAGGACGTCCTCACCCAACGCAGCGGCCAGCCGCTCGCGCGGCGCCTGCGGCCTCGGAAGAACCGACGGCAGGGCGATGCCGACCGCGCCGTCGGCCTCGCGGCGGACATCGAGCGTCCCCCCGGCTCGCGCGATCGTGAGCGCCGAAGCGTCCTGCCGCAGTCTCGTGAGCGCGACATGGGCGGCCGCCAGCGAAGCGTGCCCGACGAGCGGCAGTTCACCGAGGGCAATGAAGAAGCGAACGCTGAGGCCTTCATCGTCGTCGCGCAAGAAGGCCGTGGCCGATCCACCATTATTGCGGGCCACGTCGAGCATCGTCTGGTCCGGCAACCACGCGCGCAAGACGCAGACGGACGCGGGATTGCCGCCGAAGGGGTACCGGGAAAACGCACTAAGCTGGAAAATGGGGATGTGCACGCGTGCCACCGGCCTCGACCTCCGAGCATTGTACCGCTCATCGGTACAAGATGGAAATGGCGTTGTCCATTTGTTGATGTCGGGCTTTTGCCTCGCCTCCAGGCTCCCCGCGTCAATCCGGAACATTTGACCCACTTCCGCATTTGTGGCGAGTGGGGCAGGATGCGGCGGTTCGCGGTTCGCGACGCCCAAAGTCGGGGAGTATGACGATGAGAATGATGGTAATTGCGGCGGTGGCCGCGTCGGGGATTGCGCTCGGCGCCTGCACCACGGGACAGGGTGCGGTGGTTGGCGGCGCCACGGGCGCGGCGGTCGGCGGCCTTGCCACTGGAACCTGGGGCGGCGCCCTGGTCGGCGGCGCGGTCGGCGCGCTGGCTGGAGCGGTTCTGGTCGAATCGACCGGCGGCTATTGCACCTACCGCTACAAGGGACGGACCTATCGCGAGCGCTGCCGCTAGAGGCAGTTCGCATCCCGCCCTCGCGCCCATGCGCGGGGGCGTCCCCTTGCCGGGGCGCGGGCGTGAGGCTATCCCCCGCGGATGACCCTGCGCGTCGCCTTCTTCGGCACACCGCAATTCGCCGTTCCGACCCTTACCGAGATCGTCGGCCAGGGGCATGAGGTCGTGGCGGTCTATTCCCAACCACCCCGGCCCGCCGGGCGCGGTATGGCGGAGAGGAAATCGCCGGTCCACGAGACCGCCGAGCAATTCGGCCTGAGCATACGGACGCCGCGGAGCCTGCGGAACGAAGACGAAGCGGCGCGGTTTGCCGGATTGGCGCCGGATGTCGCTGTCGTGGTGGCGTACGGGCTGATCCTGCCCCGCGCCTTTCTCGATGTACCGGGGGACGGCTGCCTCAACCTCCATGCCTCCCTTCTCCCCCGCTGGCGCGGCGCAGCGCCGATTGCCCGCGCGATCATGGCCGGCGACGCCGAGACAGGCGTAGAGGTGATGAAGATGGAGGAAGGCCTCGACACCGGCCCCGTCGCCATGGCGGAGCGGGTGTCGATCGGCCCGGATACGACGGCGGGCGAACTGACCGAGCGGCTGGCGCGGCTCGGCGCCGACCTCATGGCCCGCGCGTTGGCCGCGCTGTCGCGCGGCGGATTGACCTTCACGCCGCAGGCGACCGACGGCGTGACCTACGCCAAGAAGCTCGACAAGGGCGAGACCCGGATCGACTGGACGCGACCGGCGGCCGATGTCCATAACCATATCCGCGGCCTCTCGCCCGACCCGGGCGCCTGGTTCGAGGCGGATTTCGGCAAGGCACCGGAGCGGATCAGAGCGCTCCGCTCGACGCTTGCCGAGGGCGGCGGCGCGCCAGGAGCGGTGATCGGCCCCGGTCTCACGATCGCCTGTGGCAGCGGCGCGGTTCGGCTCACCGAGGTGCAGCGCGCCGGCAAGCAGCCGGTCAAGGCGGAGGCCTTTCTCGCCGGCGTGCGGCAGATGCCGCCGGCCTTCGGCTGAGCGGCGCCATGCCGCGCTACAAGCTCACCATCGAGTATGACGGCGGCCCGTTCGTCGGCTGGCAGCGGCAGGCCAATGGCCGATCGGTGCAACAGGCGCTGGAAGAAGCGATCCTCGCCTTCTCCGGCGAGACGGCGGTGGTGAAGGGGGCCGGGCGCACGGACGCCGGAGTGCACGCCCTCGCCCAGGTCGCGCACGTCGACCTCACGGGCGAGTGGACGGCGGACACGGTGCGGGACGCGGTCAACGCGCACCTCCGGCCAGCGCCGGTGGCGGTGCTAGCGGCGGCGGCGGTCGACCCGGAATTCGACGCGCGATTTTCGGCGGTGAAGCGCCACTATCTCTACCGCATCCTCGACCGGCGGCCACCGCCGGCACTGGACCGCGGGCGGGTCTGGCACGTCCGCGCCCGGCTCGATGCACAGGCGATGCACGCGGCCGCCCAGGCGCTCGTCGGCCATCACGACTTCACCACGTTCCGTGCGGCCGAGTGCCAGGCGCGCACGCCGATCCGGACCCTCGACCGGCTCGACGTGAGCCGCGAGGACGGCGAGATCGCGATCCGGGCGAGCGCCCGCTCCTTCCTCCACAGCCAGGTGCGGTCGATGGCGGGGGCGCTGAAGAAGGTCGGCGAGGGGCGATGGAAGGTCGGCGAGGTGGGCGCGGCGCTTGCTGCCCGCGACCGCACCCGCGCCGGGCCGGTGGCACCGCCGGACGGGCTTTATCTCGTCGCCGTCGACTATTGAGTTGCGAACACCCCGTCGAGGGCGAGCGCGAGGGTGAGGCTCACCAGGAAATCGAGGACGACGATGCCGATGGCGAAGCCGAGGCCGACTTCCAGCGCGCGCCGTGCGATCAGGAAGGTGTAGCGGAGCACGATGATGAGGGCGGCGAACATGAGGATATTGGCGAGTTCGCCGCCAACCAGGCCGAGGACGATCAGGAGGCCGATGACGCCGAACGGCACCGCCGCGATCACCGCGCCCCAATTGCGGGCGACGACGAACTCGGGATAGTGCCGCGCGATGCCGAGCGGCCGGGCGACCAGCGCCAGGATCAGCGGCAGCGCCACCCAATCGAGCCCGAGGCCCAGGGCGTTCTGCAGAAGAAAAGAGATGCCCTCCGGGACCGGCGCGGCCGGGTCGATCGCCGCCGACAACTGCCGCTCGGCGAGCACGGCGAGGGCATAGGACGGGACGACGAGGATCACCGCCGCGAAGGAGCGCCAGAAGCCCTCGACGCTGACGTCGAATCCCCGCATCGCGCCGGGCCGATCGAGGAACAGATTCCAGGCGGCGGTGAGCGCGCGCGTGATCTCCTCGCGGGTGAGCATCAGGACCCTGCGCCGGCGAAGTAGCGGTCGAGGAAGCCGCGATAGATCGCGGCGAGTGCGTGGAGGTCGGCGACGGGGGCGCGCTCGTCAACCTGGTGCATGGTGTCGCCGACCAGACCAAATTCAACCACCGGACAGACGCCCTTGAAGAAGCGGGCGTCCGAGGTGCCGCCGCTGGTCGAGAGCTCCGGCTCGATGCCGGTCACGTCCCGGATCGCCGCAGCGAGCGGCGCCACCAGTGCATCCGAGCGGGTGAGGAACCACTCGCTGTTGCGGCCGGGGATCAGCTCATAGGCCGCACCCGCCGCCGCGGAATCGAGTTCGGCGCGGAGGAAATCGGCGAGGCTTTGAAGCGACCAGCGGTCGTTGAAGCGGATGTTGAACCGGGCGGTCGCCTCCGCCGGAATGACGTTGCCCGCCGGATTGCCGACATCGACGCTGGTCACTTCGAGATTCGACGGCTGGAAGTCGGTGCTGCCGTCGTCGAGCCGGAGCGTGGTCAGCCGGTGGAGGAGCCGGATCATCACCGGCACGGGATTGTCGGCGAGATGAGGATAGGCGACGTGGCCCTGCCGGCCCCGCACCCGGAGCGAGGCCGAGAGGCTGCCGCGCCGGCCGATTTTGACCATGTCGCCGAGCCGCGCCCGCGAGGTCGGCTCGCCGACGATCGCCGCGTCGAAATGCATCCCGGCCTGCAGCGCATGGGCGAGGAGCTTGGCCGTGCCGTTGACCGAAGGGCCCTCCTCGTCGGCGGTGAGGAGCAGCGTGACGGTCCCCGGCCGGCCCGCGCGTGCGGCCGCGAACGGGACCGCCGCAGCCATGAAGGCGGCGATGCCGCCCTTCATGTCGACCGCGCCGCGGCCGTGAACATAACCGTCGGCGACTGCGCCGGAAAAAGGCGGACGGGTCCAGCGGGAGGCGTCGCCGGGGGGCACGACGTCGACATGCCCGGAGAAGACGAGATGCGGCGCCCCCTCCCCGTGCGTCGCGATCAGGTTGGCGACGTCCGGCGTGCCCGGCTCGGAGAAGGTGGCGCGCTCCGTCCGCCATCCGGCCGCGGCGAGAAGGCCCTCCACATAGGCGAAGGCGCCGGCATCGTCCGGCGTCACCGAGGGGCAGGCGATCAGCCGGCTGAGGACATCGACTGGGTTGGGGGCGGGGGTGCTCACGCGCGGCTCAGGCCTCCGTAGTGCGCGGGTCCGCGAACCGGGGCGCGGGACCATAGGGATTGGGGCCCGGATTACCCGGGAGAACGGCGAGCGCCAGGAACCAGGCCAGACCGAGGACCGGGACGAACAGAAGCAGCAGATAACTCCCCGGCAGGCCGATATCGTGGCAGCGCTTGGCGACCAGAACCAACTGGGCGACGAAGAACGGGATGGCGAGCACCGTCAGGAAGAAAACCAGCAAGGGCTCCGGCTCGCCGCGGCCGAGCAGGAACGAGAAGACGGCGACATTGACCGAAAGGATCAGGCCGACTCCGAGCGCATATTCCCGCCGGGCAATGCGGCCGGCGGGCCGGAAGAAGAAGCGCGCGAGCGCATTGACCCCGACGGGGTGCATGGTGTCGACCCGGCTGACCGAAGGCGACGCGGACCCTAGGCGGGCGTGGCGCTGTGTCAACCGGGCACGGGCCAAGAACGGCCCGGGCGCACTCACTGCGGCGGCGGCTCGTAGTAGCGCCGCATGACGCGGGTGTTCTCCGCGATCTCCAGGAAGAGGAAGAAATAGGCGGCGCCGACGCAGCCGAGGACGAAACCGATCGCGCCGCCGATAATCAGCCCGATCAGGCCGCCGAAGGCTCCGGCCGCCATCGCACCGGAACTCCAGCCCGACACCGCTCCCATGAACGCAGCGACCACCACGAGCACGAGGACGAAGACCTCGGCCGTGCGAATGATGAAACCACGAAACCCTTCCATCGCACTCCCCACAGACTGCTCAGCGATTCGACTTCCAGCCGGAACCTAGCACGGCGGCGCACCGCCACCCGACCCGCGCAGGCGCAGATTTCCCCAAGCTCAGGGACGGCCCTCGAGCGGGTCCGGCCCATACTGGTTGGGGCCGACGGTACCGCGGAGAATGCCGAGCTCGATCAGGTACCAGATGCCGACGATGAGGAGGGCGATGTTGAGGATCCAGTCGACCGTGGTCGGGGCGAAGGGATTGCTGAGGCCGACCAGCCGCGCGAGCGTCTGGAGGATGCCGAGGCCGATGCCGATCAGGGCGAGGCCGCCGGGCTTGTTACGGTCCTGGAAACGCTTGGCCGACAGGGCATAGGACGGATAGAGCAGGATGACCTGCAGGATCAGGGTGGCGATGAGGCCGATCAGCGTCGGCCCGAGCACCCAGCCGATGATCAGCGCCAGCACGACGCCGATGATGACGAGGATGACGAGGCCCGCCCACCACTGGCTGCGCGGAATCCGCCCCTGGGTCGAACTGAGGATATAGGCAAAGTCCATGGTCGCCCTCCGCTGGAATCGACATGACAGGACGGCGCGAAGTCTATCTGAGTCGCGGAGGCCGGACAGCCACGCAATGAAGAAAGCCCCCGGCCAGTCCATCCGGGGCCGCTGTCGAATTTCGGACCGGCCGTTCGTCGTGACATTGACGGCAGGGCGCCCAGCCCGCCGAACCAGCGTTTCGGGGGAAGGCCGTGACACAGTATCTGGTCGCCATTCACCATCCCGACGACTACGACCCGTCCGTCGCCGAGGACGAAGCGATGAGCCGCGACATCGATGTACTCAACGACGAGATGAAGGCCGCCGGCGTCAGGATCTTCGTTGGCGGCCTGAAGCCGGCCAGCAGCGCCAAATCGTTGCGGGTGGAGCCCGGCGGCACGGTGCTCGTCACCGACGGGCCATATGTCGAGTCCAAGGAGCACATCGGCGGATTCTGGGTGCTGGAAGCCGCCGACCTGGACGAGGCGCTGGAATGGGGGCGGAAGGCCGCGATCGCCTGCCGGGCGCCCGTCGAGGTGCGCCCGTTCCACTGAGACGGCGGCGGGATGGACGTGACCGCTAAACGCCGGCGCGCGCGAATAACAGATGCGTGACGCCGCTGGGCGAGGCGGTGCTTTCGACCGCGTAGTCCTTCTCGATGCCCTCCAGCCCGTCCCACAGGCGCACGCCGCGACCGAGGATGATCGGGACCAGCACCAGGTGCATGTGATCGACGAGTCCGGCGGCGAGGAAATCGCGAAGCATGCTGGGGCCGCCGCCGAGGCGGATGTCGCCGCCGTTCGCGGCCGCGCGGGCCGCGGCTAGGGCCTCGACCGGCGGGGCGTCGATGAAGTGGAACGTGGTGCCGCCCTCCATCTCGACCGGGCCGCGCGGGCGGTGGGTCAGCACGAAGACCGGCGTATGGAAGGGCGGATTGGGGCCCCACCAGCCGCGCCAGTCGGGGTCATCCTGCCAGCCCGGCGGCCCGAACTTGTTCGCCCCCATGATCTCGGCGCCAATACCCTGATCGAAGAGCCGCAGGAACGTGTCGTCGACGCCGGCCGAACCGCCGGTCTGCCCGAACATGCGGCGGCCCCAGCGGGTCGCGACCATCCACTCGTGCAGCCTGTGGCCGGCATGGCCGAACGGCGCCTCGAGGCTCTGGCCTTCACCGGTGGCGAAGCCGTCGAGCGAGATGGAGACGTGCTGGACGCGGACGAGGGACATTGCGGGCTCCTCCTTTACCGTTCGTCGAGGGGGCTGACGGTTCAGGACCGCGGCCATCCGCCCCCGACACTGTGATGACGCCCGAGCCGGCGGGGATTCGACAAGGCATCGAAAGAAAACGGCACGTCCAGCTTTCGGGATCGTCCCGGCGAGACCAGGCCGTCGCCGTCAGCCTCGGAGGATCTTCTCGATCGCCTTGCCGCGGGCGAGCTCGTCCACCAGCTTGTCGAGGTAGCGTATTTCCCGCATCAGCGGCTCGGCGATGTCCTCGACGCGAATGCCGCAGATCACGCCCCTGATCCCGGCCCGCGCCGGATTGAGCCGGGGCGCCTCGGCGAAGAAGGTCTCGAAGCTGGCCTTCTTCGCCAGTTGAAGCTCGCGGCCGTCCTGGCTGTAGCCGGTCAGCCAGCGGATGATCTCGTCGACCTCGCCGCCGGTCCGGCCTTCTCGGCCTTGGCGACATAGTGCGGGTAGATGCTCGCGACGCTGATGGCGTAGACGCGACGCCTGTTCCTTGCGGCGCGATCGTCATCGGCCATCGGCTAATCCCGGAGCAGCTCGTTGATCGAGGTCTTCGCCCGGGTCTTCTCGTCGACGCGCTTGACGATGACGGCGCAGTAGAGCGACGGGCCGGGCTCGCCGGAGGGCAGCGGCTTGCCCGGCAGCGTGCCGGAGACGACGACCGAATAGGGCGGCACGCGGCCCATGAACACCTCGCCGGTGGCGCGGTCGACGATCTTGGTCGAGGCGCCGAGATAGACGCCCATCGACAGGACCGAGCCCTCGCCGACGATAACGCCCTCCGCCACCTCGGCGCGGGCGCCGACGAAGCAGTTGTCCTCGATGATGACCGGGCCGGCCTGCAGCGGCTCGAGCACGCCGCCGATGCCGGCGCCGCCGGAGATGTGGCAGTTCCTGCCGATCTGGGCGCAGGAGCCGACCGTGGCCCAGGTGTCAACCATCGTGCCCTCGGCAACGTGGGCGCCGAGATTGACGAAGGACGGCATCAGCACGACGCCCGGTGCGATATAGGCCGAGTGACGCACGATGCAGCCGGGCACGGCGCGGAAGCCGGCCGCCTCGAACTCGCTCGCGGCCCAGCCGTCGAACTTCGACGGCACCTTGTCCCACCACGAGGCCTCGCCCGGTCCGCCCTTGATCACCGCCATCGGGTTGAGCCGGAACGAGAGCAGCACGGCCTTCTTGAGCCACTGGTTCACGGTCCAGCCGGATTCACCCTTCTCCGCCACCCGGACCTTGCCCTGGTCGAGGAGCGACAATGCCTCGACGACGGCGTCGCGCACGGCGCCCGTGGTCGCGGCGCTGATGCTGCCGCGATCCTCGAAGGCGGCGTCGATGGTCTTCTCAAGCTCGGCGAGTCCCGCCATTCCGTCCCCCATGAAACATGGCTGTCGTTCGGTCGCGGCGACCCTAGGGGAAGGCCCGGCGAGGCGCAATCGGGCTCAGGACGGCCCCTGTGGTTTCGTCACAAGGACCTTGTCGATGCGGCGGCCGTCCATGTCGACCACCTCCAGCGTCAACCCGGACATCGCGACTACGTCGCCCGCCTTGGGGATGCGGCCGAGTTCGCGCAAGACGAGACCGGCCACGGTGTCGAAATCGCCGTCGCCGGAAAGACCGCGGATCCCGACCGCCCCCTCGAACTCGTCGATCGGCATCAGCGCATCGACCAGGAGCGAGCCGTCGGCGCGCGCCACAACGAATGGCTCCTCGTCTTCCCCGCGCTCGGGCAGCGCGCCGGCGATGCCTTCGAGGATGTCGATGGCGGTGACGATGCCCTCGGTCGTGCCGTATTCGTCCACCACCACCGCGAAGTGGATGCCTTCGCGGCGGAACATGTCGATCAGGCGAAAGACGCCGACGCTTTCCGATACGACCAGCGGCCGACGCATCGTGCTGCCGATGTCGATCGCCCCGCCGCGGAGCACTGCCGCGACGATGTCAGCCATGTCGATGAAGCCGACCGCATGATCGATGGACCCATCGCAGACGAGAATGCGGCGGTGGCGGTGCATCTCGACCAGGCCGACCAGCTCTTCCCGGCCGGCAGAGCGGTCGATCCACACCACATCGAAGCGCGGGGTCATCACCGCGCGGACGGTGCGGTCGGCGAGGCGGAGCACGCCGTCGATCATCTCGCGCTCCTCGGGCGCGAAGACGCCGGCCTGCGTCCCTTCGGCGATGAGCGCCTTCACCTCCTCCTCGGTGATCGTCGTCTCGCGGACGCCGCTCAGTCCGAGCAGGGCGAGGACGGCGTCGGTCGAATGCTTGAGGAGCCATACGGCCGGGGCAGCGATCCGGGACAGCGCGCGCATCGGCTTCGCCACCAGCGCCGCGGTCCGCTCGGGATTGGCAAGGGCGATCCGCTTCGGCACCAGCTCGCCGATGACCAGGGACAGGTAGGTGATGGCCACGACCACGATGACGAAGGCAACCGTGCCGCCGTTCGGCGCGATGAAGGCGACGCGGTCGAGAAGGATGCCGAGCTGTTCGGCCAGCGTCGCACCGCCATAGGCGCCGGCGAAGATGCCAACCAGGGTGATGCCGATCTGCACCGTGGACAGGAACCGGCTCGGATCCGCGAGCAGCTGGAGAGCGACCCGGGCGCCCGAGTTGCCCTCGGCCGCGAGCGCCTCAAGGCGGGCCTTCCGCGAGGAAACGATCGCGAGCTCCGACATGGCAAGCACACCGTTCACCAGGATCAGGAGGAGAACGATCAAGGCTTCGACAATGGGCACGGTTGTCTCCGTCGGACGATCTGGCCGGCGTTCACGACTCGCACAGCCTCGAAGGCGTCAATGTGACGATCATACAGGATTGCCGGGTCCCGCCGAACCCCGCCCGAACGCCCGGTTTGGGATTTC
>JALHRF010000122.1 GCA_022841545.1 Bauldia sp. | reverse complement strand
GGCCGGAGACCTGCTCAAATCGCCGCGGCGGGCGCTGTTGAAGCGCCCAAACACCGGACTGCCCGGACTGGCGTGACAACAGCGCCCGCCAACCCCTTCGAAATGCGAAGGGCGACACCGTGAACCAACGAGAACCTCGGGCGATCCCGCCGCGGGACCGGCGGAGCATGCCCGAGGAGGAGGACCACCATGCATCGCCGCAAACGGAACGACCTTTCTTTCGTTCATGCGACCGCCGGAAACAGCGGCGCTTCGGCCGCCAATGACGACCTGGCGCGAGCCATCGTCGACTGGTGCGGATTTCACGAGATCTGCGGCCGCGACGTCTGCGTGCGGGCGCGGCGCTGCCGGGGTGCGGGCGTGCCGTGCTTCGATGTCGAGGCCTGCCACGAACTGATGGCCGAGACGCCGGTCGGCCGGGATCTGTTCGAGACCGCTATCGCTGCCGACAGGAACGCGCCGTTCGGGTGAGCCACCGTATCCGACGCGCGCCTCGCTCTCGCCGGCCCCTCTCAGCCGGCGGCGCCACGCAGGCCGAGCCCTCTCAGGCAGCCATCGCGGCTTTCAGGTTCTCGTCGACCTTGTCCAGGAAGCCGGTGGTGGTCAGCCACTTCTGGTCGGGTCCGACGAGGAGGGCGAGGTCCTTGGTCATGAACCCTGCCTCGACCGTGTCGACCGCCACCTTCTCCAGCGTCTCGGCGAAGCGGGCGAGTTCGGCGTTGCCGTCGAGCTTGGCACGGTGGAGGAGGCCACGTGTCCAGGCGTAGATCGAGGCCATCGAGTTGGTCGAGGTGTCCTTGCCCTTCTGGTGCTCGCGGTAGTGCCGGGTCACCGTGCCGTGGGCGGCCTCGGCCTCGACGATCCTTCCGTCCGGCGTGGTCAGCACCGAGGTCATCAGACCGAGCGAGCCGAAGCCCTGGGCCACCGTGTCGGACTGGACGTCGCCGTCGTAGTTCTTGCAGGCCCAGACATAGCCGCCCGACCACTTCAGCGCCGAGGCGACCATGTCGTCGATCAGGCGGTGTTCGTAGGTGATGCCCTCGGCCTTGAATTGCTCGGCGAACTCCTTGTCGAACACCTCCTGGAAGATGTCCTTGAAGCGGCCGTCATAGGCCTTGAGGATGGTGTTCTTGGTCGACAGATAGACCGGATACTTCCGTGCCAGCCCGTAGTTGAGCGAGGCGCGGGCGAAATCGCGGATCGAATCGTCGAGGTTGTACATCGCCATCGCGATTCCCGACCCGGGGAAGTCGTAGACCTCATGCTCGATCACCGCGCCGTCGTCGCCGACGAACCTGATGCTGAGCTTGCCCTTGCCGGGGACGCGGAAATCGGTGGCGCGGTACTGGTCGCCGAAGGCGTGGCGGCCGACGACGATCGGCTTGGTCCAGCCCGGCACCAGGCGCGGCACGTTCCGGCAGATGATCGGCTCGCGGAAGATGACGCCGCCGAGGATGTTGCGGATGGTGCCGTTCGGCGACTTCCACATCTTCTTGAGGCCGAATTCCTCGACCCGCGCCTCGTCGGGGGTGATCGTGGCGCATTTCACCCCGACGCCGACCCGCTTGATCGCCTCGGCTGCCTCCACCGTCACTTTGTCGTCGGTCGCGTCGCGGTTCTCCATGCCGAGGTCGAAATAGAGAAGATCGATGTCCAGATAGGGGAAGATCAGCTTTTCCTTGATCAGGCGCCAGATGATCCTGGTCATCTCGTCGCCATCGATATCGACGACCGGGTTGGCAACCTTGATCTTGGCCATGGGTCCTTGTCTCGCTGCTCGGTTCGGAGGGATTGGGGGGCGGCCCGCGAGGGGACCGCGAAGGACGAAGCCCTATAGCACCGCCCCGGCAGCGAGAAAAGCTGACCGGCCCCATGGATGGAAGCGCGGCGATGACTGGACTGTCGAATCCCACTCGTCGATGCAGCAGTCGGTGCGAACCCACGTCTTGATGGGCGGCCCTCTGTGCACGCAAGCGGCCGGCGTCGGTGTCCTTAAATCTGCCATCGCTTTCTGTTCCTTGCCAAAGCGGAACAACCGCATGCCGTTGCCGTTGCCGGCGCCTTGCACTATCTGAGGCGCTTGGATCGTGCGAGAGATCGTCAGGAGTGTACGCTAGAATGGACCACACCCACACCAGAGCCGGCGCGACCAGGCGCCGGCGCGCGCTGGCTGGCGGCGGCCTGATCGTCGCAACCATGCTTGGCCTGGCGCCGATGCAGGCGATCGCCGCAAACGACGCGATCCTTTCGCAACTCGCCGGCAACTGGGTCGGCCGCGGCACGGTGAAGCAGAGTGCCAACGCCACGGCGGAACAGGTCTACTGCAAGATCGCCAACAAGCTGGTCAACGACGGCTCCGGCCTCGAACAGCGTGGTCGCTGCGCCATCGCCACCAATTCCGGCCAGATCAGGGGCACCATCCAGGCCAAGGGCGGCAGCTACAGCGGCACGCTCGACACCTTCAACACCAAGGGCCCGGCCACTATTTCCGGGCGCGCGGCGAGCAACACCATCAGCTTCAAGGCCGAGTTCGTCGACCGCAAGACCAATCGCCCGACCCAGGCGACGATCAAGCTCGTGGTCGCCGACGGCAAGTACCGGCTGGTGTCGAACGGCGCCAACGACACGTTCGTGGCGAGCGACATCACCTTCACCCCGCAGTAGCCGCGCTGCCCGCCTTATATCACCCCGAGCTTCTTCTGGAGGCTCGACGAGGAGGTGGTGTACTGGAATACGACCTTCCGCTCCGGCGCGCAGATATGGACTGCGGCCTGGGCCATGAGCGCGGCCTCGTGGAAGCCGCAGAGGATGAGCTTGAGCTTGCCGGGATAGGTGTTGATGTCGCCGATGGCGAAGATGCCGGGCTCGGACGTCTCGAACCGCGCGGTATCGACGGGGATCAGGTTCTCTTCGAGATTGAGCCCCCAGTTGGCGACCGGGCCGAGCTTCATGGTGAGGCCGAAAAAGGGGAGCATGCGGGTGCAGCCGACCTCGATCCCGACGTCCTTGCCCTTGATGGTGGCGCCGCTGAGCTGGCCGTCCTCGCCGCTGAGGCCCGTCACCTGACCCATTTCGAACCGGATCTTTCCCTCGGCGAGGAGCGCCCTCATCTTGTTGACGCTGTCGGGGGCGGCGCGGAACTCGTCGCGGCGATGGACGAGAGTGAGGCTCTTCGCGAGCGGCTGGAGGTTGAGCGTCCAGTCGAGGGCTGAGTCGCCGCCGCCGACGATCATCAGGTCGTGCCCGCGAAAATCCTCCATCCGCCGCACCGAATAGAACACCGACGTCCCCTCATAGGCCTCGATACCGGGCACCGGCGGCCGTTTCGGTTGGAAAGAGCCGCCGCCCGCGGCGATCACCACGACCTTGGCCAGGAACACGTCGCCGGCGTCGGTGACGAGCCGGAAGCGCCCGTCGGGTATACGGGTGAGCGTCTCGACCATGCGGTTGAGATGAAGGCTCGGCTTGAACGGCGCGATCTGCTCGAGGAGCTTCTGAGTCAGCCCGTCGCCGGTGATCACCGGGTAGCCGGGAATGTCGTAGATCGGCTTCTCGGGATAGAGCTCGGCGCATTGGCCGCCCGGCTTGTCGAGGATGTCGATCACGGCGGCGGAAAGGTCGAGAAGACCGAGTTCGAAGACGGCGAAGAGCCCGACCGGGCCGGCGCCGATGATGACCACGTCCTTCTCGATGACGGCGGTTTCGGCGGGAGTGGCAAGGGGGATGTCGTTCATGGCTTTCAAGACCCGGGTGGCAGTTTGGCGCGAGGCTTAAAGCCTAGCCCCGCGGATGCAAAGGAACATTGTTCCCCGTGGACGCGGAAGGCGAGCATTTTTCTCGCCCTTGGTGGGGGCCGCGACAATGCTTCCTTCCCTTCCCGGTCACGCTTCGGCCACCTTGCGATTGCGCAATGGAGGCACCGTCCGACACTTCATGCCTGAGGCCCCGTGAGACGCTTCCTCCGCTACGCCCTCCTGTTCATCCTCGTCTTCGCCGCCGCGGTCTTCCTCCTCAACACCAACCTCCTGGCGCCGGAGAGCGACGCGCGGCCGCTGGTCATCGCCCACCGCGGTCTCGGCCAGACCTATCACCGCGACGGCCTGACCGCCGAGACCTGCACCGCCGATCGCATCTTCCCGCCGGAGCATCCCTATATCGAGAACACCATCGAGAGCTTCCGCGCGGCCTTCACGGCCGGCGCCGACATCGTCGAGTTCGACGTCCACCCGACGACGGATGGCGACTTCGTCGTCTTCCACGACTGGACCGTCGACTGCCGGACCGAAGGCAGCGGCGTCACCCGCGAGATGAGCCTCGCGGCACTGAAAGGCCTCGACGTCGGCCATGGCTACACCGCCGACGGCGGCAAATCGTATCCGTTCCGCGGCAAGGGCGTCGGCCTGATGCCGACCTTGTCCGAGGTGCTCGCAGCCTTCCCCGACCGCCGCTTCCTGATCAACATCAAGAGCGATGACGAGGTCGAGGGCCGGGCGCTCGCCGCCCGCATCGCCGCGCTGCCGCCCGAACAGGCGGCGCTGCTCATGGTCTATGGCGGTGGCAGGGCGATCGCGGCCTATCGCCAGGCGCGGCCCGACGACACCGTGCTCGGCACCGACGGCGCAATCCGCTGCTTCATCCGCTACGCCCTCCTCGGTTGGACAACATACGTGCCCGAAGATTGCCGAGGCACACTGTTCATGCTGCCGGCGAACTACGCACCCTTCTTCTGGGGTTTCCCCAACCGTCTGACCGCGCGGCTCGCGCCGCATGGCAGCATGCTGGTGATGCTCGGCGACAATGACGGCAGCCGCTACACCACCGGCGTCGACGATCTTGCGACGCTTGCCCGCCTGCCCGCCCGCTTCGACGGCGCGATCTGGACCAACCGCGTCGACCGGATCGGGCCGGCGGTCAGGGCCGCGCCTTGACGGCGCCGCCATCGGCCGCGAGCCGGCGGGTCTCCTCGCCGCGGAGGAAGCCGATGCGCGTGTCGATAGCCTCCTCCGGCAGCCCGATCGCCACGAGCACCTCGGCGCCGAGTTGGAGGCTGCCCTCCAGTGTCTCCGGTACGGCAGCAGTGACGCCCAGGGCGTAAAGCCGGCGGGCATGGGCGCCATCCCGCGCCCGGGCGAGAACGGCCGCGGCCGGCCATGCGGCGCGAATCTCGCGAACCGTTCGCTCCGATGCCTCGGGGTCGTCGGAGGTGATGACGAAGGCCCGCGCCCGCGCCCCGCCGACTTTCTCCAGCATCGGCTTCCGGCTCGCATCGCCGTAATAGACCGGCCGGCCGGCCTGGCGTTCGCGAGCGCAAAGATCGCCGTCAAGGTCGAGGGCGACGTAGGGAATGTCGTCGGCGTCAAGGAGCTGCGCCACGGTGCGTCCGACCCGACCGAAGCCGCCGATGACGACATGGCCGGCGAGTTCGCCGAATTCGCCCTCTGCCGCGCCGTGTGTGCTGCTGTCGGCCTGCGCCTTGGCGCGGGCCGCCACTCTCCGCCCCAGCGCGCCCAACGCGGGAATCGCAAGCATCGACAGCGCCGCCACAGTGATCAGGAACTGCTCTCCCGGCCTGTCGATCAGGCCGCTCCGCGACGCGATGGCAAGGACCACAAAGGCGAACTCGCCCGCCCCGGCAAGGAGGAGTGCGGTCTCGATCGAGACCGGCGTCTCGATCCGCATGGTCCGCGCCGCGGCGAAGACCACCACGGCCTTGACCGCGACCAGCGCCGCCACCGCGGCGAGATGGACGAGCGGCTCCGATAGCAGCGCCCGCACGTCGATGCTCATCCCGACGGTCATGAAGAACAGGCCGAGCAGCAGCCCCTTGAACGGCTCGACATCGACCTCGAGCTGGTGGCGGTACTCGCTTTCGCCGAGGAGCAGCCCGGCGAGGAAGGCGCCGAGCGCGGGCGACAGGCCGGCGGAGGACGTGAGCACCGCGGTGCCGAGGGCGAGAAAGAGCGCGATGGCGATCACGAGATCGCGGTTGCCGGTGCCGGCGGCGATGCGAAGCAGCGGGCGGGCGAGGTAGCGTCCGATCAGAAGGATGCCGGCGACCGCGGCGATGGCGAGCAGGATCGCGCGCAGCACGGCACCGGAGGCGGCGACTTCACCGCCGCCGAGCAATTCCACGGTGATGACGATCGGCACCACCATCAGGTCCTGGAAGAGTAGCACGCCAAGCGACACCTGGCCGACCGGCCGGCCGAAGCGGCGGACATCGACGAGAACCTGGGTGACGATCGCCGTCGAGGACAGGGCAAGCGCAAGCCCGACCAGGAGAGCCACCGGCGGTTCGGCGCCCAGCGTAAGGGCGCCCGCCATGATCGCGAGCGCCGATGCGACGACCTGGATCGAGCCGACGCCGAGCACGTAGCGGCGCATCGACCAGAGCCGATCGATCGAGAACTCGAGGCCGATCACGAAGAGCAGGAACACGACCCCGAGCTCGGCGAAGGGCCTGACCCGCTCGGGATCGGAGAAGGTGATCCAGCCGAGGCTCGGCAGATCGGAGACGAGATGACCCAGCCCGCCAGGGCCGAGCGCGACCCCGGCGATCAGGAAGCCGGGCACCACGCCGAGCCGGAGCCTGCCGAACAGCGGCACGACGATGCCCGCCGTCGCGAGGAATATGAGCAGGTCCCGGCCCCAACCGTCTTCCAGCATGGCGCATCCCGTGTCCGCCGCGACTCTAGCGCAGGAATGGGCTGCCTGTCCGCTGATCTAGGCTGGGCTGATCGGGATCGCGGGCTCCGGCGTACCGATGTCGGCCTGCAGCCGCGTCGCGAGCTCCGGGTACGCCGCGATGATGTTGAGAAGGTCCATGCGCTCGATCATCAGGAGCTTCACCCGCGTCATCGAAAGCGCCGGCAGGCGCGAGCCGGGGGCGTTGTAGTCGGGCCCCGTACCGAAGGCGCCGCCGGCGTCGAGGCGTCGGCGCGTCCCCCCGTCGTCCAGTTCGACGATCCCGGCGGCCACGATATAGAGCGCGTCGTCGTCGCCGCCGGCGGGGATGATCGGCGTGCCCGAGTCGACCGACATCGCCTTGAGCACGTTGAGAAGTTCGCTCAGAACATCCGCCGGCAGCCCGGCGAAGAGCTGCATCCGGGCGATCAGGCCGAAGGTGACGACGAAGCTCCGCTGCCGCACCACCTCGGTGAACGATGACCCGATGATCGCCACCGGAAGCGCGATCATCAGGATCCCGGTCATCATCGTAATCCCGCCGATGATCCGCCCCGGAAGGGTCTTCGGGATGACGTCGCCATAGCCGACCGTCGTCACGGTTTCGAGCGCCCACCACACCGCTGCGGGGATCGAGCCGAAAGCTTCCGGCTGGGCGCTCCGCTCGGCGATATAGGCCAGCGAGGCGGCAATCAGCACGACCGAGAACAGGACGAGGAAGCTCGCGAGCAACGCCTGGCGTTCGCGCCGCACCGCTTCGAGCAGCGACTGGAAGCCGGTGGAGTAGCGCCCGAGCTTGAACAGCCGCAGGAGCCGCAGCAGGACCAGGGTACGCAGATTGACGTGCTCGAAGAACAGTCCGAGCAGGAACGGTGCGATGGCGAGCAGGTCGATGATCGCAGCTGGGGTGACGGCATAGGCGAGCCTCGCCCGCCATGGCCGCATTCCCCGGTAGCGCGGCTGCTCGACACAGACCCAGAGCCGGACCAGATACTCGATCCCGAACACGGCGAGGGAGAAATTCTCGATCAAGTTGAACAGCGCGCGGTGCCCGCTCACCACCGATGGCACCGTCTCGAGGATTGCAGCGACGACGTTGATGAGAATGAGGATGATAAGGCTGCCGGCAAAGAGACCCGGCAGAAGCGTCCGGGGGCCGACGTCCTCGATGACATCGAAGACCCGGCGCCGAAGCGAAACCTCCGCCTCGGCGGGCGTCACCCCGCGCCCATTTCAATCGCGGCGGCGACGGCGGCGATCGCCGCCTCCGCCCTGGTTCCGTCAGGGCCGCCGGCCTGGGCCATGTCGGGCCGCCCTCCGCCGCCCTTGCCGCCAAGCGCCTCGGCCCCGCGCCGGACGAGCTCGACCGCGCTGAAGCGGCCGGTCAGATCCTCCGTCACGCCCACCACGATCCCCGCCTTGCCGTCGTCGCTCACCCCGACGATGGCGACGACGCCGGAGCCGACCGACTTCTTGCCGTCGTCGACGAGGCCCTTGAGATCCTTTGGCGCAATGCCGGAGACGGCACGGCCGAGGAATTTCACGGTCCCGATATCGCGGATGTCACGGTCGGCCCCGTTGCCCCCGGCGGATCCACCCATGGCCAGCTTCCGCCTGGCATCGGCGAGTTCGCGCTCCAGCCGCCGCCGCTCCTCGACCAGCACCTGGACGCGCTCGGCAGCCTCTTCCGGACGCACCTTGAGCGCGAGCGCCACGGCCTTCAGCCGTCGTTCCTGGTCGGCAAGATGCCGTCGCGCCGCAGCCCCGGTGAGGGCCTCGATGCGGCGCACGCCGGCGGCGACCGCGCTCTCCCCCGTCAGGGCGATCAGGCCGATCTCGCCGGTCCGGCCGACATGGGTGCCGCCGCACAGCTCGACCGACCAGTCGCGGCCCGGATTGCCCACCGGCGCCACCCCCATCGAGACGACGCGAACCTCGTCGCCATATTTCTCGCCGAACAGCGCCATGGCGCCGGACTCGATTGCCGAGTCGCGGTCCATCAGCCGCGTCGTCACCGGCGCGTCCTGGACCACGACCTGGTTGGCGAGAGCCTCGACGCTCTCGATCTCGTCCGCGTCGAGTGGCTTCGGGTGCGAAAAGTCGAAGCGGAGCCGATCGGGTGCGACCAGCGACCCCTTCTGCGCCACATGCGAGCCGAGCACGCCACGAAGCGCGGCGTGGAGGAGATGGGTGGCCGAATGGTTGGCGCGAATCCTCTGCCGGCGCGGCGCGTCGATGGCGAGCCGCACGGCGTCGCCGACCGCGATCCTGCCGGAGTCGAGCCGGCCGTAGTGAACGAAGAGCCCGTCGGCTTTCTTCTCGACGTCGGTGACGGTGAACCTTCCGCCCTTGTCGCTCTCGATCGTGCCGGTGTCGCCGACTTGCCCGCCGGATTCGGCGTAGAACGGCGTCTGGTTGACGACGACTGCGACCTCGTCGCCTGCCTCCGCCGCCTCGACAGCCTGACCGGTGCCGCGAACCATCGCCAGTACCTCGCCCTCGGCCGCTTCGGCTCCGTAGCCGAGGAACTCTGTTGCCCCGAGGCGCTCACGAAGCTTGAACCAGATCGGATCGGTCTGCGCTTCGCCGGAGCCGGCCCAGCTGGCGCGTGCCTCCTCCTTCTGGCGCTCCATCGCGCGGGTGAAGCCATCGTTGTCGACCGTGACCCCTCGTACCTTGAGCGCATCCTCGGTCAGATCGAGCGGGAAGCCGAAGGTGTCGTAGAGCCGGAAGGCGACATCGCCGGCCAGCGTATCGCCGGAAACGAGACCGGCGCTCGCCTCGTCGAGAAGCGTGAGGCCGCGGGCGAGCGTGCGCCGGAAGCGCGTCTCCTCGAGATGGAGCGTCTCGCGGATCAGCGCCTCGGCGCGGACCAGCTCGGGATAGGCGCGCCCCATTTCGGCGACCAGCATCGGCACCAGCCGGTAGAGGACTGGCTCGGCCGCACCGAGCAGATGGGCATGGCGCATCGCCCGCCGCATGATGCGGCGAAGCACGTAGCCGCGGCCTTCATTCGAGGGGAGCACGCCATCGGCGATCAGGAAGCTCGACGCGCGGAGATGGTCGGCGATGACGCGGTGGCTGGCGCGGTTCGACCCTGTGGCGGGAACTCCAATGATCTCCACCGAAGCGTTGATCAGGACTCTGAAGAGATCGATGTCGTAATTGCTGTGCACGCCCTGCATGATCGCCGCGATGCGCTCGAGGCCCATGCCGGTGTCGATCGAAGGCCGCGGAAGATCGACACGCGATCCGTCCGGGAGCTGTTCGTACTGCATGAAGACGAGGTTCCAGAACTCGAGGAACCGGTCGCCATCCTCATCCGGGCTGCCTGGCGGACCGCCCTGAAGCGCTTCACCCTGATCAATGAAGATCTCCGAGCAGGGCCCGCAGGGTCCGGTGTCGCCCATCTGCCAGAAGTTCGCGCTGGTCCCGATCCGTATGATCTTGTGGTCGGGGAAACCCGCGATCTTCTTCCAGAGGTCGAAGGCGTGATCGTCGTCGGCGTAGACGGTGACAAGGAGCCGATCCTGCGCCAGCCCGAACTCCTTGGTCACGAGGTTCCAGGCAAGCTCGATGGCGCGCTCCTTGAAGTAATCCCCGAAAGAGAAGTTCCCGAGCATCTCGAAGAAGGTGTGATGCCGGGCCGTGTAGCCGACATTGTCGAGATCGTTGTGCTTGCCGCCCGCCCGCACGCATTTCTGAGAGGTGGTGGCCCGCGGGAACGGCGGCTGGGCGCGACCGGTGAAATAGTCCTTGAACTGGACCATGCCGGCATTGGTGAACATCAGTGTCGGGTCGTTGCGTGGCACCAGGGGGCCGGAAGCCACTTCGCTGTGGCCGTTCTTCTCGAAGTAGCCGAGAAAATGGGAACGGATATCGTTGACCGAATTCATCTTTTCACTTTGACCTGAAGGACCCGCGCGCACGGATATGGGACCGCGCCGGCGGTTTTACCGCCGACGCAGCGAGATTGTCCACCAAACCTGAACCAAATGGGTGGCTAGGCGGCCTTCCGCGGCGGCGCGTCCTGGTTGACGACGTCCTCGAAACGCTTCTCCCAGCGGAGGTAGCTGCCCGCGGCGCCGAGGACAAAGGGGGAGAACGCGATCATCCAGGTCATGCAGGAGTTGAAGAAACTCGCCGGGAAGCGGCAGGGCCGGAGCATGTCGACGAAAAGCACGACGCGGGGCTTGTCCGTGTGGTTCCAGGCCTCGTGGTCGAAGGTGTCGTCGAAAATCATCACCTTCCCCTCCTGCCAATGCCGCGTCTCGGTGCCGACGCGGATGCCGCACTCGCTGACCGGTTCCGGAATCAGCACCGCGAGATGGAGCCGCAGCACGCCCTTGAATGGCCCGCGATGGGGCGGGAGATGCTTGCCTGGGGCGAGAATCGAGAAGAACGCCGTCTTCATGCCGGGGATCTTCTTGAGGACCTTCACGGTCTCCGGGCAGCGCTTGCAGTTTCCCGACGCCTTGATGCCGTAAGCGTAGAAGAAGAAGGTCTTCCAGCCGTCGTCCTGCGAGAGGTTCTTCTGCTCCTTGGAGATATCCTGGAAGTTCGGCATGTGGGCCGTGTAAGGCAGCAAAGCGTCGAGTTCGGCGCGCACCTTCTTCCAGTCGGCCTCGATCCCCGGCACCCAGGGGAAGTCCTTCACGTCGAAGAACGCCTGGTCGCCCACCTTGGAGTGCTTTCCGAAGTAGCGATCCATGCCCCAGACGAATTTGCGCCCGAGGCGCATGAAGGCGCTGCCGACGGCGCCACGCTGTTCCTGCACGGCCTGAGTTTTCTGCATCGCCCTCTCTCGCTCCGAATTGCGGGCGGAGGTTACTGTCCGCGGTGCGCCGGCTCAACAGAAACCGTAAAGGCTGGAACAACTCCGATCAGGCCAATCGCACCGAACCATCCGCCGCGACCGTCCAGAACGGATTGTGCGCCACTTCCCAGAGGTGACCGTCGAGATCGGCGAAATAGCCCGAGTAGCCGCCCCAGAAAGTGTCGTGTGCCCGCTTGACGATTTCTGCCCCCGCCGCAAGCGCTTCAGCAAGAACCGCATCGACCTCTTCCCGGCTCCGGGCATTGTAGGCAAGCGCGAGCCCGGAGAACGAGGCCCCGGAATCGGCGACCCCGGCATCCTCCGCGAGAGACGGCCGAGACCAAAGAGCGAAGACGGCGCCCGGCATCTGGTAGAAGGCGACATCCGCGCCGTCATTGCCGCGCGTCCAGCCCAGTCCTTCCTCGTAGAAGCGGCGGGCGCGCGCGAGATCGGCGACACCCAGAGTGACGAGACTGAGACGCTGTTCCATCCGACCGATATCCCTACTGCAACCAGCCGATCAGTGCGCCGGTCGGATCACGAAGCACGGCAACCCGGCCGACCCTTGGTACATCATGGGGGACCTGAACCGGCGACGCGCCTAAGCCGATCGCTTGCTCGAAACGGCGGTCGATATCGCTGATTCGGACAAAGGCCGTCCATGCCGAGATGCCCGAAGCCGGATCGGCAGCCGTGTCCAGGCCGCCAATTCCGCCGACAGCAAGGTCTCCCGCCTTCGCAACCCGGTATGGCCCATCCGGCAGATCGAACCGCGCAAAAGTCCATCCGAGTGTCCGCCCATAAAATCGGAGCGCAGCTTCGACGCCCGTCGTGGCGAGTTCGTTCCAGGCAAAGGGTCCGTGCATGAGCAGCCGCCCTCGACAGACACCGGTCACAACGGCCCTTGAGGGAGGTTACGCCTCCATCACGTCGTCCGGACCGTCGCCGTCATCCTCCGGACCGCCCTTGTCGAGGAATTTCTCGGCGATCAGGCCGGCATTCTGGCGAATCGCCTGCTCAATCGCCAACGCGATGCCTGGATTCTCCTTGAGGAAGAGCTTGGCGTTCTCCCGGCCCTGGCCAAGGCGCTGACTGTCATAGGAAAACCACGCACCGGACTTGTCGACGATGCCCGCCTTGACGCCAAGGTCGACGAGCTCTCCGGTCTTGGAGATGCCCTCGCCATACATGATGTCGAACTCGACCTGCTTGAAGGGCGGCGCCAGCTTGTTCTTGACCACCTTGACCCGGGTCTGGTTGCCGACGACCTCGTCGCGCTCCTTGATGCTGCCGATCCGGCGGATGTCGAGCCGAACGGAGGCGTAGAACTTGAGCGCGTTGCCCCCCGTCGTGGTTTCCGGGCTGCCGAACATCACGCCGATCTTCATCCGGATCTGGTTGATGAAGATCACCATCGTGTTGGACCGGCTGATCGACCCGGTGAGCTTGCGAAGGGCCTGGCTCATCAGCCTCGCCTGCAGGCCGGGAAGCTGGTCGCCCATCTCGCCCTCGATCTCGGCTTTCGGCGTCAAGGCGGCCACCGAGTCGATGACGAGGATGTCGATGGCCCCCGAACGGACCAGGGTATCGGCGATCTCGAGCGCCTGCTCGCCGGTATCTGGCTGCGAGATCAGCAGGTCGTCGAGGCTGACGCCGAGTTTCCGGGCATAGGCCGCATCGAGCGCATGCTCCGCATCGATGAAGCCACAGATGCCACCGTTCTTCTGGGCCTCGGCGATGGCATGGAGGGCAAGCGTCGTCTTGCCGGACGATTCAGGACCATAGATCTCGACGATACGGCCACGCGGCAGGCCTCCGATGCCAAGGGCGATATCGAGCCCGAGCGAGCCGGTTGGCACGGTGGCGATCTCCACTGGCGACTCGTTCTTGCCGAGACGCATGATGGAGCCTTTGCCGAAGGCGCGTTCGATCTGGCTCAGCGCCGCGTCCAGCGCCTTCGACTTGTCCATTAGATGCCCCTCGATCAGGCGGAGATTGCCGTTGGCCATGGTCTATTCGCGCTCCTTATTTCACACGGGCGGGAGTCGTTCAAATCGATCTGCCTGAAAAGGGCGGGGTCCCGCAGCCTCCCGCAAGCGACGAGTGTACATGATTTGTTCCTAAGAACAAGATGTGAACCGACAAGAATTTTCGACTCGGTCGGAGAGCCGGATCTGCTGGCGCCTGCCAAGCGGAATGCCACGCGAACGGGCATAGCGGGGAGCCGGCCAGGCCGGCTCCCCGCTATCCGTCAGAGGATGAAGTCGCCGTCGTTGAACTTGTGGATGCCGAGGACCTTGAGCGAGGCATCGGTCTTGCCGTCGCCGTTCACATCGACGTAGACCGCGGTGTAGTCCTTCTTCTTGAACGCCTTGTAGCGCACCTCGCCGTCGCCGTCGTCGCTGAAGCCCTTCTTGCCGATGAAGTCGAGCTTCGGGCCCGTCATTTTGGAGAAGTCGATCACGTCCTTCTTGTCGAAGTCGGCGATGACGTCCGTCTTCTTGATCGATTTCTCGAGCACCTTCGTGGACTTGAAGACGAACTTGTCCTTGGAGATGGCGCTCTTGAAAACGTCGTCCGTCGTCTTCGCAACGCCGTTTGCCTCATCCTCCTGGAGGTCGCCGTAGAGGATGTCGAAGCCGGTATTGGCCAAGAGCTTGTCCGGCCCAAGTCCGCCGATAAGGATGTTGTCGATCCCCTTGATCGCCTTCAGGGTGTCCTTGCCATCGGTGCCGGCGACCTCGTTTAGGATTCCCTCCAGCGCCTTTTCGCTGCCCCGCAAATTGGCGACGAAGACGCCCGAATCGTAAATTGTGTCGCCAGTATCGGCGATGGCGATCTTGACGGTATTTACGCCCTCCTTCACCGAAGCGATCACCGTCAGCTTGTTACTGACCCCGTCGTACTCGATCGGAATCACCCCGCCATTGTTGGCGTTGAAATAGCCGAGGTTCTTCTCCAGTACGCTAAGCGGTCGTTCGCTATCCCCAGCGAAGAACGCTGCGTTCTTGCCGTTTACAAATATTGCAGCGATGTCCACGAAATCGTCAGCGAATTCAGGATATTCATCTGATCCAAAAACAATGTCGAAAATGATCGATTTGGTTCCGGGCGCCACATTGATTTCGAACTCTAGAATAGCGGCATCAAACGTCTCAGAATCACCGTCAAACGCCCCTGACACTATGTTTCGGAGGTCAAGGTCGCCCCCTGACAAAGTCGTCGTGCTGTAGCCATTGAAGTCCGCTGGCTTGGTATTGCTCAGCGGCGGCGTGCCATCGCCGCTGGTCAGCAGGATGCCGGGACCAGCGATCTTTGCAACGCCGAGATCGAGACTGTCGAACGTCGACGAGGCGCTGCTGGCCCCCGTGTACGAGACCGATCCGCCAACGAGCGAAACCCCCGTCGAGGATTGGAACAGCGTCTCGGCAAAGGTCTGGTCGTTGCCGTTGAAAACAGTGAAGTTATTCGCCATTGCCTAGCTCCTTGTTTGAAACGATTGTTGGACGGCCCCCGCTCCCCATCCCGGAGCGGAGCACCTTGGCCAGCCGCTGCAATGACGTGTCAAATGACCTCGCAACCGGGAATTGTGTTGACCCTGAAATTGCAGAGCCGTGGCAGGCGGGCCACTATTTGCGGCGTGGGGTGAACCAGCACCCTGCAACGGGGAACTCGGTTGGATGAACGGCGGTCTGACAGCGGAAACCACCTTCACCGTCTTCGGCGGCGCGACGATGGACCACGCGGCCTTCACCCGCGCGCCCCCGGTGCTCGGCGCGTCGAACCCGGGCGCTGCACGCACCTCGCCCGGTGGAGTGGGGCTCAACATCGCGCGGGACCTTGCCCGGCTTGGGCGACAGGTGCGGCTGATCACGCGCATCGGCAGGGACGCCGACGGGGAGGCGATTCTCGCCGCGGCGATCGCCGATGGCGTCGAGACGCCCGGCGTCGGCATTTCGGGCGCACTGCCGACCGCGACCTACCGCGCCGCGTTCGACAACGAGGGCAATCTGATCATCGGTATCGCCGACATGGCGATCTTCGACGAAGTCACGCCCGAATCCGCCGCGGAGGTCGTTGCCGCGATGCCCGACGGGACGCTTGTCATCGACGCCAACCTCCCGGCCGCCACACTCGCGTTCGTGGTTGGCGCCGCTACCTCCGCGGACCTGCCGGTCGCTGCGGTTGCCGTATCCCCCGCCAAGGCGGTGAAGCTCGCGCCGCTCCTGGACCGGCTCACGTTCCTGTTTGCCACGCGGCGGGAGTCGGCGGCGCTGCTCCGTCGCCCCGATGATGCGTCAGTCTCGACGAAGGATCTCGCCGCCCGGCTTGCGGGTAGGGGCGCGGCCCACGTCATCGTCACCGATTCGGGCGAGCCGCTGGCGGCGGCGGCCGGGCTTGAGGTTCATCTCTTCGCTCCGTTTCCCGCGCATGTCCGCAGCGTCAACGGCGCCGGCGACGCGCTCGCCGCCGGCATGCTCCACGGGCTCGCCTGCGGCCGCGGCTTCTTCGACGCGGTACTTTCCGGGCTTGCCGCCGCCGCGATCACGGTGGAAGAAGACGGCACGGTCGCGGACGGGCTCGGCGCCGCCGCGATGGAGGCGCGGATCGCCAAGGCAAGGATCGTGACATGACGCTGGTGGTGAGTCCGGAGATCAGAGACGCCCTCGCCGAACGCCGGCCGGTGGTGGCGCTTGAAACCACGATCGTGAGTCACGGCATGCCCTGGCCGGAAAACATCGAAACGGCGCTCGCAGTTGAGACGATCGTCCGCAAGAACGGCGCGGTTCCGGCCGCGATCGCGGTGCTCGACGGCCGAGTCCGGGTCGGCCTCGGTCGCGAGGATCTCGAGCGACTGGCGAAGGCCCAGGATGTCGCCAAGCTCTCGCGCGCCGATCTCGCCTGGGCGTTGGCCACCGGCCGGCCCGGCGCGACCACGGTCGCGGCCACGATGATCGTCGCCGCCCGCACAGGCATTCCGGTGTTCGCCACCGGCGGCATCGGCGGTGTGCACCGCGGCGCGGAGCAGAGCTTCGACATCTCCGCCGACCTAACCGAACTGGCGCGGACCGGGGTGACCGTCGTGGCGGCGGGCGCCAAGGCGCTCCTCGACCTGCCGAAGACGCTGGAAATGCTCGAGACGCTCGGCGTGCCGGTGGTCTGCTACCGCACCGACCAGTTCCCGGCCTTCTGGTCGCGGACGAGCGGCCTCAAGGCGCCCATCCGTCTCGACGATGCGGCGGCGATCGCGAATTTCATTCGCGTCCGCGAAGGGCTCGCCCTCGGCGGCGGCATGCTCGTCGCCAATCCGGTTCCCGAAGCCGACGAGATTCCCGCGGCGGAGATGGAAACCCACATCGCGGCGGCCTACGCCGACAGCATCGCGGCGGGCGTCACCGGCAAAGCAGTGACACCCTACTTGCTCGACGCGGTGCTGAAGCGAACCGGCGGCCGGAGCCTCGTCACCAACATCGCCCTGATCAGGAACAACGCCCGCCTCGCTGCCGAAATTGCGGTTGCTCTCG
>JALHRF010000121.1 GCA_022841545.1 Bauldia sp. | reverse complement strand
CTGCAGGCTCAAACAGTTTCGTGCCATCGCCACCCGCTACGACAAAACCGCACGCAACTTCCTCGCCGCAGTCCATCTCGCTGCCGCTGTCGCTTGGCTCAATTGAGGACACGCCCTAACGCACTGAACAAGCTTTTCCTCCAGTGGGCACGTCAGTTTCCTCAGGAGAAGCACGTGGAATGGTTGCACTCTTCCATGTCGGCTGGCGCCGGAGGACGGCGTTTCCCGAACGACACCGAGTTCGGCGAAAATTTCAAGAATTTTTCTCAATACGGGCGTGGATACACTCGGTACGTGCTCCTGCGTCTTGAGGAGGAGTTCGGCCATAAGGAGCGAGTCGATCTAACCAACGCGACGATCGAGCACATCATGCCGCAGACCATGACTCGGGAATGGGAGACCGAGGTTGGCGTCAACGCGGAATCCGTGCACACCCGCTTGAAGGACACCTTCGGCAATCTCTCGCTGACAGGCTACAATACGGAACTTGGCAACCTGCCGTTTCGAGCAAAAAAAGCTAAGCTGGCGAACACGCACGTTGAACTCAATCGCTTTGTGCTCGACCAGGAACGGTGGAATGAGACCGCGATCATGCGCCGGGCCGAATCCCTGTTTTCGACGGCCACCGCGCTGTGGGTAGGACCAATCGCTCCTACCAGTTCTGCGACCTCAACTGCGGAAGCGAAGGTAGAAGAGCCAACCGACCCACCTCAATAGGCGGCGCATATTCACCGCGTATCAAGTTCGATAGGAGTGAGGCTCGCCCGCACATGACCGAGACCGACTAGGGCGGGCGATCTTGCGATACTCAGCGCCATACACTGTCGTGTCCAGCCCTTTCACCCATCCCCCGCGACACCGCCACCGCGTTTGCGGTAGTATGACACCTAAGTGTCATGCTGCGGTGCTAGCAGCGCCGTGGGGCCGGTTCGGCCGATGCTTCGGAATGCCAGGGCAACAACAAGGGGAGTCGGACATGAAGACCAGGATCACAGCGATGGTGTCGGCGTCGGCGATTGCGCTCTCGGCGCTTTCGGGCGCGGCCTATGCCGAGCCGAGCGCGGAGCTGATCGCGGCGGCGAAGGCGGAGGGGATGCTGACCACCATCGCCCTGCCGCACGACTGGTGCAACTACGGCGAGATGATCGAAGGTTTCAAGGCTAAGTATGGCCTCGAGGTCAACGAGCTGAACCCCGACGCCGGCTCGGGCGACGAGCTCGAGGCGGTGAAGGCCAACAAGGGCAACACCGGCCCGCAGGCGCCGGACGTTCTCGACATCGGCCTCTCCTTCGGCCCGCTCGCCCAGAGCGAGGGGCTGCTCATGCCCTACAAGGTCTCGACCTGGGACACGATCCCGGACAGCGCCAAGGACGCCGACGGCCACTGGTACGGCGACTATTACGGCGTGCTCGCCTTCGAGGTGAACACCGACATCATCAAGGAAGTGCCGCAGGACTGGGCCGACCTGCTCAAGCCCGAGTACAAGAACTCGGTGGCGCTCGCGGGCGATCCGCGCGCCTCGAACCAGGCGATCCAGGGCGTCTATGCGGCGGGCCTCGCGGCCGGCGCCGCGGCCGGCGCTCCGGCCGGCGAGGCGGGTCTCAAGTTCTTCGGCGACCTCAACAAGGCGGGCAACTTCGTGCCGGTGATCGGCAAGGTGGCCTCGGTCGCGCAGGGCTCGACCCCGATCCTGATCCGCTGGGACTACAACGCGCTCGCCGACCGCGACACGCTCGCCGGCAACCCGCCGATCGAGGTGGTGGTGCCGAAGACCGGCGTCGTCGCCGGCGTCTACGTGCAGGCGATCAGCGCCTACGCGCCGCACCCGAACGCGGCGAAGCTGTGGATGGAGTACCTCTACTCGGACGAGGGCCAGCTCACCTGGCTCAAGGGCTACTGCCACCCGATCCGCTTCAACGATCTCGTCGCCCGCGGCGTGATCCCGCAGGACCTGCTCGACGCCCTGCCGCCGGCCGCGGCCTACGAGGCGGCCGCGTTCCCGACGCTCGACGAGCAGAAGGCGGCGAGCGACGTCATCGTCAAGCAGTGGGATGCCATCGTCGGCGCCAACGTCCAGTAGTCACTGTCGCTCCTCGTCCTCGCCCGCGCGGAAACCGCGGGCGAGGATTTTCTGCGCCGCTTGCCTCGCCGCGCGACGGCGGTCATCATCGGACGCGACGGCAGGGGGCGTGACGGGATGACATCGCGATGAGCCGACAGGCGGAACTGACCGCCGTCCAGCCGGCCGTGCGCCGGTCGCGCCGGGTCTCCTGGGCGTGGCTCGGGGTCGGCCCGTTCTTTCTCTTCAGCCTGCTCTTTCTGATCCTGCCGACGCTCGACCTCGTCATCGGCGCATTCCGGACGCCCGACGGGTCGTTCACGCTCGACAATATCGCGCGGCTCAACCAGCCGACCATCGTCAGCGCCTACTGGATCAGCGTCCAGGTCAGCCTCGCCTCGGCGACGCTCGGCGCCGTCGCGGGCTTCTTCATCGCCTACGCGGTCGTGCTCGGGAAGCTGCCCAAGGTGCTCCGCGCGTTCGTCACCACCTTCAGCGGCGTCGCGTCGCAATTCGCCGGCATTCCGCTCGCCTTCGCCTTCCTCGCCACTCTCGGGCCGACGGGCCTGGTGACGGCGTGGCTCGACCAGGCGGCCGGGCTCAATCTTCGGGCGCTGGGGTTCAATCTCCTCAGCTTCTGGGGGCTGACGATCACCTACCTCTACTTCCAGATCCCGCTGATGATCCTGATCCTGATGCCGGCGCTCGACGGGCTCCGGAAGGAGTGGCGGGAAGCGGCCTCGATCCTCGGCGCGAGCCCCTGGCAATACTGGCGGCACGTCGCCTTCCCGGTGCTCTGGCCGAGCCTCCTCGGGGCGACCATCCTCCTCTTCGCCAACGCCTTCGGCGCGGTCGCCACGGCTTACGCGCTCACCGGCAGTTCGCTCAACATCGTGCCGATCCTGCTCTACGCGCAGATCCGCGGCGACGTCCTCCACGACCCGCATCTCGGCTATGCGCTGGCTTTCGGCATGATCCTGATCACCGGCCTCGCCAATGTCGGCTACATCTGGCTCCGCCAGCGCAGCGAGCGGTGGCTCAAGTGAAGTCGCAGCGCATCGGGGCCTGGTTCGCGATCGCCTTCGGCGCGGTCTATTTCATCGTGCCGCTGGTCGCGACCTTCGAGTTCTCGCTTCGCAAGCGCCGCGGCGAATACTCCTTCGACGCCTATACATGGGTCTTCGCCGACCGGCGCTTCCTCGACAGCTTCAGCTACTCGACGCTGGCCGCGGTGGCGACGATCTTCGTCGGCGTCCTCCTCGTCGTGCCGACCGCCTATACGATCCGGGTGCGGATGCCGCGGCTCCGGCCGGTGGTCGAGTTCATCACGCTGATGCCGCTGGTCATCCCGGCGATCATCATCGTCTTCGGCTATCTCCGCCTCTACAACACGTCGTCCTGGCTGCCGATGACGTCGAGCGCGCGGGCGACGGATCTGCTCCTCGTCTTCGCCTATGCGACGCTGGCGCTGCCCTACATGTACCGCGCCGTCGACACCGGCATGCGGTCGATCGACGCCCGCACGCTGACCGAGGCGGCGCAGAGCCTTGGCGCGAGCTGGCTGACGATCATGCTCCGCATCATCCTTCCCAATGTCCGGGTGGCGCTGCTCTCGGGCGCCTTCCTCACCTTCGCCATCGTCATCGGCGAGTTCACCATGGCGAGCCTCCTCAACCGGCCAGCCTTCGGTCCCTACATGCAGAACATCGGCGCCAACCGGGCCTACGAGCCGGCGGCGCTGGCGATCATCGCATTCGCCGTGACATGGGCCTGCATGGGTCTGATCCAGATCTTCGGCCGCGGCCGCCGCGGCTCGACCGCAGATTGAGGACAGGGGGCGGGCATGGGCTTTCTCGATCTTGAAGGCGTGCAGAAGGTCTACGGTCAGAACACCGTGGTCCGGCACTTCGATCTGGAGATCGCACGCGGCGAGTTCGTCTCCTTCCTTGGCCCGTCGGGCTGCGGCAAGACGACGACGCTCCGGATGATCGCCGGATTCGAGGTCCCGACCGCGGGCACCATCCGCATCGACGGCAAGGACGTCACCGACCTCAAGCCGAACCAGCGGAATGTCGGCATGGTCTTCCAGTCCTATGCGCTCTTCCCGAACCTCACGGTCGCCGAGAACATCGGCTTCGGCCTCAAGGTCGCGCGCCAGCCCAAGGAGACGATCCGCGCGCGCGTCGAGGAGATGCTCGCGATCATCAAGCTGCCGCAGCTCGGCGCCCGCTATCCCTACCAGCTTTCGGGCGGCCAGCAGCAGCGCGTCGCGCTCGCCCGCGCGCTGGCGGTCAAGCCGTCCGTGCTCCTCCTCGACGAGCCGCTCTCGGCGCTCGACGCCAAGATCCGCGTCTCGCTCCGCGAGGAGATACGTTCGCTCCAGCGCGAACTCGGCATCACCACCGTCTACGTCACCCACGACCAGGAAGAGGCGCTGTCGATGTCCGACCGCATCGTGGTGATGAGCGAGGGCCGGATGGAACAGGTCGGCGCGCCCTTCGACATCTACAACTACCCTTCGACCCGGTTCGTCGCCTCCTTCGTCGGCACGCTCAACATCATGGACGCCAGGATCGTCGATCCCGCCTCGGGCCGAGTCGCCATCGATGGGCAGGAGGTGGTGTCGACCCGGGGCATGAACGGCGCGAAGGCCGGCGACGTCCGTTCCATTGCGCTCCGCCCGGAAGCGATCGTGCTCGACGGCGCGGGTGGGACACGGAACCGGATGGAGGGGATGGTCGAGGAGGTCGCGTTCCTCGGCTCGGTCGTCCGCATCCGGGTGCGCTTCGGCGACAACGCGATCTGGCTCGACACGTTCAACAATCCCGGCATCGCGCCGCCCGCGCGCGGCTCGACGGCGGTGGTGAGCTTCGACCGCGACGACCTGCTGCTGCTCGAGGCCGACGCCGCGCGGTAGGCGTGCAAGTGCTCACAGCCGTTCGGGCCTGTTGAGACGACCTGGAGTCGCGTGGTCGCGTCCTTCGAGGGCCGCTGCTGATGCGGCGGGCACCGTCGGGTCAAGCCCGAGGGCAGGCTCTCAGGATGAGGGAGGGGATGGTGGTTCCAGCAACGCCGGAGGTCCTTTCGCCATTTGTGGAGGATTTCAACCTCCTCATGCTGAGCAGTCGCGATCCTGCTCAGGAGCAGCCCTCAAAGGCTGCGGTGCAAACGATCCGACGACCAGCGACCCGCTCCGACCTGCGCAGTCGGAGCGGGTCCTCCTCACGGAGCACGTACGCAATACCGATTCGCTTCAACACAAGGTGCGAGGGCGAAGCCCGAGCCTCGAAGGACCCAGGATGCGTATCCAGGTCGCGTTTTCGCGGGGAGGAACGGAATTTGGATCGCCATCTTCTTCTTCCTGGACGTCAGAACCGCTCGCCGCCGACGGTCACCAGCGCCTCCGCCACCTGCCCGAAGCTGCGACCGCCGACGAGCACCTCGGCCGCGATCGGCTGCCGCCGGCAGGGGCCGGCCGGCCGGATGGTTAACGCACCGGAGACTTCGGCGCGCCCGGCAGCGTCGAGGTCGATGTGGCTCCCCTCCCAGCCCTCCGGCCCGACGAGGCGCACCGTGAGCGTCGCCGCTTCCGGCAGCGGGTTCCGCACCGTCACGGTCACCATGACGGGCTCGCCCTCCGCGACATGGACGCGGTAGGGCCAGATCCAGCCGCCCCATCCATCGGCCTCGAAGTGCGCATCGTCGTGCCCAAGTGCAGCCGCCGCACGATGGATGCGCTCGAACTCCTCGCCCCACCACGCGAGCAGGCGGAAGAACTCGTCGTCGGTGAACATCGCGTGCTGGTGGCCGGAGAGGATGATGTCCGGTCGCCATTCGGCCAAGAGCTTCGCGCTGTCGCGAAAGCTGTGGGTGAAAGCGCCATTCCGGTAGACCTCGTTCTGGTTCGGGCGAACCCCGTCCCAGCTTCCGGAGTCGGGAGCGAATTTTGGACGGTCGAAGAAGTGCTGGTCGCCGGTGTGGACGAAGCGCTTGCCGTCGGCCTCGAACATGATCGCTACCGCAAATCGCGTGTGGCCGGACATCGGGGCGAGGCGGAAGGTGTATTCCTCCCAGGTGAAGGTCTCGTCGAGGGGCAGGCGGCGATCGACCGCAATCGGTTCCGGCCAGGCGCAGGGGAAGCGATGGGCCGCCGGCTCGGCGAGGAGATCGGCGAAATTCTCGGGGACCCAGCACTCGGTCTCAAACAGCCGGCGGAGCAGTGGCACGCCGGCGACATGGTCGTCGTGGAAGTGGCTGAGGAGCACGACGTCGACCCGGTCGATGCCGAGTTCGCGCTTCAGCGCGTCGACGCCATGAAGCAAAACTCGTCGCCGCGAATGCATCGGATAGGACGGCCACTGCCAGTTCTTGCCGACGCCGGGCGGCGTGTTGAGGCCGAATCCGCCGCGATAGCCGAAGTCGATGACCAGCGCCTTGCCGCTGTCGCTGAGCACGAACCACGATGCGGCCTCGGAATGGGGCTCGACCCAGACATGGTCCGTGACCCGCTTGAGCCGGTCGTCGTCGGCCGCCACGATCAGGTCGCGTTCCAGCGGGCGGAGCGCACAGAGCTGCCGGAGCGACGCCTGGAGCGTGACGAGGGCACGGTCGACATTGGCAAGGATGGGCGCCCCGAGGCTCGGGAGCAGCGCGACCGGGCCGAGCCGACGCAGCGCCCCGGCCGACCAATGTGCGTTCACCGCGCCGCCGAGGTCGTTGTAGTCGTACTGGAGCGGCGCGATGCGAGCCATGCGGCCCGGCGAGTGGATCGCTTCGCCCGAGAAGATCACCATGCCGTCGGCCGTCGCAAGCGCGTAGCCGGTGTGGTGCGGCGTAACGCCGGGGAGGGGGACGACGGTGAAGACCAGGCCCGCGGCGTCGACCGTGCCGTAGTCATGGACCGGCGTCACCTCCGCCGGCTCGATCGGGGCGAACTGGTCCCAGATGTTGTCGTAGACGATGTAGCTCTGCCGCTCGCGGAAGTGCTGGCCGGGTTCGGCGAAGATCGCTGCCTCGCCGGTGGGCACGCGGATGTCGAAGCCCATACGGGAGGCCTTCGCGGCACCCGCCGAGTGGTCGCGGAAATAGTGGGTGGAAAGGAGCGTATAGGGGGGCTGAAAGCGGACGGGAATCCCGTCAAGCCAGTGACCGGTTCCGGCATTCACGAACACCGTACCCTCGGGGCCGGTGACCGCATAGACGTTGCAGCTGTCGGCGAAGACCTCGATGCCGGGGAGGACCGGCTGCCATCCGCTGCTGCTCATGGTGCAGACTGTCCTGATCGGAGGTGCGCGACGATCGTTTCCAGAATGTCGAGGTCGGCGAGGGAGTGGGAGACCGGCGCAGGGTTTTCCACGCCGAGGGCGATGGCCGCCTGCAACGTCCCGCGTTCGGGCTGGAAGAAGGCTTTGCATTCGAGGCCGAAGATGGAGCAGGCGCTCGTTTCGGCGGCGCTTTCATGGGTTTCCAGGCGCATCGGCAGATTCCAAAGAGGGCGGTGTTGCAGTGGAGGCGCCGCAGCCTGGCGCAGAGATCCAAGCCTGCATCGAGGCGCCGACGTTGTCGATCGGGTACTTGCAGGCAACCGTTGCGGCGCCATAGTCGGGGACGGGCCGGAGACCTGGTCATCGGACCCCCGCGCGGCGAGCGTGGGCCACGGTCGCGGACTCCGGGCGCATTAGGTGTGCAACCTCGGCGAGGCCGATGATGCCCACTTCCATTCTTCCCATATGATACCGTAAAGGTTGCGGGGGATAATGACGTAGAGCGACACCGGTCAATCAAGTCGACCGCCGCAAAGCGAGAAGAACAACAAACCGGGCAGTTGGGCGACCCACCGACATGGCTTCACTCAAGGACGTGGCGAAGCTGGCCGGGGTCGCGGTCGGCACGGTCTCGCGCTACCTCAACGAGCCGGATCGGCTCCGGGAGAGCACCCGGCGGAAGATCGAGCCGGCGATCAGGGCGCTCGGCTACTCGCCGAACTCCGTCGCGCGAAGTCTCCGCCGCGGCAAGACCGGCCTCGTCATGGTCACCTGCTCCGTCATCGGCGATCCCTTTTTCGGCGACGTCATCCGCGCGATCGATCACGCGGCGCAGCGGCACGGCTTTGCGGTGCTGGTGAAGGAGGTGCCTCCTGTGCGCTGGTCTGCGGGAATGGTTAGCGACATCATCCTTTCGCGGGCGGTTGATGGCGTGATCGTGCTGGGCAGCAGGTCTCCTTTCGAACTGGAAGCTGGCGCCGTCGAGGACAGTCGCTATCCACCGGTTGTGGTCGGCACGGAGACTGTGTCGAAGGCCATGCAGCGCCTGCCCGCGGTGCAGATCGACAACGTTGCCGCGGCTATGGAACTGACGGAATTCGTGGTTGGACTTGGCCACTGGCGCATCGCATTCATGACCGGCGAGCCGGGTTCGCATGTGATGGACGAACGCGAGGTCGGCTTCCGCAACGTCCTCGCCACGCATGGAATACCCATCCCTGGAGACTTCTTTACCTATGGCAATTTCACCATAGACGGCGCGCGCGAGGCGACGCGGGTGCTGATGAGCCTGCCCAAGCCGCCGACCGCGATCGTCTGCGCCAATGACGAGATGGCGATCGGTGCCATGGCGGCGCTGAAGGCGATGGGCCTGATGGTCCCGGATGACGTGTCGATCGTCGGCTTTGATGATATCCGCTACGCCGAGGTCATGAATCCGCCGCTCACCACCGTCGCCCAGCCGCGCGATGAGATCGGTGAGCGGTGTTTCCAACGCCTTCTCAGCGCCATGGATAACCTCGCGGCCGAGACGGGTGTGCAGATCGTTCCACACAAGCTCATCGTGAGGGGCTCAGCGGCAGCGCCGCGCTAGCGCCGCGGGTAGACCGAGGCTCGCCTCTATAGAGCCGCCGGCCTGATCGACGGCACTCGCGGCGTTCTCGCTCGACATGGCGTTCTTCGCCCGCCTGCGGAGGGCCGGGCCGGCCGGTGCGCGATGGAATCCCCTCATTCGGTGGTTTGTCGGTGCTGGCGACGGACGCTAGAGTCCGTGTCAAGCAGGAACACGAGGCGGAGTCGGCCATCGCAAAAAACGCGATGCCTGCGGTCAAGCGATGCTGACCAAACCCAGGTGCGAGGAAGATGGAAAGAACCCCGCTCGGCGAACTGCTCCCGGATCGGATGACCGAACTGCGGTGGCGGCCTCTGATGGATTTCTTCGTCGAGGTGAAGAAGCCCTGGGTGGTGGGCAGGACGCCCGCGGCCGACCGCCGGATCGGCGAGATAAGCGGCGGCTATTTCGAAGGGGAGAGGCTGCGCGGAACGGTTCTCACCGGCGGCAGCGACTGGCAGACCGTCCGGGAGGACGGCGCCTGGATGCTCAATGTCCGGGTGCTGCTTGAAACCGACGACGGAGCCCTGATCGGCATGACCTATACGGGGATACGCCATGGCCCGAAGCCGGTGATCGATGCGCTTGCACGCGGTGAAGCCGTGAGTCCCGATGACTACTACATGCGTGCGGCGCCCGTTTTCGAGACCGCCGCGAGCCGCTACGATTGGCTCAACCGTGTGATTTCAGTGGCGCATGGCCACCGGATCGCCGGGGGCGCGATCTACCGGGCGTTCGAGGTTCTCTGAAGTGCTAGGCTGGAGGATGACATGACCGCGACAGCGATCCCGCACGACTATCCCGTCACGGAGGCGAATTGCGCCGTGAAGGAGGGGCTCGGGATCGCCAAGGCCGAGTGGTACCATGGCCCGATCCCGCGAGCCGAACTCAAGGACCTGATGAGGCGGCGCGATGGGCCGGCGCTGGTCACCACCGGCCTGTGGCTCGGCGGCCTGCTCGCCACCGGGGTCTCCGCATATCTCCTCCTCGGCTCGTGGTGGTCGGTGCCGTTCTTCATCGTCTACGGCGTGCTCTACGGGTCCTCCGCCGACGCGCGCTGGCACGAGATGGGCCACGGCACCGCGTTCCGCACCCGCTGGCTCAACGAGGTGGTGTACCAACTGGCCTGCTTCATGCTGTTCCGCGAGCCGACGGTCTGGCGCTGGAGTCATACCCGCCACCATACCGACACCATCGTCGTCGGCTGCGACCCGGAAATCGTCGCCGAGCGGCCGCCCACGATCCCGAAGATGATCGCGAACCTCCTCACCCTCCACCTCGGCTACACGCTCCTCAAGAACATCTGCCTTCACGCCACCGGGCGGCTCACCGTGGCGGAGAAGACATTCATCCCGGAGCAGGAGCAGTGGAAGGTCTACCTGGTCGCGCGCATCTGGCTGGTGATCCTGGCGGGCGTGGCGATCTGGTCGCTGGCGGCGTGGAGCATCGTGCCGTTGATGTTCGTCGGCCTGCCAACCTTCTATGGCGGCTGGCTGCACGGGATGTTCGCCATCACCCAGCATGTCGGGCTCGCCGAGGACGTGGTCGATCACCGGCTCAACACGCGGACGATCTACTTCAACCCGATCTTCCGCTTCTCGTACCTGAACATGAACTACCACATCGAGCACCACATGTTCCCGATGGTGCCCTACTACAATCTGCCGAAGCTCCACGAGAGGCTGAAGGCGGACATGCCGCGCCCTTATGACGGACTCTGGGACGCCTTCCAGGAGATCATCCCGACGCTGCTCCGGCAATGCCGCGATCCGGAGCACTACGTCGTCCGCGAACTGCCGCCCACGGCGCGGCCATACCTCCAGCCGCAGCCGCTGGGGGCGGCCATGCCGGCGGAGTAGGGTGACAGGCGGCCCTGGCGGAGCTAGCTTGCAACTTCTACCGAGGACGAACGACCCACCCGCGCGTCGATGCGGCTCGCCGCGGGCCAATGAGAAGGAATAGCCGAACCGACCACAGACATTCCCGAAGTCGCGCAGCCACGAGGAGAGAGCCATGGCCGCTGTCGATGATTCTTCGGATACGGGCGCCACCCCGCCGCCGCCCGCGGCGGAGCCGAAGGCTGACGAGAAGCCGCTGGCAATGCCCGACCAGCAGCCGCGGTGGGCCGACCCGGTGTTCCGATTCGGGCTCGGGGCGGGCTTTGCCCTGCTTGCGGTCGGCATCGCCTGCTACGCCACCAGCCTCATCGCATCGACGGTGTCGATACTGATCATCTGCAGCGGCCTCGGCATCATCCTGGGCGCCTTCGGTTCGACGGCGGTCATCAACTACAAGGGCTTCGTGATCGCGGGGGTCGCCGCCATATCGGTGGCGCTGCTCTTCGTCGTCAGCAACGAGATGCGCGAATCGCTCCTCAGGATCGAGATCGACGGCGAGGTGAGCGGGGCACGCCTCGAACTGCATGGCGACAACCCCTTTCCCGGCGCCGACCATGGCCGGCGCTTCGAGTTCTATGTCCTCGGGCGGAGCGTGGCCGGCGACCGCCAGCGGTTCGCGCTCTACGTCACGCTGCCCGAAGATGCGGGCAACGCGGAACGCCGCACGATTGAATTCGAGTGCATCCCCGGTACGGCGATCCTCAGCCAGATCGGCTCGGGCGGGACGCTGCACTGGAGCCTCGACGCGAAGAACGGGCTCCTGAAGAACGTCGAGGGCAGGAGCATTCCGAGCGGCCCCTGCGTCGACGCCGGTGGCGACCGGCGGATGAATGTCGGGCTCGACCTCATCGGCTCGGCGCATGCCCAGGACGGGAACATCCCGCAGCTCCTCGCCGATCTCGACTCGGACTCGGCCACCATCCGTCGCGATGCGCGCGACAAGCTCGCGGCGATGGGGCAGGCGGCGGTCGTGCCGATGATGGAGCACTGGGAGGCGCAGCCCGACAACTACCGGGTCGCTCTCGGCATCTCGGTGGCGTTGACGGAGTTCCTCCGCAACCACAAGCGCGACCGGAAGGCGGTCTCGGCGCTGCTCACCGAGGCGCATCTCCGGCTGCTCGCCGCGGCCGCGGGCGATGCCGACCGGAGCCTCCGCATTTACGCTTCCGAGTTCCTCTACGACCTCGGCGACAAGCGCGTCGTGCCGATCGCGACGGCGCTCTTTCCGCGCGCCAGCGACGACGGCCGGTATCAACTGATCTTCGTCATCAGCGGCGCCGTGCCGGAACTCGACGCCGGCGAGCGGCAGGCGCTGGAGGGAACGCTGGAGGGCTGGCAGGGGACGGTCGGCCAGGACACCAGCACGCTCATTTCGGATGTGCTGGCGGACCTGGCGCGATAGTGTTGGCGGAACACAGTCGCGTGTCCGGAGAGCGAGCCATGGGATCCGTGGCCTGCGAAGGCTTGCCGAAGTCGTCCAGTTTGCCAATCGGATGTGCAGGCTCCTGTCAGGAACCTTCAGAAACGCCATGCGCTCGCCGCATTTCCTGCTAGGTTTCGGCCCTGGGCGATGATGCTGTTGGGAAACTGTCTCCCGCCATGGCTTTGAAACAGATCCGCGCTGTCGTGATCGTTGCGGCAGGCCTTGCGCATGCGCCGCCGGCCTTGGCCGAGCAGTGGCGGATCGTCCCGGAATCCTCGACCCAGATCCAGTATTCCTTCGCCCCGATCGTCAAGCGGGTCGCGCCGGCGGTGGTCAACGTCTACGCTTCGCGCGTCGTCGCGCAGGCCCAATCGCCGTTCCTGGACGACCCCTTCTTCCGCCGCTTCTTCGGCGGCGCTCCCGATCTCGCCGCGCCGACCCAGCGCGTCCAGCAGTCGCTCGGGTCGGGGGTTATCGTCGACCCCGCCGGGATCATCATCACCAACCACCACGTCATCGCCAATTCGGACGAGGTCAAGGTGGCGCTCGGCGACCGGCGCGAGTTCGACTGCGAGGTGGTGCTCAGCGACCAGCGGACGGATCTCGCCGTGCTCCGGGTGAAGGGCCTCGGGGAGGGCGAGTTGCCCTTCGCCGAATTCAGCGATTCGGACCAGCTCGAGGTCGGCGATCTTGTGCTTGCGATCGGCGATCCCTTCGGGGTCGGCCAGACGGTGACGAGCGGCATCGTCTCGGCGCTGGCGCGGACGCAGGTCGGCGTCTCGGACTACCAGTTCTTCATCCAGACCGACGCCGCCATCAACCCAGGCAATTCCGGAGGGCCGCTGGTCGACATGTCGGGCAAGGTCGTCGGCATCAACACCGCGATCTACTCTCGAACCGGCGACTCGAACGGCATCGGCTTCGCCATCCCGTCGAACATGGTGCGCGTGGTCACCGAGTCGGCGAAGGCCGGCGTGGCGCATGTCCGGCTGCCGTGGACCGGCGTCCGGTTCCAGGAAGTGACGCCCGACATCGCCGAGGGCCTGGGGCTTCCCAAGCCGCGCGGCGCACTGGTCACCGAGGTCGGGGCGGAAAGTCCCGGTGCGAAGGCCGGGCTCCAGACCGGCGACCTGGTGATTTCGATCGACGGGGTGCAGATCGACAACCCCACCGGCGTCAACTACCGCCTCGCCACCAAGGGAATCGGAACCACGGCGACGCTCGGCGTGGTGCGCGACGCCAAGGAATATGTTGCAAAGCTCGACCTGCAGCCGGCGCCGGAGACGGTGCCGCGCGACGAGATCGAGATCCCCGGCTTCTCGCCGCTCACCGGGGCGCGCGTGCTCAACCTTTCGCCTGCGGTCGCCGAGGAGATGGCCCACAGGGGCGCGGCCGAGGGCGTCATCGTCGGCGCGGTCGCCGGCGGATCGCTTGCCGACGATGCGGGCCTGATGCGTGGCGATGTGGTGATCGAGGTGAACGGCGTCCGTGTCACCTCGACACGGCACCTCGCCGAGATCTGCGCGGTGGAACTGCGCGCCTGGGAGGTCGTCATCGAGCGGAGGGGGCGGATCATCCGCTCCCAGTTTCGCGCCTGATCCCGCCTCACACGTCGTAGCGGAAGATCCTGAGGCCGTCGGTCGGGTCGACGAAGAGCTGGGTCGCCCTGGCGAAGCCGGACTTCCGTCCGAGGTCGAGCCAGTCCGCGGCGGTCTCCGGCAAATCGCTGGTCTCGATGTGATGGACGATCTGCTGATGCTCCTCCGGGGTGAGCGTCGTCCATGTCGGTTCCTGGGCGCCGAGGAAACGGCGGAGCCAGGCCTCGCGGTCCTCGCCGTCCCGGCGCGAGGGCTCGTAGAGGACGAAGGCGATGCCGGTCGCTCCGCGGATGGCCTTCATCAGTTCCAGCTTGTCGGCGGTGACGAGGTGATGGATGGAGAGGCCGCACCAGACGACGTCCGCCGGCTCGGGGCGCTGCTCGAGGGCCGTGACGAAATCCTCGTGGTCGAGGTCGACCTCGTAGGGGACGCCGTCGAGCATCTTCGCGGCGAGTTCGATCGCCGGCTCCGACAGGTCGATGCCGTGATAGTGGCTGCCCTTGGTTCCAGCGAGGGCGCGCTTGGTCAGGCTGGCGTCGCCGCAGGCGATGTCGAGGAAAGTGAAGGGCCTGGATATGCCGGCAAGGACCTGGTGGAGCGTCGCCCCGGCTGCCTGATGGGAGAGGACATCCGAATCGACCAGCTTCTGGTAGGCGCCCCATTGCTTCTGGAACTGCTCCATCGCGTTGGCATCGACCACCGCGCCGTCCGGTGCAAACTGATGAATGTGGACGTTGACCATGATGCTTCCGCCTCCCGGAAAGAGAATGTCGCGCTGCCGGCGACAATGCTGCCAACGCTTTCCTTAGATTTGGTATCACGCCCGGACTAGGATTGATGCGGGCAGGAACCGACGAACTTGGCAAAGAAGACCACAGCGACGCTTTTCGAGGCCGCCGGGATGGAAGGCGGCGCGCCACGGCCGTTGGCCGACCGGCTGCGGCCGCAGCAGCTTGCCGACGTGGTCGGGCAGGATCACCTGCTCGGTCCGTCCGGGGCGATCACCCGCATGCTCGATGCCGGGTCGCTGGGGTCGATGATCTTCTGGGGCCCGCCCGGCACCGGCAAGACCACCGTCGCCCGCCTTCTCGCCGACGCGACCGACCTCGAGTTCGTGCAGATCTCGGCAGTGTTCTCGGGGGTCGCCGACCTCAAGAAGGTGTTCGACGCGGCCCGTGCTCGCCGCGAAGTGGGACGGGGGACGCTCCTCTTCGTCGACGAGATCCACCGCTTCAACCGCGCCCAGCAGGACTCGTTCCTTCCGGTGATGGAGGACGGCACGGTGACGCTGGTCGGGGCGACGACGGAGAACCCGTCCTTCGAGCTGAACGCGGCGCTTCTCTCCCGCGCCCGCGTCCTCGTCTTCCGGCCGCTCGACGCCGAGGCGATCAGCCGGCTTCTCGCCCGCGCCGAGGAGGAGGAGGGGAGGGCGCTGCCGCTCGATGCCGCAGCGCGTGACATGCTGATCGGCATGGCCGACCGCGACGGCCGCGCCTCGCTGACTCTGGCGGAAGAAGTCTGGCGCGCCGCGCGCGAGGGCGAGATATTCGGCCCTGCCGAACTGCAGGATATCCTGCAGCGCCGCGCGCCGCTCTACGACAAGGGCCAGGATGGCCACTACAACCTGATCTCGGCGCTGCACAAGTCGGTGCGCGGCTCCGATCCCGACGCGGCGCTCTACTACCTTGCCCGCATGCTCGATGCCGGGGAGCAGCCGCTCTATATCGGCCGCCGCCTGGTGCGGATGGCGATGGAGGATATCGGCCTGGCCGACCCGCAGGCGCTGGTGGTGGCGCTCGCGGCCAAGGACGCCTTCGACTATCTCGGCTCGCCGGAGGGCGAACTGGCGCTGGCGGAGGCGGCCGTCTACCTCGCCACCGCGCCCAAGTCGAACGCCGTCTACAATGCCTTCAAGGCCGCCACCCAGGTCGCGAAGGAGCGCGGATCTTTGGTGCCGCCCAAGATCATCCTCAATGCGCCCACGGCGCTGATGAAGAAGGAGGGCTACGGGACCGGCTACCGCTACGACCACGACGAGCCGGATGCCTTCTCCGGCCAGGACTACTTCCCCGAGGCGCTCGGCCGGCAGACCTTCTACGACCCCCCGGAGCGCGGCTTCGAGCGCGAGATCAGGAAGCGGATCGACTACTGGGCGAAGCTTCGGAAGGAACGGGGTGGAGGATGATCTACTTCGCCTATGGATCCAACCTCGACCCGGTGCAGTGGCGGGATCGCTGCCCACGGTCGCCCTTCGCCGCGGTCGCGCGGCTTGCGGGCCATTACCTTGCCTTCCCGCGCCGGTCGCCGATACGGAACTGCGCGGTGGCGAGCATCGTGCCGGAGCCGGGCAGGGTGGTTTGGGGTGTGCTTTATCACATGGACGTGGACGATCTCGCCGGGCTCGACCGGCGCGAGGGCTTCTACGCCGACCGGCCCGGCGAGAGCCGATACCGGCGCGCGCCGGTCACGGTGACGCGCGCCGGAGGTGCTTCGGTCGATGCCTTCACCTATGTTGCGGTGCCGTCTCCCGCCCCCGGACTGCCGTCGGCGGCGTATCTCCGCCACCTCGTGGACGGCGCCCGGCATCACCGATTGCCGAAGGCCTACATCTCTGCGCTCGCCTCGGTGCCAACACTGGTCGAGGCGTCGTGAGCTGGCTCCTCGTTTTCCTCGGCGGCGGTATCGGCGCGGCGGCGCGCCACGGCGTCAACCTCACGGCGGCACGGGCGTTCGGCATGTCGTTCCCGTGGGGTACGATCATCGTCAATGTCGCCGGTTCGCTGCTGATGGGGCTGATCGTCGCCTGGCTCGCCTTCCGGGCCCATGCCGGCTGGAGCCAGCACGCGCGGCTGTTCCTCGCGACCGGCATCCTCGGGGGCTTCACCACGTTCTCCGCCTTCTCCCTCGATGTCGCGCTTCTGTGGGAGCGCGGCGACCATGGCCTCGCCGCCGCCTATGTCGCGGGGTCCGTGCTCCTGTCGATCGCAGCGCTCTTCTTCGGCATGTGGCTGGTGCGGGCGCTGTCGTGATCGCCGGACGCTCGCGTGACATCCGGCCCGAGGGGCGGTAGACCGCAGGCCATGGCAAAGCTCGAGACGATCACGGTCGGCCCGGACGAGGCGGGGATGCGCCTCGACCGTTGGTTCGGCACCCACTATCCCGATGTCGGCTTCGGCCACCTCCAGAAGCTGCTGCGATCGGGCCAGGTGCGGGTCGACGGCGGCCGGGTGAAGAC
>JALHRF010000120.1 GCA_022841545.1 Bauldia sp. | reverse complement strand
CGATGATCGACAGCCGGCGATGGCCGAGTCCGATCTGGAACCTCTCGTCCGGAGTCGTGCCGAGCCAGAAACCGGAGCCGTCGGGACCGCGGTGGGACATCATGTTGGTGAGCCGCATCAGCGTGTCGCGGCTCTCGCGCCGTCGCTCGTCGAGTGCCCAACCGAAAATGCCGCACATTCACCAAGAGTCCTTCTGCAACGTTTCCGAAAATCGAACTGCCATATCAGCGGCGGCCGCAGACGAGGCGTCAGCGGACCATACCTCCGGTTGCCATAGCCGATCGTTATCGGACTCTATCACAGGGATTTGTGGATTCGCCTCGGGGTAAGAGGAACTCAGATGACGACGAAGTCGCCCTCGTAGAGCTTTTCCGGCTTGTTGGCGAGAACGGCGAACTTGATCTTGTCGACAGGCCCGCTCCCATCCCGATCATAGAACAGCGCCCCCGAGCGCAAATTGTAGATGATGTGATCATCGGCGTCTGTCGCCTTCGATCCGTAATGGAGCGCATCCGCTTCGAGCCACCCGAGTTCCAGGCTCTTGAAGATGCGTAGGTCGAGCTCAATTCGATCATAGTAGGGCGAGAACAGCTTGATCTTGTCGACGTTCCCCTTGCCAAGCTTGCTTGTGAAGCGAAAAGCGTCCGCGTGCGGTCCGCCCACCAGAAGATCCTTGCCGGGGCCGCCGTCGAGGATGTCCGAGCCGCTGCCACCATAGAGCTTGTCGTTGCCCTTGCCGCCAAGGAGATGCTCGTCCCATTCGGTACCGATAAGCACGTCATTGCCGTTGCCGCCACGCACCGTGGATTCACCACCGTCCGCCGCATGAAGCTCATCGCGATACTTCGAGCCCTTGATGGACTTGCCGGCGACATCCGTTACCGCGACCAGCAGCGTTTGCCGTGCGGCGGTAAGGCCATCGCTGACCTCCACGGTCACTTGGTAGCCGTTGTCGAGATTCGCGTCGGTGGGCATTTCGAAGTTGGGAGCGTTGACGAAGGCGAGAGCGCCCGTCGTCGCGTCAATGGAGAATTTCGCAGCGTCCGCTCCGCCGGCGATGGCAAAGGTCAGTTTTGTGAAGGCGTCGGGGTCGGAGCCGGTGACAACGGCGACCGCCGCGCCGTTCTCCATGACAGAAATCGACGCAGTGGCCTTTCCGCCGTTCGATGTGATTCCAGGGGCCTCGTTCTGGTTGACGACCCGGACGGCGATCGCCTGGGTATCGATCAGTTTGCCGTCGCTTACTTGCACTTGAACGTCGTAGATGTTGATCCCGCCCGCATCCTTGGGCGACTCGAAGTCCGGCGCCGCCTTGAAGGCGAGCGCGCCGGTGGTCGTGTTGATCGTAAAGTGCGACCTGTCCGCGCCCCCGACGAGCGAATAGGTCAACGCTCCGAGGTTGTCGGCGTCGGTGGCGGTCACTTTGGTGACGCTGGTCGTGTTTTCCGCGAGCGATATCGCGGCCGAGGCTCCGCCGCCATTCGAGGTGATGACCGGGGCATTGTCGTTCTGGTTCGTGACGGTGACGGAGATGGCCTGGGTGTCGCTGTGCGTGCCATCGGAGACGCGAATGGTGACATTGTAGACGTTGTCGCTGTTGGCGTCGGACGGCGCCTCGAAGTTCGGGGCGTTCCTGAAGCGGAGGACGCCGTTCGACGCGTCGATCTCGAACTTCGACTGATCCGGCCCCCCGACGAGCGAATAGGTCAACGCTCCGAGGTTGTCGGCGTCGGTCGCGGTGACTTTGGTGACGCTGGTCGTGTTTTCCGCGAGCAATATCGCGGCCGAGGCTCCGCCGCCGTTTGAGGTGATGACCGGGGCATTGTCGTTCTGGTTCGTGACGGTGACGGAGATGGCCTGGGTGTCGCTGAACGCTCCGGCCGCGGCGCGAACCTGGACGTCGTAAACGTTGTTTCCACCGGAGTCTGATGGGTTCTCGAAGTCGGGCGCGAACTTGAAGGCAAGCGCGCCGGTCGCTTCGTCGATTTCGAAGAACGCCTGGTCAGCGCCACCGAAGATGGAGTACGAGACCGCCTCTCCGGAGTCCCCCTGACTGGCCAAGACAGTGGTCGCGGCAGTCGTGTTCTCTGCGATGCTGACCGCGTCACTCGACGTGATGCTCGGACCTGTCTCCACGACATTGGTGACGGTGACGGTGACGGTCTGGGTGTCGGAGGTATTCCGGTCCGAGGCCTCTACGATGACCTCGTAGGTGTTCTCTCCGCCGACATCGCCGGGGGACTCGAAGTCCGGCGGCTGCTTGAACGATAGCTGCCCGGATCCTGCGTCGATGGTGAACTGGCCGGCGTCTTCGCCGCCGACGATCGAATAGACGATCGCATCGGAGTCGGGATCGCTCGCCGCCACGATGGTGACGGCCGACCCATTCTCCGCGATCGAGACCGCCGCGCTCGAGGTGATCTGCGGCGTCTCGTTATGGATCTCCAGCCGCATCATCCGGTTGCCGACGAGATCGAGCAGATACAGATATCCGTCGGGTCCCTGAACGATGTGCGACGGGCCGAAAAAGCCCATGTCGGCGACGAACTTGACTGTCGTCCGGTCATTGATGTCGACAGCGTAGATCTCGCCCTCGACGATGTCGGTGAAGAAGTAGTCGTTCAGGAATTCCGAGGGGTAGCGGTAGCCGGTGTAGATCGAGCTGGCGCCGACGATCGCGCTCACCTGGAAACCGGGTTCGAGGTCGTTGTGGTGAAAGGCCCGGTAGGCGGCGGTTATCTCGATCTCGCCCGACGCGACATCGTCGTAGAAGCCGGAAGCCTCAGGGAGGTCCTCGTAGTCGGGGGTGCGGAAGAGATCGCCATAGTCGGCGCCCTCGAAATAGGGCCAGCCGAAGTTCGATCCGGCGCTGCCGGCATTGATCTCCTCGTAGGTGTACCAGCCCGTCTCGCTCATGAAGAGACGGCCGTCGTCGGCAAAGGCCATGGTGAAGGGGTTGCGAAGCCCCAGCATCCAGACCTTCGATGCATTGGCGTCGAGGTCGCCCGGAATGGCAAAGGGGTTGTCGGCGAGGCCTTGTCCGGTCAGCGGATCGACCCGGAGGATCTTGCCCGAGAGACTGTCTACGTCCTGCACCGACAGGGCGCGCGGATCCATCATGTTGAACGACGCGCCATCGCCGACCGAGACGTAGAGCATGCCGTCCGGGCCGAAGGCGAGGGCGCCGCCGGCGTGGGTGATCGAATCGAGCTTGAGGTAGTCCTGCTTGTATTCGCCGGTGTTCGGGTCGATCTCCGAGGAAGGCAGGTCGATGTTCTCCGCAAGCGTCGAGTCGATCAGCCCGTTGCCGGAAACGTCGGCGAGCGACTGGCCGCCGGCGCCGAGGATGATCTCCTTGCTGTCCGGGACCAGGGCTGGGGCATCGCCCGAAAGATCCAGTTCCCACCTCACGACGTGGGCGTAGCGGTTGCCGTCGCCGTCCTCGCCGGCATTGCCGCCGGTGCCGGCGGAGCCCGGCGGATCGACGACGTAGAAGGCATAGAGGTAGGGGTGGCTTTCGAAGTCGGGATGGATGGCGATGTCCATCAGCCCCCGGTCCGAGTTCGAATTCACCTCGTCGCGGAGATCGATCAGGAAGTCGTCTGCGACTTCCCCGGTCTCGGTATTGACGATCGAGATCTGGCCCTTCTTGTGGGCGACGAGGGCGAGATTGTCGCTGCCGGGCAGCCAGACAAGGCTCATCGGCTGGAGGATGTAGACCCAGCCCGGATCCGTTTCCGGGTCCGGGTTCACGAAGGTAATGATGGTCTCGATCGTGACGTCGTAATCGGAGACGAGCGGCGGCTCCGTGGGCTCGGTGACCGGATTCTCGTCGTCGAGAATCTTGATCGTTGCAGTGCGTGGGAAGAGCAGCGTGCCGCTGTCGATGCTCTCGATCGAGACGGAGAAGGTCTCCGTCGGCTCCGACAGGAGGTCGTCGATGATCTCGATATCGATGCTGACGCCGGACGCGCCCGCGGGGATAGTGGCTACCCCCGCAACGCTCACATAATCGGCGCCGGGAGTAGCCGACATTGGGTGAGTGGCGTAGGCGACATTGACGGCCTCGGTGGTATCACCGGTCCGTGTCACCCTGATGGTGACAAAACCATCCTGCTCTCGAACGCTGTACGCGTTCGAATCGAGAAATACAGTACCGCTCATCGGTGAGCCTTTGCTCTCCGGCGCTCAAAGGTCACCGCATCTTTACCTGCCGATAACCATGCCGCCCGGTTGCGGCACGGTCCAGAACTTTCGGCAGGGTTGGTTATTACAAATTGGCAAGGGAAGCTTCGGGCGGAACGCGTGCCTGCGGCGTTAGGGGCGCTCTCCGCAGGCGATTGTGCAGCGTGGAATCCTGGATGAGCTTGCCCGCGCCTCGCGGCGGAGGCGATGCCGGTTGGCCGGCTCAGCCTGATCGCGGGATCAGGCGAATGCCTGCAAGTCGTGCAGGAAATCCCGGTAGACTGCGAACCGGTATTCGGTCGCGCGGCTCGTGGCGAAGGTCAGGAATCGCTCCAGAGTCGCTTCGTTGTATCGCCCGTAGGTCTTCGAGTGGCCGATCATGACGAATGGAAGGAGGCCTGATTGCGCGCCATAGGTCGACTTCGCCCGCTTCAGCGCTGCAATGAGTTGGGGACCCGAACACTGGTTGAAGTCCGCCTTCCAGGCATGTTTGCCGAAAAATGTCGCGGCAAGCCTGGCCAATTTGCCTGGACGCGGAACGCCGGGCTCTGTCGGTGGAGCGTCTTCGTCGCCGAGGCGGTTGGTCCGAGTCTGGAAGACCCGGTAGAAGCGATTGAGGCTGACAAACGCCCAGATCGATCGCATCTCGCAATAGATGGGATACTCCCAGAGCGGGCTCGACGGATCGACGACGTTGATATTGTCGCGGTCGGCACGCCAGGGGAGCAGTGCACTGTGGGCTCCAGAGTAGTCGAACTTGGCCACATTGTCGCGCATTCCACCCTTGAAGACGGAGCTGTCGAGCAGGATACCGCGATCGATCAGGGCGTCGGCAATGTTGCGCGTCGGCATCATCGCCCAGTTGCCGGCGCGGAAGGCATACATGGCGTAGTCGGGCTGGACTGGCTTCAAGATCTCATCAAGGACACCGGCTGCCTCAGCGAGCACCGCGCGAATCCGCGAAGGGGGGAGGCGCGCCGTGTCGTATTCCCTCCAATCCTGCTTCCAGCGCCCATTTTCGAGTATGGCGTTGGCATAGGATGGATGGATATGGAGCTGGACATCGTGGCCGTGGGTGATGGCGTAGCGGAGCTGCTCGGCAATCGCTTCGTAGGCGAAATCGTCGCGGCCGGTGGCCCGGAAATGCTCCCGGAACCGAAGGATTTCCATCGCCTCGGCGAAGATCGTCAGCTTTCCGCCGAAACGTTCAAGTTGGCGCAGCAATCGCCACGTCGGCTCGACCATCAACTCCATGGGCGAGCCGGCGCCATTGCCGTGAATCTCGTAGTCGAGGCTGAAGACGATCCCGAAGGCCATGCGTACTCTGCTATGCGACAACCGCGCGCGGCGGTCTCTCCTATTCTGGCCCGTTGGTTAAGTCCATTCGGTTAACCAGGCGAAAGGTCTCCTCGGCTACGGTGCGGCTCAAGGGTTGTTCGGACTATTCCACGACAACGCTCCGGTTCAGATCGGGCCTCCGATGAAAGACTGCGGACTTGCATGCGCGTGAGATTCCTTGACCTACCTGTGGACATCGCGTCGATGGACGAGACGCTCGACCGCGCCTGCGATGCAATGCGGACGCGGAGTCGCCTTCAGCACGTCGCCCTGAACGTCGCCAAGCTGGTCAATGCGAGGACCAATCCTCTCCTGAAGCAGGATCTCGAAACCGCCGATTTCGTCGGCATCGACGGCATGGGGATTGTGATCGGGCTCCGTCTCGCCGCCATCCGGGGGGCCGGTCGCGTGGCCGGTATCGATCTGATGATTCAGTTGCTCGCCCGTTGCGCGAAGGAGGGATTGCGTCCCTATTTCCTCGGTGCAACGTCGGAGGTCGTCGCCAAAGCTGCCGAGGTGGCAAGAAAGCGCTTTCCGGGGCTTCGCTTTGCCGGGGTCCGCGACGGCTACTTCGATGCGGCCGAGGAGCCCGACGTGGTGGCCGCAATCCGGGAGAGCGGCGCCGACTGCCTGTTCGTCGGCATGCCGACGCCGCGCAAGGAACGCTTCCTTGCACGGTATCGCGATGCGCTCGACGTGCCTTTCATCATGGGCGTTGGCGGATCGTTCGACGTGCTCGCGGGAAAGGTGAACCGGGCGCCGGCGTGGATGCAGCGGACCGGCCTCGAGTGGCTCTACAGACTCCTTCAGGAACCCGGGCGAATGTGGTGGCGGTATGCCAGCACCAATCTTGCCTATGCCGGGTTGCTATGCGGCGTGCTGGGGAGACGGATCCTTCGAAGGCCTCAGATTTGATGCTTCCAGATCATCGGGGGCTGGTGATGCAGTCAACAAGGCGGCTGGGGACACCTCCCGGATGTGTACCGGATGTGTTCGTTGACTTGCGGGAGGCGGCCCTGTAGCGAACCGTCAGCGCATGCTGGGCTCGGGTGCCGACCATGAAGATTGCCATTATCGGTGCGGGATATGTCGGGCTGGTTTCGGGTGCGTGTCTTGCCGACTTCGGCCACCGGGTGACCTGCATCGACAAGGACGGCGACCGGATCCGGAACCTGAAGGCGGGGAAGATTCCGATCTACGAACCGGGACTTGCCGCGATCGTTGCGGCGAACCTGGAGGCGGGCAACCTTCATTTCGCGACGGATCTCGAGGAGGTTCGCGACAGCGAGGTGGTGTTCATCGCGGTGGGCACGCCCACTCAGCGCGGCGGCACGCGGGCGGACCTGTCGCAGGTGTTTTCCGCGGCTGATGAGATCGCCACTGTAATCACAGACGGGGCGGTTGTTGTCTGCAAGTCAACCGTGCCGGTCGGAACGACCCGCGCGGTCGAGGCGCGCATACGCGCCATCCGGGCCAATCTTCGTTTCGACGTGGCGTCCAATCCCGAATTCCTTCGCGAGGGCGCAGCAATCGAGGACTTCAAGCGGCCCGACCGCATCATTGTCGGAGTCGAGAGCGATGCCGCCCGCGAGGCGCTCTACGAAGTCTACCGCCCGCTTTCCCTTAACGAGACGCCAATCCTGTTCACTGGCCTCGAAACCGCGGAACTGACCAAGTACGCCGCGAATGCTTTCCTCGCCACCAAGATCACGTTCATCAACGAGATCGCCGATCTCTGCGAGCGGGTGGGAGCGAACGTGCAGGATGTCGCGCGCGGCATGGGTATGGACCGCCGGATCGGAGCGAAATTCCTCCATGCTGGCGCCGGCTATGGCGGCTCCTGCTTTCCCAAGGACACGCTTGCGCTGGTCGAGGCCGGGCATGACGCCGGCACAGCGCTATCCATCGTCGAGGCGGTGATCGCGGCGAACGACGCGCGCAAGGCGGGCTGGGCCGAACGGATCGTGAGCGCCCTGGGTGGCCCGATCCGGGGGCGCACGCTTGCGGTTCTCGGCCTCACATTCAAGCCCAATACAGACGACATGCGAGAGGCGCCGTCGCTGTCGATCATCCCTGCGCTCCAGGAGCATGGTGCGTCGATCCGCGTCCACGATCCCAAGGGCATGCCCAACGCCCGCGAACTGATTCAGGGTGTCGTCTGGTGCGACACCCCACTCGATGCCGTGACCGGGGCGGACGGCGTGGTCCTCGCCACGGAGTGGGAAGCCTACCGCGCCATGAACCTGGCCGAGTTCAAGGCGGCGATGAGTGGGGACCTCTTCTACGATCTCCGAAACATCTACAAGCCGTGGGAGGTCTCGCGTTTCGGCTTCCGCTACTTCGGGGTCGGGCTTGGCGATGGGCCGGAACCGGCCTCAGGTGCCGGCGGCTCAGAAGAAGCTCGGCCGCAGGTCAGACTCGTCTCCGGGGGATAAGCTGAGAATCCTGGTAACCGGTGCGGCCGGCTTCATCGGCTATCATTGCGTCCGGGCCTTCGCGGCGCGCGGCGATCAGGTCCTTGGGATCGATAACCTCAACGACTACTATGATGTCGCGCTCAAGGAGGCGCGGCTTCGGGACCTTGAAAAAACGGCTCCCGGCTTCATCTTTCGCAAGGCAGAGATCGCCGACCGCAGTACGCTCCGCGCCGCGCTCGACGATCACACCTTCGACATCGTCGTTCACCTCGCGGCGCAGGCCGGTGTGCGCGCCTCGATCACCAACCCGCACATCTATGCCGAGTCGAACCTTGCGGGGCATCTCAATATTCTGGAGTACTTCCGGCATCACGACTCGCTCGTCCACTTCATCTACGCCTCGTCGAGTTCGGTCTACGGCGCGAACCGCAAGCTACCGTTCTCCGAAAGCGACCGCGTCGATGACCCGGTGTCGCTCTATGCCGCTACCAAGCGGGCGGATGAACTGATGAGTGAGGTCTACCACCGGCTCTATGGCATGCCGCTCACGGGACTGCGGTTCTTCACGGTGTATGGACCGTGGGGGCGGCCGGACATGGCGATGTGGCTGTTCACGGATGCGATCATCAACCGCCGTCCGCTGACGCTCAACAACCATGGGCGGATGCGCCGCGATTTCACCTTTGTCGACGATGCGGTCCGCGCTGTCGCGGCAATCGCCTCCGGGCCGCCGGCCAATCCGTCGCGGACGCCACATGTCTACAATGTCGGGAACAATCGCTCCGAGGATCTCCGCGACCTCCTGTCCATCATCGAGTCGAACCTCGGGCGCAAGGCGGAGGTCATCGAGGGGCCATTGCCGGCCGGAGACGTTCCGGAGACGCATGCCGACCTGACCTGGATCAAGGCGGACTACGGATACTCCCCGGAGATTACGATCAATGTCGGCGTGCCGCGGTTCCTTGCGTGGTACAAGCAGTACCATGGTATCGACTGAGCGCGGCGCGCCGGAGCATCTGTCGCTGGCCTGCGCCCAAAATGGAGGAGCACTATGATGACCCGTACCGCCTCGAAGCTCGTCGCTGCCGCTTTGGCCGGCGGAACCTTGCTCGCGGCCAGTCCTGCCATGTCGGCGTGCTTCGAGATGATCGGCTGCACCGACAGCGAGTATTTCTCCGACGCCGATCTCCGCCGACTCTCCTGCGACGCGCTGTGGACCGTTCGCAATACAATCTTCTACGAGAACGGCTACTGCTTCCAGACGGCGAAGGGGAAGGCGGTCTTCTCCAATGTCGGCTGCATGTACACGGTCTCCGGCAACGTGCCGCTGAACCGGGTCGAAAGGGCCAATGTCGAGCGTATCAAGGTCGTCGAGGCCCGCAAGGGCTGCAGCTAAGCCGCGGCGGCCATCTGCCTCACTCGCGGGGATCAGCCGGCGCCGTGCGACCGGGAATAGGCGCTGGCCGGCGGTGAGTTCCACGTCGCCAGCGTGTGCGCGGCCGGCCTGAAGACCTCCACCAGAAGCGGATAGCACGCCGCCTCGTCGCTGGAGTGGCCGGCGCTGCAGTCGCCGCCCGGGCACGCCGACAACGCGGCCAGCAGGTCGATCTCGGCGAAGAGCTCGATGAAGTCGCCGCGCCGCGCCGGGCTCGCCTTCATGAAGTACTGGTGGGTGTCTTTCGTAAAGCCCGTGCACATGAAGACGTTGAGAACGTCATGGATGTGCGGCTCAGCTTCCTGCGGTGCGATGTTGCGCTCCGCAGCAAGAGCCCGGCAGAGGTTGGAGTGGCAGCAATGATGGTACTCGGCGCCAGTCAGGAGCAGGTTGGTGTACGGGTCGCAGCGGGTGCCGATCACATCGTGCACGCCCGCCCCATCCTGATCCCAGCCGTACCAAGCAAGGGTATCGTGGGTGATGGTCGCCATCGGCCGCAAAGTGGGGAGGGTGCTCCATAGCCGGTCGCCGGTGCTGACATGGGTCCCATGGAGCGCACGCGTCTTGCCGCTGAAGAAGCGCTCCGACAGGTCGCGGGCGTTCCACAGATTGAGGTCGCCAACCTGTGAGCCCTCGGGGCAGACGATACGAAAGAAGTGACCCGCCGGCACGGTGAAGGCCCGGCCATCGCGCGGCGGAACGGTCGTCTCGCCGACTTTCTTCATGCCGCGACGGGCGGCCTGATAGAAAGCCGCGTCGAAGAGCGGCAGGCTCTCGACGGGATAGACCACGACGCCCTTCGCATGGCGCCGCTCGGCCGCATCGGGCGGAGCCGGAATCACGGCGAGATCTTTTCTTTCCATTTTTTCCTCTTGGCGGCCATTTGGCGCGACGATGCCTACCCGCCCTTCAGGGCCCGGCGCACCATCCTGTCCAATTCTCCAAGGAAGCGCGACCGGTCGCCCGAGGCGAATGTCCGGCCGCCGCTTTCGAGGGCCCCGGTCTCGCGAAGATGTCGTTTGAGGTCACGCATCGCCACGGCCATGCCGATGGAATCTGGGGTGAATGGTCGGCCATCCGGCCCGATCGCCTGGGCACCTTGGTTCAAGGCCCGGGCAGCGAGCGGGATATCGGCCGTGATGACGATATCGGCCGAAGTGGCATTGTCGGCGATCCAGTCATCCGCGGCATCGGGTGTGCGGGCCACGACGACATGCCGGACCAATGGGTCGCGCGAAGGACGCAAACCGCCATTCGACACGATGATGGCCGGCAGACGGTGCCGCTCAGCGACCCGTAGCGCCTCTGCCTTCACCGGGCAGGCGTCGCCGTCGATGAGAATGCGGGTGGTGTTGCTTGCCTCTGACGACATGGCGCCGATTCCTCGAAGCGGCAAGCATAGTCGATCGGGGCAGGGGTCTGCCAATTCCCGGGTAGCGGCTTCCCTTGCCGGACTGATGACGCAGACGGCATGGGTGACCTCCGTCACAGCCCGCCATTGTCGCACCGGACGGGCCAAGTATAAGTCCGGCGCATGGCGCGCGTCTTCATTTCGCATTCGAGCCGGGACCGGGAGCAGGCGGAGGAGATCTTTGCCTGGCTGAAGGCGCAGGGCTTCGAGCAAGGCTTCCTCGATATCGACAAGCATCAAGGCATCCCGCCGGGCGAGCGCTGGGAACAGAAGCTCTATGACGAGCTCGACCGCGCCCAGGCGATGATCCTGATCCTGACGCGGAACTGGTTCGATTCCAAATGGTGCTTCGCCGAATTCGCACAGGCGCGCTCGCGCGGCAAGGCGATCTTTCCGGTGATCGTCTCTCCCGACGGCGACCAGTTCGTCGGCGACGACCTGCAGAAGGTCAACCTCGTCCGGGACAAGCAGGGCGGCCTCGAGCGGCTGGGGCGGCGTCTCACCGAGATCGCGCTCCTCGGGCAGGGCGGCTTCGATTTCCCGCCGGGCCGCGCGCCCTATCCCGGCTTCATGTCCTTCGACGAGGAGGATGCGGCGATCTATTTCGGCCGCGACGACGACGTCCGCAAGTTGATTCAGCGGGCCGATTCCCGTCGCATCGAGGGCGGCCGACGTTGCATCTTCGTGCTGGGCGAATCCGGAGCCGGCAAGTCGTCGCTGCTTCGCGCCGGTCTGATCCCGCGGCTGCGCAAGGCGAAGCGCGAATGGATCGTACTCTCCGCCTTCCGTCCCGAGGACGACCCCTTTGCCGGATTCTCGCGAAGCCTGAAGGCGGCTGGCGTCGATATCGCATCAGATGCGTTGTCGGGCACCGGGCCGCGCAAGATCGCCGACGCGCTGGCGGATGCCCAGAATTCGCATCATGCCGGGGTGCTCGTCGCAGTCGACCAGGCGGAGGAACTATTCACCCGCACCGAACCGGTTCGGCGCGAGGCGTTCCTCGCCTTCCTGTCGGGACTGCTCGGCCCCGGCCTGCCGTTCGTGGTGGTCGTGACGCTCCGCTCCGATCACTTCGGCGAGGTGCAGAAGGCCGCGGGCCTGGATGCCGAGTTCGAGGAGTTCTCGCTCCGGCCGCTGCCGGTCGAGCGGATCGGCGACATCGTGCGCGGCCCGGCGCGGGTGACGGGGCTCGACGTCGAGGACGGCCTCGTGGCGCGCATCGCCTCGGACGCGCGGAGCACCGATGCGCTGCCGCTGGTCGCCTTCGCGCTGCGCCGGATCTACGATCAGTTCGGCGCCGACGGACGCCTCAGGCTCCTGGAGTATGAGAGCCTCCGCGACTCGGCCGCGGGGCTCTCGCCGCTCGAGACGCTGGTCCGCGACACGGCCTCCGACGTCATCGCTCGGGAGCGGCCGACGCCCGGTGAGATCGTCGCGCTTCGCGAGGCCTTCGTGCCGGGCTTGGTCCGCATCAACGACGAGGGTGGGTTCGTGCGCCAGGCGGCGCGGTGGGACGAGGTGCCCGAAGGCTCGAAGCGGCTTCTCTCGGCTCTGGCCGGCCCAAGCGCGCGCCTCCTCGTCGTCCGCGAGCATGACGGCTCGCGCGAGGTCGAGGTCGCCCACGAGGCGCTGTTCCGGGTATGGCCGCTTCTCGCTGGCTGGCTGGAGGAGGAGCGCGAGTTCCTGATCGGCCGGAACCGGCTCGAGCGCGCGCTGGCCGATTGGCGGGGGCTGCCCGAGGGCGAGCGCGTCAAGGGACTGATCGCGGGCATCTTGCTCGAGCGGGCCAAGAACTGGCTGAAGCAGCATCCCGGCCGCTTCGACGCCTCGGAGTCCGCTTTCATCGAGGCTTCCGATCGCGCCGAGGCGGAGCGCAGGCGGCAGGCCGAGGAGCAGCGCCAGGCGTTGGAGGCGGCAAGGCTCCGCCAAGCCGAGACTGAGCGCGACGCCGCACAGCGTGTGCAAAAGCGGACGCGGATCGCCGCTGTCATCCTCGGTATCGTCGCGCTGGTCGCGATTGGCGCGGGCGTCCTCGCCTTCCGTGCCGAGCAGCGCGCCACGGCGGAGGCGGACCGCGCCAATGCCGAGGCGGTGCGGGCAAACGCCGAGGCCGACCGCGCCAATGTTGAAGCCGACCGGGCGAATGAGAATCTCCGGATCGCGCGCGACACCGTCTACAATGTCGCCCGCGACGTGGCCCAGGGCGTGCGCGACGTCGAGGGCATGCGGATCGAGAACCTTCGCGCCATCCTCGAACGGGTCGAATCTGCCATCGCCGAACTGTTGAAGGCCGCGCCGGACGACGAGCAGGTGCTCAGGGGCCGCGCCACGACGCTGACTTTGTTCAGCGACACCTACCTGGCCGTCGGGGACACCGAAGCGGCCGCGAAAGGGCTCGACGAGGCCCTCGCCATCCGTCGCCGGCTGATCGTCGCCCATCCCGACGACCTCAAGCTCCAGAGCGACCTCACCCTCACGCTCAACCGGCTCGGCGACATCGAGACGCGCACCGGCGATCTTCCGGCGGCGCAGGCAGCTTATGGGGAGGCGCTCGCCGTGGCCCGCGCGGTCCAGTCCGCCAAGCCGGACGACGCCGATGCCCAAGCCGATGTCTGGATATCGCTGATCAAGGTCGGCGACGTGATGGCCTCGACCGGAAATGCGGCGGAGAGCCTCGCCCTCTACGAGGAGGCGCTCGGCATCGTGCGCGGGCTCGCCACCGCGCACCCGGACAATAGCGAGTGGCTTCGTCGGGTGGTCCAGACCCTCAGCGCCGTTGGCGACGCGAAGCGCCGCACCGGCGACCAGGACGGGGTAATGGCCGCCTACGAGGAGAGCCTTGCGCTCGTCCGCGACCTCGTGGCGCGCGAGCCGACAAATGCGCCCTACAAGCGCGACCTCGTGATCGCCCTCCAGCGGATCGGCGACCAGAAGCTGCTCTCCGGCGACGAGGACGACGCACTGCCGCTGTTCGAGGAGGCGTTGACGGTCAGCCGCAGCCTCGCCGAAAGCGATCCAGGCAACAAGGGGTACCAATCGGATCTGGCGATCGCGATCGAAAAGACCGCTGATGCAGAGTTGGCAATGGGCGATGTCGATGAGGCCACGACGCTCTACCAGGAGCAGTTGGCGATTGTGCGAGCGCTAGCCGAATCCGACTCCGACAACGCGGAATGGCAGCGGAGTCTTGCCGTCGCGCTCGAGCGGATGGGCGACGCGAAGGTCAAGGCCGGCGACAATGCCGCGGCGCTGGCGCTGTTCGAGGAGAGTCTCGTCATCAACCGCCGTCTCGTCGAGAGAGACCCGAGCAATCTCGACTGGAAGCGCGACCTGATGGTGAGCCTCAATCGCGTCGGCGGAATGCGGCTCCAGGCGTTCGATTTCGACAATTCGGTTGCCGCTTATGAGGAGGGGCTCAAGATTGCGCGGGAATTGGTCGCGACCGAGCCGGACAGCGTCGAGCGGCAGACCGATCTTATCATGTCGATCGCCCAGACCCAGATCATGGTGCTTGACCCGATGCGGAAGCGCGCGCTCATCGAGGAGGCGCTTGCGATGATGGACAAGCTTCAGGCGGCGGGGCAGCTCAACATGGCGATGTTGCCCCTCAGGATGATGCTGACACAGAGCCTGTCGGAGCTGGAGCAGCAACAGCCGGAGCCGGAGCAGCCCTGACGGCGATCCCGCTGGCGTTGCCGCGAGAGCCGGTTCAGGTTGGGGTGGGTTGATTCTGCGATGTCTGCCGTCGTCCGGCTTCCGCCGATGTGATGCGAGGGACAGCCGGTCCCATGGCCGGCAGCCGTGCGGGCACCGTCGGGGGGGAGCAATGAGCGACGCAAAGGCCACCGCCGTCATCGAGATTCAGGTCGAGAAGGTCTCGCAGCTTTTTGACTCGCTTGACCCGTCGCCCCTTTCGCGGCGCGACCTCGCTGCCCGGGCGGAAGACTACATCGTCAGTTCGGCACGCGAACTGCCGGCGAGGCAACCGGTCACCATCGTCGTGCACCTTCCGGCGGAGGAGGCGAAAGGCCTCATGGCGGGCCAACTCGCGGCCTCCTTCCGAAATTACTTCGACGACAGGGCAGAGCATTCCGCCTTCGAGCTCAAGGACCTGCTCCGCGTCGGCCGGCTGTCGCTCGTGATCGGCATGGCCGTGCTGGCGCTCGCCCTCGTCGTCGGAGCCGTACTGTCGAAGCTCATGGAGGGCATGTTCGGCCAATACTGGATCGAAGGCCTGATCATCCTCGGCTGGGTCGCCCTGTGGCGGCCGATGGAGATATTCCTATACGAGTGGTGGCCGATCCTCCGCGAGCGGAATCTCTACCGCCACCTGGCGACGGCGGAAGTGATTGTGAAGCCGATCGACGGCGCCAACGCCTGATGACTGCCCGATCATCGCCCGCGGTCGGTCCACACGCCGCCGGAATCGTGTGAGACTGCTGGTCGGTGGAGGAGTGCGACAGGCGAGGCCGGTTTAGGCATGGCGGATGTCTCCGCGACGGCGAAGGATGGTGGGATCGGCCCGCGTACCGGTCCGGGAGGCGCGGCCTACGATGCGTTCATCTCGTACAGCCAGAGCGGCGACAGGACGGTTGCCAGGGCGCTGCGAACCGTCATCCAGACCATCGGCAAGCCGTGGTGGCGCGTTCGCAACCTCAACGTCTTTCTCGATGCGACCAGCCTGTCGGCGGCGCCGGGCCTGTGGGAAACGCTGACCAACAAGCTCGATCGGACACGCTACCTGATCCTTCTCGCCTCAACCGAGGCGGCGCGATCGAAGTGGGTCGACATGGAGGTGGCCCACTTCGTTCGCGCCGATGGCGCCGGCCTGCCGCGCTTGCTGATCGGGCTCACCGAGGGCGACCTGGCCTGGGATGGCGACGCCTGTGATTTCGCGTGGAGCGATACCACGCCGCTGCCGCCCTCGCTGCGCGGCCGATTCCCGGAGGAGCCGCTATGGGTCGACCTGCGGCCGTTCCGCGCCGATCCGGCGCGCGCAACGAAGTCGGACCAGGCTTTCCTGCATGCCGCCCTGGATCTGGCGGCGACGATCAAGGGCGTTGAGAAGGCGGACCTCTATTCGGAGGAGATCCGGCAGCAGCGGCGGAGCGTCCGGCTGGCCTATGGTGCTGCTGCCGTTGTCACAGGGCTGGGCGTGGCCGCGGGCATTGCGGCCTGGGTGGCGGTCGAGCAGGCGCATCGGGCGGAGCTTGAGGCCGAGCGCGCGATCCGGAATTTCGGTATCGCCAAGGACACCGTCGACGAGGTGATCTTCGATGTCGCCCAGGGGCTGCGGGACGTCGAGGGCATGCGGGTCGAGAGCCTTCGGGCGATCCTTTCCCGCGTCGAGACGGCGGTGACCAACCTTGCGCAGGCGGCGCCTGACGATGCCGGCGTGCAGCGCAGCCGGTCGGTGATGCTCGACGAGTTTGGCGACACCTATCTCGCCGCTGGTGACAGTGCCGCGGCCCTCGCGGCCTATGAGGAGAGCCTCGCCGTCGCTCGAAACCTCGTCGCGGACGACCCCGGAAAAGAAGAGCATCGGCGCGACGTCCTTGCGCGGCTCGGCGGGGTGGGTGACGTGCGACTCCGCACGGGTGACGCGGAAGGCGCTGATGCGGCTTACGGTGAGATGCTCGAACTCGCGCGTGACCTTGCCGCGAAGGGCGGAGACGCCGATGCGCAGCGCGACCTCGCCGTTGCCCTTGGCAAAGCGGCGGACATGGCGGTGCGCACCGGCGATGCCGTGGCGGCACGCGCCGCGTTTGACGAGGCAATCGTCATCCGGCGCGCCCTCGCTGCAGCTGCACCGGACGACGCCGGACGACGGCGGGACTTGTCCGCCGGACTGAAGTCCGGCGCCGAGATGGTTCGGGCAAGTGGAGATATTGCAGCCGCGCTCGGCTTCTACGACGAGGCGATCGCCATCGACCGGGGACTGGCGGACAGCGACGTCGCCAACGCTGCCTATCTCCGGGACCTTGCCGTCGGTTTGCAGCGGCAGGCCGATATCCGTTTCTCAGCCGGCGACACGGCGGGCGCCGCCGGAGGCTACGCGGAGGCGCTGACCGTAACCCGGAGGCTGACGGCCATCGATCCGGGCAACGCTTCGTGGCAGCGCGACCTTGCAGTGGTGCTGGAGAAGGTGGGCGACGTTGCTATGCGCGATGGCGACACAGCCGGCGCATCGGAAGCCTTCGGGGAGAGCGCGGCAATCCGGGAGCGTCTTGTCGCGCTCGACCCGGCGAGTATCGTGGCGCGGCGCGACTTCGCCCTGGCGCTTGACCGGGTGGCGACGGTCCACTTACGGGCCGGCGACCTGGATGCGGCCATGTCGGGGCTGGAAGAGGTGTCAACGGGCACCGAAGTTTCCCCGATTGTGGGCTTTCAAAATTCCCTGGTTGGCGGGTTTGAGTTCGGTCGGTGATCAGCCGTTGCGATGATCGTCGGTCTTCTTTCCGGGAGGT
>JALHRF010000119.1 GCA_022841545.1 Bauldia sp. | reverse complement strand
GCTCTTCCGATCTATGGTGGCTGTTCGCCTTCCCGGGCGGCATGCTGTTCCTCGCCATCCTCTGCTTCTCGCTCCTCGGCGACACGATGCGCGAGTGGCTGGATCCGAGGCGGCGATGAACATGCCGGTGACCGTGGCGCCCCTCGTCGCCCTCAGGCGGCTCAGGATCGGCTTTGGGCCGCCCTCACGCCCGCCCGTGGTCGACGGCGTCGATCTCGACATCGGCCGCGGCGAGACTGTGGCGCTGGTCGGCGAGAGCGGGTCGGGCAAGTCGCTCGTCGCCCACACCATCGCCGGCATCGTCACCAAGGCGGCGCGGGTCAGCGCCGAACGGTTCGAGCTCGGCGGCGTCGACCTCGGGGCAATGCCGGAACGCACCTGGCGCACGCTTCGCGGCCGCGAGATCGGCGTCGTCTTCCAGAACCCGCGCGCCGCGCTCAACCCGGTCCGCACCGTCGGCCGCCAGATCGCCGACGTCATCCACGAGCATCGCGGCCTGTCCGGTGCAGGCCTCAACGAAGCCGTCAACGGCGCGCTCGCGGCCGTCCGCATTCCCGAACCCGCGCTCCGCCGGAACGCCTATCCGGGCGAACTCTCCGGCGGCATGTGCCAGCGGGTGATGATCGCCATCGCGCTCGCCGGCAACCCGTCGCTGCTCATCGCCGACGAGCCGACCACCGGCCTCGACACCACCACCCAGGCCGCGATCCTCGACCTCATCCTCGGCCATGCGTCCGAGCGGCGGATGGCGACGCTCCTCATCACCCACGACCTCGGCCTCGCCCGCGCCTATGCCGACCGCATCGTCGTCATGCATGCCGGGCAGATCGCCGAGCAGGCGGCGGCCGAAGCCCTGTTCGCCGCCCCCCGCCATCCCTACTCGGCCGCGCTGATCGGCGCGACCGCCAACGATGCGCGTTCCGTCGCCGACCTCGTCGGCATCCCCGGCTCGCTGCCCGACCTCGACGCCGGCCCGCCCGCCTGCCGCTTCGCCGGGCGCTGCGACCGCGCGACCGACCAGTGCATCGCCGAGCCGCCGCCCTTCGTGTTCGACGTCTCGCGCCACGGTGTCGCGTGCTGGAGGCCGCTGTGAAGGAAGGGCTCGAGGCGATCGGCCTGAAGATGCGCTTTCCCGTCGGCAAGGGCCGCTGGCTTCACGCCCTCGACGGCGTCGGCTTCAACCTCGCGCCGCGCGAGGCGCTGGGCGTGGTCGGCGAGAGCGGGTCGGGCAAGTCGACGCTGGCGCGGGTCGTCGCCCGGCTCGCCGACCAGACCGACGGCGCGATCCGCTTCGACGGCGCGGACATCGGCGCGGTTCCCGCCGCGCGCTTCGGGCGCGATCCGGCGCGGCGCGCCATCCAGCTCGTCTTCCAGAGCGCCGACGACGCGCTCAACCCCGCTTTCACCGCCGCGCGCAACATTGCCACCGGGCTCGGCGCCGGTGTTCGGGACGACCGCCGCGTTGCCGAGGTCGCGGCGGAAGTGGGGCTGCCTGCGGAGCATCTCGGCAAGCGGCCGCACCAGCTCTCCGGCGGCCAGCAGGCGCGGGTCGGCATCGCCCGCGCCCTCATCGCGGACCCGAGGCTGCTGATCCTCGACGAGCCCACGGCGTCGCTGGACGTATCGGTGCAGGCGGCCGTGCTCAAGCTGATCGACGCGCTCCGCCGGAGCCGCGACGTCGCGCTCCTCTTCATCTCGCACGACCTCGACGTGGTGCGGCTGATGTGCGAGCGGATCATGGTGCTTTATCTCGGCCGTGTGGCCGAGATCGGCGCGGTCGACGCCGTGCTCGGAACGCCGCGTCACCCCTATACGCGGGCGCTGGTGGCGGCGCGCCCCGGCCATGGGCGCCGGCCACTGGCGCTTGCCGGCGAGGCACAGAGCGCCATCGACCCGCCGGAGGCAGCGTGCCTTTTCCATACGCGCTGCCCGCTCGCGGTCGACCGCTGCCGCACCGAGCGGCCGCTCCTTCGCGATATCGCCGGCCGCAGCGTCGCCTGCCACCGGGCCGAGGAGACCGCGGCCGCGTCGCAGGCGGTCAGTGAACCTGCGGGGTATTGACCCAGATGATGCGGGCCACCGTCTTGCCGATGTTGCGGTAGCCGTTGGTGAGATAGGCCTTGAAGAAGAACGAGTCGCCGGCGGTCATGCGGTAGGTCGTGCCGTCGATAAACAGCTCGATCTCGCCTTCGAGCAGGTAGCCGACCGCCTCGCCCTGGTGGGTGATGGGATCGTTCTTGTCGCCCTCCGGCTCGACGATGTGGATGTTCGCCTCAAGTAGGTTGCCGGCGGCGAGCGGCACCAGCCGCTCGTAGATCACGCCCCTGCCGCCGCGGAGCGCATCGCCCTCGACCCGGATGCGGTCGGCCGGCGTCTGCACCAGCTTGTGCTCCTCGATCTCCAGCCCGAAGAAGGAGGCCATGTCGCGGTCGAGCGCGCCCACCATCTTCGACAGCATCGCGAGCGAGGGCATCACCTTGCCGGCCTCGATCTTCGACACCATGCTCTCGTCGCAGCCGACGGCGGCGGCGAGGTCGCGCATCCGCATGCCCTTGAGGATCCGCGCGTGACGTATCCGCGCCCCGACCTGGAGGTGCGCCGCGCCCGCATCCTGCACGGACCTTGAATTTCCCGCATCCATTCGCGTTCTGAACCTTGCCGGGCGAGTCGGAGTCTCGTCCGCCCAAGATACGGCTGCATGATTTTCATGCAAGTCCGGCCATGAGGCTCCCCCGGGTCACGACCTCGGCCGCGCCAGGACGAAATCGTAGTCGACCTCCCAGAACGGCGACTTGAAGTCGAGTTCCTTCGCCCGCTCCGCATCGTCGACCGACTGAAAATCGGCGAGCAGGCTTTCCTTCACGCCGAACACGGCGTCCGAGTTGATATAGGGGTCGTCGGGATCGAAGATGTGGGTCGTGAGGGTCTCGAAGCCATCGGCGCTCAGGATGAAATGCAGATGCGCCGGACGATGCGGGTGCCGGCCGAGCGCCCGGAGCAGCCTGCCCACGGGACCGTCGTCGGGGATAGGATAGAACTTCGGCTTGACCGCCCGAAACCAGTAGCGCCCGTCCTCGCCGGTGACGAACCGGCCGCGGAGATTGAAGTCGGGCTGGATGCCTTTTTGCTGCACGTCGTAGAAGCCCTCGTCATTGGCCTGCCACACGTCGAGCAGCGCGCCCGCGACCGGCTTGCCCCCGGTATCGAGGATGCGGCCATGGATGATCATGTCCTCGCCCTTGTGGTCGAGGCAGATATTGGCGCCCATCGGCAGCGCGGGCGCATTGGCGACATGGAAGGGGCCGAGCACCGTGCTCTCCGAGGCGCCAGACGGCTTCCGGTTGTTGATCGCGTCGACCAGCATCGACACCCCGGTGACGTCGGAGAGAAGGATGAACTCCTGCCGCCATTCGTTGCACATCTGGCCGGTCTCGGTCAGAAACCGGATCGCCTTGATCCACTCGTCCGGGGTCGGCTCGATCTCCTTCACCGCCTCGTGCAGCTTCCGGACGATGACGGCCATCACCGCCTTGAGCCGCTCGTCCTTCGCGGCGCTGTTACGGCTGATGACGACCTCGGCGGAGTTCGCCTCGGTGAAGTAGCCCTGTTCTTGCGCTTCCATCATGCTCACCTGTCGAGAATGGTCTTGAGGACGCGGCGAAGTTCGCCGGCGGGATCGGCCGCGATTGCCGCGCGCCGCCAGGCGACGAACTGGTCGGGGCGGACGAGCACGATGCCGCTGTCGCCCACCTCGCGCGCATTGGCCCAGTCCCCGGCATAATCCTCCCAGTCCTGGCGCGGGCCGATGACGCAACCGGCAATGTCGATGCCGAGTTCCTTGCCGACAGCGCGCGCGGCCTCGATCCAGCCTTCGCCGCCGATGCCGGTGAAGATCGCAAAGCGGCCCTTGCCGGCAAGGTCGAGGGTCGAGGCCCTCCGCCCGTCGCGGCCATAGACCCAGACATGGGGCAGGTGGGCGCCGGGCCAGGTCGTCGGCTGGTAGTGGAGCTCGCGGTCTCGTTCGTAGGGTGGTTCGGGCTCGCCGTCGGTGACCACCGCCTCCGAGCGGTAGCGCTGGTTCATGTCGACGCCATGGGCGTCGAACTCGTAGACCTTGAAGGCGATGGCCTTGCGGATGGCCTCGCGCTGCGCCTCGGCGGCGGGCGTGTCGTCGCAGCGCGCGTCCATGTTCTCCTGCATCTTCACCGGGTCGATCGAGTCGAGGAGGCCGAGCGCCTTGAAGATCGGCCCGAACTCCTCGATCGACTGGTTGGCGCGGGTGACGATCTGCTTGGCGATGGGCGCGCGCTCAACGCTGTAGCTGTCGAGGAGTCTTGGCCCGGCCTGTCCCTTCAGCACGAGCGCGAGCTTCCAGGCGAGGTTGAAGCCGTCCTGGATCGAGGTGTTGGAGCCGAGGCCGTTCGACGGCGGGTGACGATGGGTCGCGTCGCCCATGCAGAACACCCGGCCCTTCGACATCTCGGTGGCATAGAGGTTGTTGACGGTCCAGGTCGAGACCGACTGGATCTCGATCTCGAGCGTCGGGTCGCCGACGAGGTCGCGGGCGACCTTGGTGGCGAAGGCCGCGTCGACCTTGGGCTCGCCCGCGTTGATGTCGTAACCCCAGACGATCAGCCACTCGTTCCAGGGGCGGACCATGCGGACCAGCCCCATGCCGATGCCGCCGACATTGGAGCCCGGCTGCAGCACCCAGTAGAGCACCGAAGGGCGGTGGGCGACATATTGCGAGAGGTCCGCCTTGAACAGGATGTTCATCGATCCGCCGACGCCCATCTTGCCGGCGAAGGGGAGACCGGCATGCTCGGCGACCAGCGATTTGCCGCCGTCGGCGCCGACCAGGTATTTCGAGCGGATGGTGATGTCCCTGCCGGTCAGCCGGTCGCGGCAGGTGGTGGTGACCCCGTCGGCATCCTGGACGTGGGAGAGGTACTCGGTCGACATCCGCGCCTGCGTCCCGCGCGAGCAGGCGGTCTTGAACAGGATCGGCTCCATGAAGGTCTGCGGCAGGTCGTTCATGAAGCAGGGCGAAGCGAGCTGGTGGGCGGCGCGCGACAGCGGATGCTTGCCCCAGGAGCGCATCCGGCCCAGCTCCTCGCCGGCGAGCGAGGTGCAGAAGATGTTCTCGCCCATCAGGTCCTGTTCGGTGCCGTAGAGATAGGCTTCCGCCTCGACCTCCGGGCCGAGATCGCGAAGCACTTCCATCGCGCGCTGGTTGGTGATGTGGGCGCGCGGCGTGTTGGCGAGCCAGCGGTAGCGATTGACCACCATGGTCTCGACGCCAAGGGTCGAGAGCAGCGCCGCGGTCGCGGAGCCTGCCGGACCGGTGCCGATGATCAGAACGTCGGTCGTGATGTCGGCCATCGGGCCTCCTCCTTCAAGTCTTCTTGGCGTCGAACGGACCGCCGGCAATGCGGCGGCGAACCGGAAAAAGCTGGATGCCGGTGCGGTCGGCGAACAGGCCCCACAGCCCGCGCGGCGCGAACAGCATGACGACGATGCCGATCAGCCCGAGCAACAGAAGGTACCAGGCGCCGTAGTCGGCGAGTGTGTTCTGGAGCAGGAAGAAGACGATCACGCCGATGATCGGCCCCTCGATCGTGCCGATGCCGCCGATCACGACGATGAAGATCACATAGGCCGTCCAGTCGATGACCGAGAAGGCGGCATCGGGCGAGATGCGTCCCTTCTGGAGATTGATGAGGGCGCCGCAGAGTCCGGTCAGGAAGGCGGCGGAGAGGTAGACGACGAACTTCATGCGCGACGCATCGACGCCGACGGCGCGCGCGGCTTCCTGGTTGTCGCGCACGGCCGCGAGCCCGAGCCCCCGGCGCGAGCGCAGGAGCGCATAGATGAAGCCGATGGTGACGATGGCGAGCACCAGCGCCAGCCAGTAGGCGACCACGTCCGCCGCCTGCGGGGCGCGGAAGCCGAAGAAGGCGGCGACGGCCTCGACGCCGGGAAGGTCGCGGGCGGCGGTCGAGGGCAGCGAGGTGCCGGTGCCCCCGCCGAGCGCTTTCCACTGCGCCAGCACGAGGCGGACCACCTCGGCGATCACCCAGGTGCCGATGGCGAAATAGGCGCCTTGCAGGCGGAAGACGAAGAACCCGGTCGGCACCGCGAGGAGTGCGGCGGCGACTCCGGCGAGGCCGATTGCCGTGAGCGGATCGAGCCCCCACAGGCTGACGCCGGCGAACAGCGCATAGGCTCCGAAACCGACGAAGGCCTGCTGACCGACCGAGACCAGCCCCGCATAGCCGGCGAGCAGGTTCCAGCACTGCGCCAGCACCAGCATGGTGAGGATGAAGAACAGGTCCTGGATCGCGCTCCGCGACACGAAGGCCGGCGCGGCGAAGGCGACGATCAGGACGAGGACCGCGACGACGCCGAAGATGGCCGAGGCGCGCGTGCGCGTCTCGATGCGGATGGGCCGGGTGCTGCTCTTGGCCATGCCGCGGTCCTCAGTCGATCGCCCGCGGGAAGAGGCCCCGCGGCCGCACGAGCAGCACGACGAGGAACGCGACATGCCCCGCGAGGATCTGCCATTCCGGATTGACCGCCGCCCCCACCGTCTGGGCGACGCCGATGACGATGCCGCCGGCCAGCGTGCCCCAGAGCGAGCCGAGCCCGCCGATGATCACCGCCTCGAAGGCGTAGATCAGCCGCGCCGGCCCGATGGTGGGGTCGAAATTGGAGCGGGTGCCGAGATAGAGGGCGGCGATGGTGACGACCACCATGGCGAGGCCGGTGGCGACCGCGAAGATGCGCTCCGGCGCGATGCCCATCAGCCCGGCCGTCACCGGGTCGTCCGAGGTGGCGCGGAAGGCGCGCCCCAGCATCGTGCGCCGGAGGACGAGGTTGAGGCTGACGATGACGAGGACGGCGGAGGCGAAGGTGAGGAGCGGCATCACCCCGACAATGATCGGGCCGAGCGAAACCGAGGCAGTCTCGAGCGCGCCGGCGCCGATCCGCCGGCTGTCGGCGGAGAACGCCTCGAGGAGCGCGTTCTGGATGACGATCGACAGCCCGAAGGTGACGAGGAGCGGCGGCAGGATGTCCTCGCCGAGGGTGCGGTTGAGGACGACGAACTGCAGCGACCAGCCGATCGCGAACATGATCGGGATGGCGACGAGAAGCGCGAGGAACGGATGGACGCCGAGCGCTGACACGATGACGAGGATCAGGTAGGCGGCGAGGACGATCAAATCGCCATGGGCTAGGTTGACGAGGCGCATGATGCCGAAGACGAGGCTGAGGCCGGCGGCGAAGAGGGCATAGAGTCCGCCGAGCAGAATTCCCTGGACGATCGTGTCGAGCCAGCTCATGCCGCAATCCCGAAATAGGCGGCGTGGATAGCTTCGCGGCTGAGGTCGGCCGGCGCGCCCGAAAGCGTGATGCGTCCCTCCATCATGCAGTAGACCCGGTCGGCGACTTTCAGCGCCTGGCCGATATCCTGCTCGACGATGATCAGCGATGCGCCCGCCGCGCGGATGCGCGGAAAAGCGCTGTAGATATCGCGGATTACGACCGGCGCGAGGCCGAGGCTCAGCTCGTCGCAGAGGAGGACGCGGGGGTTGGCCATGAGCGCCCGGCCGATCGCGACCATCTGCTGCTGGCCGCCGGAGAGGGCGGTGGACGGGCTGTTGCGACGATCGCGGAGGACGGGGAAAAGTCCGTAGACCGCCTCGAGGTCCCAGGGCCCCGGACGCCGCTTGTAGCCGCCGATGACGAGGTTCTCCTCGACGCTGAGGGAGGGGAAAAGTCGCCGCCCCTCCGGCACCATGGCGACCCCGAGATCCACGATGGACGCTGCCGACAACGCCCCGACAGGGCGGTCATCCAGCCGGACGGCATCGGCGACATTGCGGACGACGCCTGCCACGGAACGGAGGAGCGTCGTCTTGCCGGCGCCGTTGGCGCCGATGATCGCCACCGTCTCGCCCTGCTCGAGCCTGATGTCGACGCCGAACAGCGCCTGGAAGTCGCCATAGAAGGCCGTCAGGCCGCGGGTCTCGAGGAGGGCCATCAGACCTCGATCCCGAGATAGATTTCGCGAACCTTCGGGTCCGCCATGATGACGTCCGGCCGACCGATGCCGATCACCTTGCCGAAGTCGAGCACGACGAGCCGGCCGACCACGGAGTTGAGCGCGTGGAGCACATGCTCGATCCAGACGATGGCGACGCCGCGCCGGTGGACGGTCCGGATCGTCTCGACCAGCGCCAGGCATTCGCCTTCGGTGAGGCCGCCGGCGATCTCGTCGAGGAGGAGGAGTTTCGGGTCGGTGGCGAGCGCCCGCGCCAGTTCGAGGCGCTTCCGTTCCAGGAGGGTGAGGCGGCCGGCCGGCACGTTGGCCCGCTCGGCGAGACCGGTCTCGACCAGGATGTCGGCGCAGCGCCCGGCGGCCTCCGCCTCCGAGCAGGACGAACCGAAGGTCGCCGCGACCAGCAGGTTCTCGAACACGGTGAGCTTGCCGAACGGTTGGGGGATCTGGAACGTCCGGCCGAGCCCGTCGGCGCAGCGCCGCATCGGCGGCAGGCGCGTGACATCCCGGCCGAGGAAGCGGATGCCGCCGCCGTCGAGCCCGAGGTTGCCGGTGACGAGGTTGAACAGCGTCGACTTGCCGGCGCCGTTCGGCCCGATGATGCCGAGCGCCTCGCCATCCTCGACGGCGAACGAGATTTCGTCGGCGACCTTGAGGGCGCCGAAGCTCTTGGTCACGCGATCGAGTTCGAGGATCGGCACTTCGCCTCCCGTGGCGCCTTCGGGGCTAGAACATTTTCCGGTCGGGTCGAGACAAAACCAGACCTGTCGTCGCACTCCAACTGTCATCCCCGCGAAAGCGGGGACCCAGTAAACGACGTCCTGACTCGTTCTGCGCCGGCATCGTTTACTAGGTCCCCTTCCCTCGCCCGGCTTCGCGGGGCTCGCCGGGGATGACAGGGTGCCGTGTTCTGCGGCGAGATCGGGACAAAGCAAAACCTGTCGTCGCAACCCTTCCTGTCATCCCACTCCCGCGGTCATTCCACTCCAACGAGTCATCCCACTCCCGCGGTCATTCCACTCCAACGGGTCATCCCACTCCCGCGGTCATTCCACTCCAACGGGTCATCCCACTCCAACCGTCATCCCCGCGAAGGCGGGGACCTAGTAACCACCGCCGCGACTCGCTCGGACTCGGCATCTTACTGGGTCCCCTTCCCTCGCCCGGCAAAGCCGGGCTCGCCGGGGATGACAGGGGTGTGTTCCTTCGGCGAGACGGTCGCCCTTCATTCAGGGCGACAAGTCTTGAGCCCGTTCTGATCGGAAAGGTGCACTATGTGATCGGCTCCATCGTGCCGCCGATCGGAATGTTCGGCGCGGTCTTGTTGTCGGTGATGATGAGGTCGTAGCCGCCGCCGTCCCTGAGGCGCCACTGGCCGCCGACGAGCGGCGTCTTGGCGACGTTCTTCGCCGCGAAGGGCGGCAGGTTGGCGCCATCCCAGGCGATCGGACCGACGATGGTGTCGAGCTTGGTCGCAGCGATCGCCGCCACCACCGCCGCGCTGTCGGCGGGATCGTCGACGCGGCTCATCACGTTGGCGGCGAGCTCGAACAGGGCGTGGACGAAGCCGATCGGCTGCGTCCAGGGCCGGCCGGTCGCCTCGGTGAAGCCCGCCGCGAGTTCGGCCGACGACTGGCCGGTGAGCGACGACTTGAAGGGATGGCTCGGCGACCACCAGACCTCGGAGGAGAGGTTGTTGCCGGTATTGCCGAGCGCCTCGACCGACTGCGGGAAGAGGATCGCCTTGCCGATCGAGGCGATCTTCGGCGTGAAGCCCTGCTGCTTGGCCTGGTTCCAGAACGTGGTGAAATCCGGCGGGATCATCACGCCGGTGACGATCTCGACATTGTCGGCCTTGAAGGCGTTGATCTGGGCCGAGAAGTCGTCGGTCAGGTTCTGGTAGCGGCCGGGATCGTTGAGGGTGTAGCCGAGCTTCGCGAGCACCGGCGGGAAGCCGACATTGGCGTCACCCCAGGCGTTGCCGTCGCCGTCGTTCGGGAACAGGCCGCCGACCTTCTTGTTGGTCTCGAGCTGGCCCCACATGTTGGTGAAGACGGCGATGACGTCCTCGAGCCCCCAGAAGAAATGGAAGCTGCTGTTGAACGGCTTCCACGAGGCGGGGTCGCCGGGGTTGGCCTGCTGGCCGATGAACCAGGGCTGCCACGGCGCCACGGTCGAGATGCAGGGCATCTCCTCGGCCTCGCAGGTGGTGGAGACGGGGTTGGTGGTCTCCGGCGTCGAGGCGACGAGCATGAGGTTGATTTCGTCGTCGACGATCAGCTCGTTCGCCACCTCCGCCGCGCGGTTGGGGTTGGACTGGCTGTCCTTGACGATGACCTCGACGTTCATCCCGGCGTCGGCCGCGGCCTTCATGAAGCCTTCGATGATGTAGCCGTCGGCCTCGGCGAACGCGGCGAGCGGCCCGGTCTGCGGGCTGACATAGCCGAGCTTGATGGCGGCCCCTTGCGAGAACGCCGGCAGCGGCAGGCCCGATGCACCGGCGAGCAGCCCCGTCGCCGCCGCGCCCTTGAGCAAGTCCCGTTTGGTGATGTTCATGGTTTTCCTCCCTCTGGTCATGTTTCGGGCCGGTCCCCGGCCCACGCCGCGCCGAGCAACGCCCGGATCGCGGCTTCGTCGAACGGTCGTGGATTGGGATAGGGTTTCGACACCGCGATCGCCGCCGCGCGGTCGAGGTCGGCCTCCTTCAGGCCAAGCTCGCGGAGCGCGGTGGGGGCGTGCAGCGTCGTGGCGAAGTCGTGCAGTGCCGCGCCGGGCGGTGCGCCGAAAATGCGCGCGACCGGCGCGAGGAGATCGGGCACCGCCACGGCGTTGTAGGCGATCGTGTGCGGCAGCAGCACGGCGTGTGTCTCGGCGTGCGGCATGTCGAAACTGCCGCCGAGCGTGTGGCAGAGCTTGTGGTGAAGCGCCATGGCGACCGTGCCGAGCACCGTGCCGCAGAGCCAGGCGCCGCAAAGCGCGCCGCTCCGCGCTTCGAGATCCCGCGGGTCGGCAACGATGCCAGGCAGCGCCCCATGCAGTGCCGCGAGCCCTTCGACTGCCATTAACGTACTGATCGGATTACGATCTTCGGCGTAGAGCCCCTCCGCCGCATGCGCCATCGCATTGAGCGCGCTCGTAATGCTGAGGCCCACCGGCAGGCCCAGCGTCAGCTCCGGATCGTAGAGCACGACCTCGGGCAGAACTTTCGGGTCGCGGAGCGTCGTCTTCACGTTGTCGGCCGTCTGGCCGAGGATATCTGTCACCTCCGACCCGGCATAGGTGGTGGGGATGACGATCTGCGGCAGGTCGGTTCGGTACGCGATCGCCTTGCCGAGCCCGGTGGTCGACCCGCCACCGACCGCGACCAGACAGTCGGCGCCGGCGGCACGCGCCGCCGCGACCGCGGCCTCGGAGACCTCGACCGGGGTATGCATGGTGGCATGGGCGTAGACGCCGGCCGCGCGTCCGCCGAGCGAGGCAGCAAGCGTTTCCGCTTCGCCCGCCTGCTGCGGGGTGGAGAGAATGAAGGCGCGGCTGCAGCCGAGCCGGTCGATCGCCGCCGCGAGCTGATGCCGCACCCCCGCGCCGAACACGATCCGGGCCGGGCTGCCCGTGTAGGTGAAATTCAGCGTCATGGGGCCCGCCTCCCGTTCCGGCTTCGGGCGAGGACGAAGGTGAAGTCGAGGGCCCAGGAACGCTTGCCGCCGCTTTCCCGATGCTCCCGGAAGTCGCCGAGCAGCTCCTCTCGGACTCCATACACGGCGTCCTCCGTGACCTGCGGGTCGGCGCGGTCGTAGACCTGCGTGGTGAGCGTCTCGAAGCCCGGTGCGCTGATCATGAACTGGAGATGCGCCGGCCGGCGAAGCGGATAGCCGATGCCGTGAAGGAGCTGGCCGACGGGGCCGTCGTCCGGCACCGCGTAGCCCGCCGGCTTGACGGTGCGGTAGTGGAAGGCGCCGCCCGCGTCGGCGAGGAAGATGCCGCGGAGGTTGAAATCCGGCTGCCTGTCGGGTTGCTGGTTTTCATAATGTCCCTCGGCATTGGCCTGCCAGGTCTCGACGGTCGCGCCCGGAACCGGGCGTCCGTCGAGGTCGGCAACGCGGCCGTGGAACGCGAGCGGTTCCCCAACGCCATCGAGCGAAATCGACGCGCCTGCAGGATAGCGGGGCGCGGCGGCGCGGTAGAAGGGGCCGCGTGGCGTGTTGGGGGTGGCGCCTTTCGGCCGCTGGGCATTGATCTCCTCGATCAATGCCGTCACGCCGAGAAGGTCGGAGAGCAGAATCCACTCCTGCCTGCGCTCGTCGCTGGCATGGCCGACCTCGGTCAGGAAGCGGATCGCCTGCCGCCAGTCGGCCGGGGTCGGCCGCGCCTCGCGGACGGCTCCGTGGAGGTGGCGCACGAACAACGCGAGGCAGGCCGCGAGCCGGCTGCCGTCCCGGAGCAGGCGCTCCGCGACGATGTCGGACGAGGTGTCCGCGTTGAACTCGACCATTCCGCTCACGGTGGCGATTTCCTCCCGGCCACCACTCCAGGACGGACCTTAGCAGCGTCGCGGCTCGCTCTTGATGATTTTTTTGCGGATCAATATACCGGATCGCTATGAAGATAGACGAGCGCCATCTGGTTCAGCTCGCGGCGGTGGTCCAGGCCGGCGGCGTCACAGAGGGCGCGGCGTTGATCGGGCTGACCCAGCCGGCAGTGTCGCGGACGCTCTCGATGCTCGAGAAGCGGCTGGGCGAGCCGCTCTTCCTCAAGGGCCGGCGGCCGCTCCAGCCGACGGCGCTCGGGCGCGCGCTCGCCGACCACGGACAGGCGATGCTGGCCGCATCGCGGAAGGCGTCGCAACTGGTCGACAGCTTCCGGATGGGGCAGTCGGGACTGGTGCGCGTCGGCGGCACCCCGTTCTTCATGGACGCGCTGATCTCGGGCATGATCGCCGAATTCCAGACCGCCCATCCCGACATCCGCATCGATCAGTCCTACGGCTACCTGCCGGATCTCCGCGCCGCCCTCCATGCCGACCGCATCGACCTCGCGATCTGCCCGATCGACATCCTCGACGAAGGCTCGGGGCTGAGCTTCGACGAGATCCTGCCGGGCCGGAACGTCGTCGCCTGCCGGACGGGCCACCCGCTTCTCGGGCGGCGGAAGCTCAACGCCCGCCAACTCCTCGATTTCCCGTGGATCGCGCCGCCGCCCGGCAGCCCGCTCCACGACGACCTCAGGAGCCTGCTCCTGTCGATGGGGGCGATGGAGATCAAGATCCGCTATTCGGGCGGCTCGCTCCACAGCGCCGTCAACTACATGAGGGCGACCGACGCCCTCGCCGTGCTGCCGCATAGCGTGGTGTTCGCCTTCCGGCACGAGAAGGCGATCACCGCGCTGCCCGTCGAGATCCCGCATCCCGAGCGGGCGCTGGGCCTGCTCCGCATGGCCGAGGCGCCGCGCGCGCCGGCCGTCGACCGCTTCGCCGCCCATGTCAGCCGAAGCTTTCAGAACCTCCGCCACCTGATCGGCCGCCACGAGCAGGCGGTGATCTGGGGGGCTTAGGGATTGGCTTTCGGATTGGAACCTTGCCTTCGGGCTCGGCGGCAGGGAATGACGCGCCCTCTCCCCTTGAGGTGGGTCGGCGCCTGCCGACAGCGGAGCGCGATCCCTACTCGAACCGCGCCGGGTAGAGGTGCCGGGCGAGGTCGAGGAAGATCTCGGTCGCGGCCATGGAGAAGTTGGTCGACTGGTTGCCCAGGATTACGAAGGTGGCGCCGGACTCGGGCAGGTGGAAGATCGCGGTGGTGTAGCCGAAGATCATGCCGTAATGGCCGAGGAAGCCGGAGTAGTTGAGGATGCCGAGGCCATAGCTCGCGCCCTCGTTCCCGGTGGTGAAGGCCCGGAACGTGAGGCGCTCGCGCTGGGTCTCCGGGCTGAGTTCCGTGCCGGTGGCAAGCACCTTCACCCAGACGCGGAGGTCTTGCAGCGTCGAGATCATGGCGCCCGCGGTCCACGGCAGGTTCGGGTTCGAGACGGTGAAATCCTCGAACGGCCCCGTCGCGTCCTCCCCGGCATAGTAGCCATGGGCGTAGGGCTCGGGCATCGCCGGCGTGTCGGGGAAGCTGGTGCCGGTGAGCCTGAGCGGCGCGATGAAGTCCTCCGTGATGATGTCGGCCGCCTTCCGCCCCGACACCTGTTCGAGGATGACGCCGAGCAGGATGTAGTTGGTGTCGCAATAGACCACCTCCGCGCCCGGCTCGAAGCTCGGCTCATTGCGCCGGAGGATGGCGATCACGTCGTCGGCGCCGAATTCCATCAAGGGGTCGGCGGTGATGTCCTCCATGAACTGCGGGTCCGCCGGGAAGTCGTAGATGCCGGACGTCATGCCGAGGAGGTTGCGGATGGTGATCCGCTCGCCGTTCGGGATTCCCTCGATGAATTTGGCGAGGGTATCGTCGAGGCTGAGCTTGCCCTCGTCGACCAGTTGCAGAACCGCCGTCGCCGTGAACGTCTTGGTGACGCTGGCGATGCGGACGTGGTCGGCGACCGCCATCGGCGCGCCGGCTTCGAGATCGCCCTTGCCAAAGGACTGGACGAGGGTCCCGCGCCCCGGAATCCAGATGCCGACACTGAGACCCGGCAGCCGCTTGTCGTCCATCGCCTTGTGGATGATGGCGGTGAGCGCCGCCCGATCGGCTTCCGGGAACGCCTCCTCCGCGGCCGATGTTCCCCGATATCCGAGGATGGCCGGCACGAGGGCGAGCATGACGGCGAGCGGAAGCCGGACGCGGGTCGACATGGGATATCCTTCGATTCAACGGCGGGCCGCCGGGATGCGGTCGTGCAGTTTAGGGGGACTGCGCGGGGATCGTCGAGGGTTGGCTCTGGCGCGGGGCGTTGCGGGGGCCTATATCTGTCGGCGCGAGTGCTGCGGGGTTTGGCAGGAGACACATATCCCCGGGGCCTTATCGATCCTTAAGGGAGCTGTCCCTGTGGGGACCCGTGGGTCCCTGTATACGGCGCCCACCTACTCTGTAGGTCTCCGGGATCGTAACCTCCACCGGCTCAGTGGCCTCGCGCTTCTCTTTCCCGTCAGGAACGGTACGGCAGCTTGGCGTCGAAGTCCGAACTCAGGGATCAGGCGCTCCGCCGGCGTGACGCGACCGATCCGGCTTTCCGTACAAGGGCTTCGGCGGCGATCGCCGCGCATGTCGCGCCGCTCCTTGCGGCGTTGGCGCCGCGCGACGTGGCCGCCTATGTGGCGATGCGGAGCGAGGCCGATCCCAGACCCATCTTCGAACTCGCCTATGGCATTGGCGCGACGGTCGCGCTGCCGGTGATCGCGCCGGGGGCGTCGCTGGTCTTCCGCCACTATGAGGGCGACCACGCACTTGTCCCCGGTGGATTCGGGACGATGGTTCCCGCGGAGGACGCGCCGCTCCTCGATCCGGACCTGATCATCGTGCCCGTGGTCGGCTTCGACCGGGCGGGGACACGGCTCGGATACGGCAAGGGCCACTACGACCGCACGATCGCCGCACTGCGCGCACGGGGGCGTCGCCCGCCGCTCATAGGCATCGCCTTCGCCGTGCAGGAGGTCGACACGATCCCGCACGAGCCCCATGATGCCCGGCTCGACCTGATCGTCACGGAGAACGGGATCCTCGACCCGCTCGCCTGAAAGGACCGGACCCAAGCAATGCGACTGCTCTTCCTCGGCGATGTCGTCGGCCGCTCGGCGCGGAATGCCGTCACCCAGCGGCTGCCGGGCCTCGTCGCGAAGCACCGGCTCGATTTCGTCGTGGTCAATGGCGAGAACGCCGCCGGCGGCTTCGGCATCACCGAGGAGGTGTTCCGGTCCTTCCTCGACGCCGGGGCCGACGTCGTCACCACCGGCAACCACGTCTTCGACCAGCGCGAGGCGCTGACCTTCGCCGTCCACCAGGAGCGCTTCCTCCGGCCGGCCAACTATCCGCCCGGCACGCCCGGCCGCGGCGCGGGCGTCTTCCTCGCCCGGAACGGGGCGCGGGTGCTGGTCGTCAACGTCATGGGCCGGGTGTTCATGGACGCCCTCGACGACCCCTTCGCCGCGGTCGACCGCGAGCTCATGGCCTGCCCCCTCGGGGAGCAGGCCGACGCGGTGATCGTCGACGTCCATGCCGAGGCGTCGAGCGAGAAGCAGGCGATGGGCCATCATCTCGACGGGCGGGCGACGCTGGTGGTCGGCACCCACACCCATGTCCCTACCTCGGACTACCGCATCCTGCCCGGCGGCACCGCCTTCCAGACCGACACCGGCATGTGCGGCGACTACAATTCGGTGATCGGCATGGACAAGGAGGAGCCGGTCCGCCGCTTCCTCACCAAGGTGCCGGGCGAGCGCTTCACCCCGGCGCAAGGGACCGCGACGCTCGCCGGCATCGCGGTCGAGATCGACGACGCAACGGGGCTCGCGACCGCCGTCGCCCCGGTCCGCATCGGCGGGGCGCTATCCGAGACGCTGCCGCCGTTCTGGGGGTGAGTGAGGCGGCTCCGCCGAACACGAATCGACGCCGCCCCTCCGCTTCGCGTATCGTGGCGGGAAGAACGGGGAGGACAGGATCGTGCCGGAACGGGGATCGAATGCGCCGCTGGCCCGCGACGCGATGGCCTATGTGCTCGCCGGGGGGCGCGGCAGCCGCCTCCTGGAGCTGACCGACAAGCGGGCCAAGCCTGCCGTCTTCTTCGGCGGCAAGACGCGAATCATCGACTTCGCCCTGTCCAACGCGCTCAACTCCGGCATCCGCCGCATCGCGGTGGCGACGCAATACAAGGCCCACAGCCTGATCCGCCACCTGCAGCGCGGCTGGAACTTCCTCCGCCCCGAACGGAACGAGAGCTTCGACATCCTCCCCGCCAGCCAGCGGGTATCGGAGAACCAGTGGTACGAGGGGACCGCCGACGCGGTGTTCCAGAACCTCGACATCATCGGCAGCTACGGCCCGCGCCACATCGTCATCCTCGCCGGCGACCACATCTACCGGATGGACTACGAGCTGATGCTGAAGCAGCACGTCGACAGCGGCGCCGACGTCACCGTCGGCTGCCTCGAGGTGCCGCGGATGGAGGCGACCGGCTTCGGCGTCATGCATGTCGACACGGAAGACCGCATCATTTCCTTCCTCGAAAAGCCCAAGGACCCGCCGGGCATACCCGACAAGCCCGAGATGGCGCTCGCGTCGATGGGCATCTACGTCTTCGAGACGAAGTTCCTGTTCGAGCTTCTGCGCCGCGATGCCGAGGATCGAC
>JALHRF010000118.1 GCA_022841545.1 Bauldia sp. | reverse complement strand
TCATGATCGAAACGCTGGGGCGGGACGGCGTCGCAAAGGAGCAAATCCTCCACACCGCCGAGAGCCTGTTCCACGACCATGTTCCGGCGAACCGCTTCGGCCTCGCCTCGTGCTGGATCTTCCGCCGCCACGACAAGGACGGCTTCGGCGCAACCTCGAAGCCTGCGGAAATGCCCCGCATCGATTTCCGCTTCAACAGCCTCGCCGAGATGGCCGAGGCGCACCGGCGCGAGACTGCTGGCGCCGCCGACGGCGCGTGATATTGTCTGATAATTCGAGTCCCCTACCCCAAAGCGAGCGACGATGACCAAGGTTCATGACCTCGAGACGCCGGTGGTGACCATCGATCTCGACCGGCTGGAGAAGAACATTGCCCGCGCCCAGGCGATGGTCGATGCCGCCGGGATGAAGCACAGACCCCACATCAAGACCCACAAGATTCCCGACATCGCGAAGATGCAGCTCAAGGCGGGCGCATCGGGGCTTACCTGCCAGAAGCTCAGCGAGGCCGAGGTGTTCATCGACGCCGGCCTCGACGACGACCTCCTCATCACCTTCAACATCGTCGGCCAAGCGAAGACCGAGCACCTGATGCGGCTCTCGGACCGCGTCAACAAGCTCAGCGTCGTCGCCGACAACGAGGATGTCATCCGCGGCCTGTCCGAGGCGGGCGTCCGCCACGGCCGCGACGTGCCGATCCTGATCGAGAACGATGTCGGCTTCGGCCGGAACGGCGTCCAGAGCCCCGAGGCGGCGCTGTCGCTCGCCCGCTACGCGATGAACATGCCGCGGATCAAGTTCGAGGGCCTGATGGCCTTTCCGACCACGGGAGAGAAGGCGGTCGACTACTTCAACCGCGCGGTCGAACTGTTCACCGCCGACGGCATCCCGCTGCCCATCCTCTCCGGAGGCGGCACCCCGGCGCTGATGACGCTCGCCGATTTCCCGATGCTCACCGAGCACCGCCCCGGCACCTACGTCTTCAACGACGTGATGATGGTTCACTCCGGCTACGCCTCGTGGGACGAGTGCGCGCTGACCGTGCGCGCCACCATCGTCTCGACCCCCACCGGCGACCGCGCCATCATCGATGCCGGGTCGAAGGCGATCACCCGCGAGCAGTACTACGTCAAGAACTTCGGCAAGGTGGTCGAATATCCTGGCGCGGTGGTCGCCAATGTGTCGGAGGAGCACGGCATCCTCGACTTCTCCGGGGCCGAAAATCGCCCGAAGGTCGGCGAGGTGGTCAACATCATCCCCAACCACTGCTGCGTCTGCATCAACATGCATGACAAGGTCTACGGCATCCGCGGCGAGGAGGTGGAGATCGAGTGGCCGGTCGCCGCCCGCGGCAAGCTGATCTGAAGCGGCCGGGTCCATGAGCCTCGCCGAGCGCTTCGCTCTCACCGGCAAGGTGGCGCTCGTCACCGGCGCGCGGCGCGGCCTCGGCCGGGCGATGGCCCTGGCGCTCGCCGGGGCCGGGGCCGATATCGTCGGCCTCGGGCCGAATCCGATGCCGGAGACGGCGGAGGCGGTCGAAGTCACCGGACGCCGCTTTGCCGAGGTCATGGTCGATCTCGGCAACGATCCCGATATCGATTCGGCGGTGGCGGAGGCGTCCGACCGCTTTGGGCGGATCGACATCCTCGTCAACAACGCCGGCATTATCCGCCGCGCCGACCTCCTCGACTATAGCGAGGCGGACTGGGACGCGGTGATGGACGTGAACCTGAAAAGCCTGTTCTTCCTGTCGCAGTCCGTCGCCCGCCACATGATCGCCGGCCGCGGTCCGGGGCGGATCGTCAACATCGCCTCGCTGCTCTCGTTCCAGGGCGGCATCCGCGTCCCGGCCTATACCGCCGCCAAGCACGCCGTGGCCGGCCTCACCCGCGCGCTCGCCACCGAACTCGCCCCGCACGCGATCACCGTCAACGCCATCGCGCCGGGCTACATGATCACGGACAATACCGAGGCGCTCCGCCACGACCCCGAACGCTCGGCGCATTTGCTCGCGCGGATTCCGATGGGCCGCTTCGGCGAGGCCGACGAGATCGCCACCGCGGTGCTCTTCCTCGCCGCGCCGGGCTCGTCCTACGTCACCGGCGCCATCGTCTCGGTCGATGGCGGGTGGATGGCGCGGTAGGGACTGGCAAGGGTTGATGCTTCCAGGCGTTGCCGGCCGCACTTCCTCAACCGCCGCCTTCGTAAGTGTAACGGTCTCGAAACCAGTACGATTGTCGGACATGGTTCTTGTCGCCATCCGATTTCCGTACTATGTTTTGATTATCGCAAGAGGGAGCGGAAGTGGGCAGGCTCGCGACGATCCGCAAGGCAGTCATCACTGTGTATGCCAACGACCATCTGCCGCCCCACTTTCACGCCATTACCCCCGACAATGAAGCGCTGAACGAAATCGCCACCTTGACCATTCTTCGCGGTGATCTGCGCCCTGCCACACGCCGCACGGTGCTGGAATGGGCAGCGGCGAACCGTCAGGCACTCGTCTCCGAGTGGAACCGACTTAACCCGCGCTTCCCAACCGAATAGGGAACGAGACCGATGGCCGAAGCACTACCCCGCATCGCGAGTGCCGTAGCCGCTTCCCCGTTCACGCTGGCCGTAACCTGGCGCGATGGCAGAAAGGATCGCATTGCGCTGGACGGCTGGATCGGCACCGGCGGCGAATTGCTCGCCCCACTTTCCGACTGGTCGGCATTCTCCGCACCGCAAGTGATCAACTACGGGGCCGCCGTCAGTTGGGGAGGTAACGACGACATGGCAATCGACGCCGTCCACCTCCGGATGATTGCCGACGACCAGAAGCCTTTCTCCGGCGAAGACGCGGCGGACTGGCAAAAGCAACTCGGCCTGTCCAACAACGAGGCGGCCGACCTTCTCGGCGTGGCTCTGAGCACCTGGCATAAGTACAAGGAGGCCGGCAGCGTCGTCCCACTCGCTGTCGTCCACCTCTGTCGGGCGGCGCTGCGTGACCCCTTGATCATGCAGGCGCACTATCGACCGAGACGCCCGGGCCGGCCGCGAGCGTTGCCCTCGCCCTCACCGTCGTAAGAACCCCATCGGGCGACGTCTGGTAGTGCCCGAGTGCCTGGCGGCGCCCTTCCGCGACCATCGGATCACGCCGTTGCCGTCACCCCGGCGAAAGCTGGAATTCATCACCGACGGTGCGACCGCTTCCGATGCGAGGCCTTGAAGTCTGCGATGGACCCCGGCTGTCGCCGGGGGTGACGGAAAGGTGGACGACTTGGCGCGTCAGCCCCTACCGGCTCCACACGCCGCGGGTATCGACCAGCACCTTGCCCGCGACCCGTTCGGCCGGGATGTCCCTGAACTGGCGATGGTCGACGAGCATGACGATCAGGTCGGCCTGAAGCCCCGCGTCGATCCCGATCTTGGTCACGTCCGGGAAGCCGGCGAGATGCTTCGGCATCTCTTCGAGGAAGGGCTCGACCACCGAGAGGCTGACGCTGGGATGCGAAAGCGGCAGCTCCCGGGCGAGATACTCGACCACCTCGATCGCCGGGCTTTCGCGCACGTCGTCGATGTTCGGCTTGTAGGAGAGGCCGAAGCAGGCGATGGAGCGGATCGCGCCCTCGGACGCCTCCAGCTTCTCCAGTACTTTCCGGACCACCTGACGGGGCCGGCCGCTGTTGATCCAGCGCGCCTCGCGGATCAGCCGCGCCTTGTCGTCCATGGCCGAGACGATGAACCACGGGTCGACGGCGATGCAGTGGCCGCCGACGCCGGGTCCGGGCTGCAGGATGTTGACGCGCGGGTGGTGATTGGCGAGGCCGATCAGTTCCCAGACGCTGATGCCGTATTCCTCGCAGATCACCGACAGCTCGTTGGCGAAGGCGATGTTGACGTCGCGGAAGGCGTTCTCGCTCAACTTGCAGAGCTCCGCCGTCCGCGCATCGGTGGTGAGGCAGTCGCCCTTGACGAAGGTCTTGTAGAAGGCGCGGCCGCGCTCGGCGGCGGCCTTGCAGACGCCGCCGATGACGCGGTCGTTCTCGACCAGCTCGCGGATCATCTGGCCGGGCAGGATGCGCTCCGGGCAGTGCGCCACCAGCACATCGCCGACCGGTCCGTCCTCGCGGCCCCGATGCGAGACAGTGAGGTCGGGTCGGAGCATCTCGATCCAGCGCGCCGCCTGCTCGGTGGCGCCGACCGGAATCGTCGATTCGAGCAACACCAGGTTACCCTTTGCGAGCACCGGCGCGATCGAGCGCATCGCCGCCTCGACATAGGAGAGGTCGGGCTTGTAGGTCCCCTCGAACGGCGTCGGCACGGCGATGACGAAGACGTCGCCGGGGGAAGGCCGGGTCGCCGCCGAGAGCCGGCCGGAGGCGACCATCTCGCCCACCAGCTCCGGAAGGCCCTTCTCCTCGATCGGGCACAGGCCGGCGTTGATCGTGTCGACGGTATGCTGGTTGATGTCGACGCCGAGCACCTTGATCCCGGTCCGGGCAATCACCGCCGCGGTGGGGAGGCCGATATAGCCAAGGCCGATCATTACGCAGGTGTTGAAGTCGTGGCTCATGGGGCAAGTCCTGGGCAATCGCGAAGGATGTCGGCGATGCGCGCCGACGCGTGTCCATCGCCGTAGGGATTGTGGGCGCGGCTCATCCGGTCGTAGGCGGCCCCGTCGGTCAGCACGTCCGATACCGCCTCGAAGATGCGCTTGCGGTCGGTGCCGACCAGGCGCACCGTTCCCGCCTCCACCGCCTCCGGACGCTCGGTCACGTTCCGCATGACGAAGACCGGCTTGCCGAGCGAAGGCGCCTCCTCCTGGATGCCGCCAGAGTCGGTGAGGATCACGTGCGATCTCTGCATCAGGTGGACGAAGGGCAGGTAGTCGAGCGGCTCGATCAGGTGGACATGGTCGACACCGCCGAGGACTGCCTTCACCGGCTCCTGGACATTGGGGTTGAGGTGGACCGGGTAGACGGCCTGGATGGCGTGGGCGCGGACGAGGTCGGCGATCGCTCCGCAGAGCTCGCGGAACGGCTCGCCGAAGTTCTCGCGGCGATGGCCGGTGACGAGGAGGATCGGCCGGTCCGGGTCGAGGAAGGGGAAGCGCGCGTCAAGCTCGTCCCGGAGCCCGGGCCGCGTCGCGATCATGTCGACCACCTCGCGGAGCGCATCGACCACGGTGTTGCCGGTGACATGGATGCGAGTCTCAGGCACGTTCTCGCGCAGGAGATTCTGCCGCGCGCCTTCGGTCGGCGCGAAGAACGCCGCGGCGATCGAATCGGTGATGCGGCGGTTGGCCTCCTCCGGCCACGGCTGGAGCAGGTTGCCGGAGCGGAGCCCCGCCTCGACATGGCCGACCGGCACCTTCTGGTAGAACGCCGCGATCGTCGCCGCCATCGTCGTGGTGGTGTCGCCGTGGACCAGCACCCAGTCCGGCGCGACCTCGGTCAGCACCGGCTCGAGCCGGGTGAGGACGGCTGTGGTGATCCCGGTCAGCCCCTGCGCCCTGGTCATGATGTCGAGGTCGAAGTCGGGCTTCACGTCGAAAAGGTCGAGGACCTGGTCCAGCATCTGGCGGTGCTGGGCGGTGACGCAGAGCCTCGCGTCGAAGCCGGGGGCGGCGCGGAGCGCCTTCACCACCGGCAGCATCTTGATCGCCTCCGGCCGGGTACCGAAGACGACGAGCACCTTCTTCGTCATGTGGGTCGCACACCCGTTCTTGCGGCGGCGGCCGGCCCGCCCGGCTGCACTTCCGACCCGGCCGGGAGCCGCCGGTCCGCGCAGCGGATGGAGATTGACTGTGGCACGTCAGGAAACCCCGATCGACGGCCTCCTCATAGCGGAGAGGCAGTGCCAAGGCCAGCGGCGACGTTTCGGTCTTGTCCGGCGTGGTTAGCGCCCACACATGCGGTTTTCCGTCGAATCGGTTGACTTCGGAGCGGGATTGCCGGAATCCTTGCAAGGCTGCGCCCTTCCGCCGGAAGAGGCGTCGCATCGTCGTTTCAATAGCAAAAGGAGACTTCTACCATTCGCAGACCCTACAGAGCCCCGCCGCCCGTCGCCAAGGATGGCCCGCGCATCAACGAAGAGATTCGTGTGCCGGAGGTCCAGTTGATCGACGCCGAGGGTGTCAACCACGGCGCTCTCCCGATCGACCGGGCGCTTCAATTGGCTCAGGAAGCCGGTCTGGACCTCGTCGAGATCGCGCCCAACTCCGTCCCGCCCGTCACCAAGCTTCTCGACTATGGCCGATACAAGTATCAGGCCCAGAAAAAGGCCGCCGAGGCCCGCAAGAAGCAGAAGACGGTCGAGATCAAGGAAATTAAGATGCGGCCGAACATCGACATCCATGACTACGAGGTCAAGATGCGTTCGGTGCGCCGCTTCTTCGAGGAGGGCGACAAGGTCAAGGTGACGCTCCGCTTCCGCGGCCGCGAGATGGCTCACCAGGAACTCGGCGTGAGGCTGCTCGACCGCGTCAAGGAAGAGACCGCCCCGATCGCCAAGGTCGAGTCCGAGCCGCGCCTCGAAGGCCGCCAGATGACCATGGTGCTGGCGCCGCGCTGACGCGCGGCCCCGGCGCCTTTCCGTATCTCATCCCTGCGGCCGGTCGCCGCGAAACAGCGCGCGGTGCTCCATGAGGAGCGCCGCAATGCGGTCGATGACCCGTCGCACCGGCGGCTCGTGGCGCTCGGCGTCGTTGAGTACCAGCCACTGCTCCTCGGCCAGTTCCGCGATCACACCGCCGCTGCGGCGAAGTGCCGGGAAGGAATCGCCGACGAAGCACGGCAGCACCGCCTGCCCGGTTCCGGCGTGGAGGATGTCGACCACCATGCGCGGGTCCGTGCAGTTGACGACGATCGCATCGGTGTGACGGGCGGCCACCCAGCGCGCGCCGGGCGTGATCCCGCCGTCGCCGATGCAGCCGATCCAGGCTGGCTCGCCGCTTTCGTCCGCGTCCCGTGAGCGGTAGATGGCGTAGGCGACGTCGTTGATCCGCCGGCCGGAGAGCCGCGCCTCCTCGGGCGCGCGGTTGCGGATGCCGATGTCGGCCTGTCGGCGGGCGATGTCGAGCCGCGCGGCGGCGGTGAGGAAATCAAGCGCGAGCCCCTCGCCGGGGCGGATCAGGCGGCCGATATGGAGCGCGAGGAACCGGCTGGTCCAGGCGCCGGCCGAGATCCGCACGACGCGCCGCTCGGCATGCCCGTCGCGCCAGCGCTCGATGCCCGTGGCCACCGCCTCCATCTCGAGGGCGTGCGCGTAGAGTTCGCGTCCCGCCTCGGTGAGGACGTAGCCGCTCGGTTTCCGGTCGAAGAGTTTCTGGTTGAGCTCGCGCTCGAGCGTCGTCATCCGCCGGCCGAGCGTCGGCGCGCTGATGCCGGTCAGCCGGGCCGCGCCAGAGAGGCCCGAGGCCTTCGCCACGGCCAGGAAGACGCGGAGCTCCTCCCAGTCGAGGCGGCCTTTCATTCCTGAAATGGGCATTGCAGACGCTCGTCTAATTGGCGGCGGCCCGTTCGACTATCTATCGTGAAGCACGTCACAAGAGGGATTTCGGAGGCGCACATGCTCGACATTTACGGACTGGCGGCCGCCCATCTCAGCGAATGGCAGCGGCAGCGGGATGAAGCGAAGGCGCGGTACGACCGCGGCCTTGCAACCGTAGCCGTCAGGCGGGCGGGCGTCATCCACCGGCTTCTGGTGCTGTTTCGGCAAGGGGCGCGGAACCGGGCCTCACGGTCCGCAAGGGCGGCGGAGGACCGAACCGGCGCGTCCGATCGCGCTTGTGTCGCTCCCGCCCGCGCCGTGGCCTGACGCGCCGCCGGTTTCAGCCCTGCCACGTCCCCTCGCGCCACAGCGCCGACAGGCCGTCGCGATACGTGGGATAGGCGAGGTGGACGCCGAGTTCCTCCCTGATCCGCCGGTTCGAGATGCGGCGGTTGCCCTCGTAGAAGCTCCGCGCCATCGGCGAGAGATCGGCCTCGGCGAAGGGCGCCTCCGGTGGCGGCGCGACCCCCATCAGATCAGCGGCGTAGGCCACCACGTCCTGCGGCGGGGCAGGCTCGTCGTCGGCGACGTTGTAGAGGCGCGCCGCCGGACGGGCCGCCGCCGCACGGAGCGTCGCCGCGATGTCGGCGACGTGGATACGGTTGAACACCTGCCCCGGCTTGACGATGCGGTGCGCCGTCCCGTCCGCGAGCTTGACCAGGGGGTTCCGCCCCGGTCCGTAGATCCCGGCGAGGCGGAAGACGCCGACCGGGACGTCCCGTCGCCGGCCGAACGCCATCCAGGCCTGTTCCACCCCGATTCGTGCCGCGGTCCGTGGCACGCGCGGGTCGGGCGGCGTCTCCTCGTCGATCCACGCGCCGCCATGGTCGCCATAGACGCCGACGGTAGAGAGGTAGCCGATCCACTCGAGGTCCGGCGAGGCCGCGATGTCGTCGCCGTGATGGGCGAGCACCGGGTCGCCGCCTTCGCCCTGCGAGATGGTGAGGAGGATGTGCGTCGCCCCGGAGAGCGCGGCGGCGACCCCTTCGCCCGGCCGCCCGCCGTCGAAGACGTGTGCGCCGATCCCTTCCGCCCGGAGCTTCGCCGCCTTGTCGGGACTGCGCACCGTGCCGCCGACCCATGCCGCGTCACCCTGCACCGACCGCGCGAAGGCGAGCCCGGTATAGCCGAGCCCGAAGACGAAGAGGCGGATCGCGCTCATGCCGGCTTCCGCTTCGAGGGCGGGGTCAGCGACTTGATCGGCCGGCCCGCTTCCGAATCGGCGATCAGCGTGGCGAGCCGCCGCTCCCGCGTCTCCGCCTTCACGGCGCTCATCACCCACCACACCGCCGGGTGCCGGTAGGACTGAGGTTTCGCCTCGAACCACGCCCATGCCTTCGGATTCGCCCTGAACCGCGCTTCGTCGGCGGGGTCGAGGCCGACATGGCGATTCTCGCCCGAATAGCGCTTCTGGAGCTTCGGGTCGCGCCGCTCATTGGCCGCGAGCCCGGCCGGGGCCATCCGGCCCTCCGCCTTGAGTTCCTCGACGCGGGCGATGTTGACGTCGCTCCACACGCTCCGCTTCTGCCGCGGCGTGAAGCGGATGTGCCAGGCGTGGTCGCCGAGGCTTCCGGCGACCCCGTCGATCCAGCCGAAGCACAGCGCCTCGTCGAGCGCCTCCGCGCGAGTCAGTCCCGCCTTGCCCGAGGCGGCCTTGTGGAAGCCGACCTTCTGCTCGCTGTCGGCGGCATGGTTCTTCTCGAGCCATCGCCGCCACTCGGCCTTCGACCTGAAGAAGCGCGGCTCCGACATGGTCCGACGGCTAGTCCTTTTTCTTCCACTCGATCTCGTCGATCTCGAGCTTGCCGATCCTGAGCCGGTCGATGCGGGCATCCTTGGCGATGAAGCGGCCGATGGCGAGCCGGCCGATGGCGAGTGCGCCGATCGCCAACGCGCCGATGGCAAGCGCCCCGAAGGCGAGCGCGCCCGCGGCCGAGACCCCGGAGGCCGAGGCGCCGGTCGCAGTCGCCCCCTGCGCGCTCGTCGCAGGAGGCTTCGGGGCGCCCGGCTGCCCCGGGGTAGCCGTCGCTTCCGCGACGTGGTGGTCAGGTGTCGAGTGCATCCCACTCCTCCATCACGTGTCCGTCACCCTCTGTCGCATGCATCGCGCGTGCCGCCAATGCCGCCTCGCGGTCGAGTTCGCCAAGCGCCCACGCCGCCGCGCCGCGCACCAGCGCCGACCGGTCGCGGAGCCGCGCCTCGACGAGCGGCACGAGCGCGGCATCCCCGGTGTTCCCGACCGCGTAGAGCACGTTCCGGAGAAAGCGGTCCCGCCCGATCCGCTTGACCGGCGATCCCGAGAAGTGTGCGCGGAACCCCGCATCGTCCAGCGCCACCAGGTCGGCGAGCAGCGGCGCTTCGCGATCGTCCCTGGCGGCGAGCTTCGCCTCGCGCGTCGCCTGCGCATACTTGTTCCAGGGGCAGACGGCGAGGCAGTCGTCGCAGCCATAGATGCGATTCCCCATCGCCTTCCGGAACTCGCGCGGGACCGGCCCCGCGTGCTCGATGGTGAGGTAGGAGATACAGCGCCGCGCATCGAGCCGGTAGGGTACGGGAAACGCATTCGTCGGGCAGATGTCGAGGCAGGCCCGGCACGAACCGCAATGGTCGGTTTCGGCCTCATCCGGCGGCAGTTCCGCGTCGGTCAGGATCGCTCCGAGAAAGAGCCAGGAGCCGAAATCGCGGCTGACGAGATTGGTGTGCTTGCCCTGCCAGCCGATTCCCGCCGCTTCCGCGAGCGGCTTCTCCATCAGCGGGGCGGTATCCACGAATACCTTCACCCTGCTCCCGGTCCGTGCCTCGAAGCGCGACGCGATACCCTTGAGCCTGCCCTTGATCAGGCCGTGATAATCGCGGTTCCGGGCATAGACAGAGATCGTCGCCCGATCCTTCATTCCGAGCGAGGCGAGCGGGTCGTCCTCCGGCCCGTAATTGAGGCCGAGCATCACCACCGACCTTGTTTCGGGCCAGAGCCGGTGCGGCGCCCCCCGCCGTTCGGCGGTCTCCTCCAGCCACGTCATGTCGCCCTGGAACCCGTCGGCGATGAATTGCCGCAGGCGCGGCGCCGCTTCGGGCGTCGCGTCCGGCCGCGTGACGCGCAGGACATCGAAGCCCTCGGCCTTCGCGTCGGCAATCAGGCCGGCCTTCGGGTCGCGCGCATTCGCCGAAAGCACCCTCCGCCCACTGCCGCGCGCGCGGGAATCCAGCTTCTCGAGCCCTGGACCTTCAAAGAAGTCCGGCCTGCCTTCGTCCTTCGGTTCAGATGCGCCCCGCAAAAGCTGGGTTTCCGCTTGCGCGGAGTCGAGCGGATGGGAGGGACGCCCCTCCGTCTCTTCGGGCGTCGCGATGTCGCCTAGAAGTCCAGGTCGGCGTAGTGGGTCGCCGGCGGGTTGCCGCGGATCTGGTCGGCCAGCAACTGGCGGAAGCTCGGGCGCGATTTGACGCGCGCGTACCACTGCTTCGCCATCATGTCTTCCTCCCATGGCACCTCGCCGAGGTAGTCGATAGAGGACAGGTGCGCCGCGGCGGCGAGGTCGGCGCAGGTCATCGCGCGCCCCGCCAGGCAGTTCCGCCGCGCCGTCAGGTAGCCGATGTAGCGGATATGATAGCGGATATTGGCGCGCGCCGCCCGGATTGCGGCAGCGTCGGGCGGGCCGCCATTGCCACGCGGTGCGTTCCGCTTGAACACCTTCTCGTTGATGAGATAAGTGGTCACTTCCTGGTCGAACTTGTCGAGGAACCACGAGACAAGCCGTCGCACTTCGGCCCGCTCCTTCGGGACGGCGGGCATCAGCGTCGCCTCGCCCAGGCGATGGCCCCGCGTCTCGAACAAATACTCCGCGATCACCGCCGGCCCGGCGATCGGCCCGTCGGTCTCGTCGATCAGCACCGGCACGGTTCCGGCCGGATTCAGCGCCAGGAACTCGGCCTCGCGCTCAAGCGGGTGCCGCTCGACGAGTTCCACGGCCTCGCCGTACTCGGCAAGCACGAGACGCACATAGCGGGAGCCTGCGGACAGGGGATGGTGATGAAGAATCGGCATCAGGCAGGTGAACTGGGGGCCCCGTTTGCAGACGGCAGGAACGCGATTCGCGGTATAGAACCCGCCCGCGGCAGGAACAAGGCGATTCGGCGCGTAGCCGAACGGGGAGTTTCATGGACCTCAAGTCGATCATTGACGCCCTGATCCTTGGCGTCGTCGAGGGCGCGACGGAGTTTCTCCCGGTTTCGTCGACCGCGCACATCCTCCTCCTCGGCCAGTTGCTCGGCTTCGAGAATCCGGGCCGGGCCTTCGAGGTGCTGATCCAGTTCGGCGCGATCCTGGCGCTTCTTTCGGTCTATGCCGGGCGGCTCTGGCATATCGCCACCACCCTGCCGAGCGATGCCCGCTCGCGGCACTTCACCGCCGGCGTCTTCATCGCGTTTCTTCCCGCGGCGATCGTCGGGGTCATTTTCCACGATTTCATCACCCGGGTGATCTTCGAGTCGGTCACCACGATCTCGATCATGCTGATCATCGGCGGCATCGTGCTCGTCGTCGTCGACCGCCTGCCGCTTCGCCCCCGCCACGGCGACATCATGGATTTCCCGTTCCGGCTCTATCTCGGCATCGGCCTGTTTCAGATGCTGGCCCTGGTGCCGGGCGTCTCCCGCTCCGGCGCAACCATCGTCGGCGCCATGCTGCTCGGCACCGAGAAGCGGGCCGCCGCCGAGTTTTCCTTCTTCCTCGCCATGCCGACCATGCTCGGCGCGTTCGTGTACAGCCTTGCGAAGAACTACGCGATCCTCGACTTCGACTCGGCGGCGATCATCGTCATCGGCTTCCTCGCCGCCTTCGTCTCGGCGGTGATCGTGGTGCGGGTCTTCCTCGGCTTCGTCGGCCGCCACGGCTTCGCGCCGTTCGGCTGGTGGCGGATCGGGGTCGGCATCGTCGGGCTGGTGGCCGTGTTCTTCTTCATGGGGCCGGAGGATGCGCCGACGGTCACCGCGCCGGAGACCCCACCGGCCGCGACCGCGCCGGAGGCCGCGCCCCCAGGCGACGACGCGCTGGGAGACCTGATACGGCAGCAGGAACCGTAGCCGCTCCTTCGCCTCAGTTCGCCAAACCTGTCATCCCCGGCGAGGCCCGAAGGGCCGAGGGAAGGGGACCCAGTAGACGATGTCGGGACCTCGTTCGGAATCTGCGATGGTTACCGGGTCCCGATTTCGCGGGGATGACAGGGGGTGATTCACCCGTGAGCGATCGAGTCAGTCCTGGGACGCGGCCAGCTACGCCGACCCGACGGCGGGACCGGCCTAAACTGCCTGCTTCTCGTATTCGCCGCGCACCCGGTACTGCGACAGGTAAGTCGGCAGCACCGCACCGAGCGTCGTCGGCTTGATGCCGAAGGCGTCGAAGGTCCGACTCTCGGCAAGGGCCGCTTCCGACACGATACTGTCGACGCGTAGCTGGCGCACCTGGTCAGGCGTGAGCACCTTGCCCGGCAGGTACTGGAGCACCGAGCCCATCAGGCTCGCAACGCCCCATGGCAGCGGAAGCAGCAGCCGCTTCCGGCCGATGACCGAGAGCATGATCTCCATGCATTCGCGGAAGCTTTCGACTTCCGGCCCGCCGAGTTCGTAGATCGTCCCGGCCTTCCCCTTGCCTTCGACCGTATCGGCGATGGCCCGCGCGATATCGCCGACGAAGACCGGCTGGAATTTGGTCTTGCCGCCCCCCACCAGCGGCAGGAAGGGCGACATCTGCGCCATGCGGGCGAAGCGGTTGAAGAATGCGTCCTCCGGCCCGAACACGACCGAGGGCCGCATCACCACCGACTTCGGAAGCGTCTCGAACACCGCCGCCTCGGCCGCCGCCTTGCTCCGGCCATAGGCCGAAGGCGAGTCCGGGTCCGCGCCGAGCGCCGAGACATGGATCACGCGGTCGAGGCCCTGACGCCGCGCCGCCTCGGCCACCGCCCGCGCGCCGAAGACATTGACCGACTCGAGGTTCTGCCGGCCCGACGGCGTCATGATCGCGACGAGGTTGATCACCGCGTCCGCGCCTTCCACCGCCCGGTCTACCGACCAGCGGTAGCGGAGATTGGCCTGGATCGGCTGCACCCAGCCGACCATGCCGAGCGGCTGGAGGAACCCGGCGAGGTCCGGGCGGCGCACCGCGGCGCGCACCCGCCAGCCGCGCTTGAGGAGCGCTCGCACCACGTGCCGCCCGAGAAAGCCCGAGCCGCCGAATACCGTCACCAGTCCCTTGTCGGCGTAAGCGACCGCCATGTGCCGTCATCCCTTCGGAAGATCGTCGCTGTGTAGCGTTGCCCGCGGTTCCCGGCAAGCCGGGGCAACAGCGGGGCGCGCCAACAAATGATGATGAGGGTCCATTCCGTCGCAAATTCCGCTCGTCCCCGCGCACGCGGGGACCCGTTCTGTTCAAGGCAAGCGCTGTGCGATGAGAAAGCTGGATACCCCCTTGCGCGGGTATGAGCGGATGTTGCGAAGACGACGCCGGTTCGTCCACGTCGCGCTTCGCGTTGCCCCTCAATCGTCTTTGTGCGGCAGCGCCGTGTTGAGCATCAGCATCTCCTGGCCGCGGAACAGGCCGGCGAGCGTGTCGGTGCTCGCGGCCTTGAGTTTCGCGAACTTCTCCTTGAACTCCGCCGAGTCGAGATAGCGAATTGCGTCCTCGTTCGAGTCGAACCACAGTTCTAGGTTCCAGTCGTAGAGGAGCTGGCCGTCGGAGGGCAGCGTGCCCACCATGCCGAGCTTGATCGTCTTGCCGACGCTCGTGCCGAAGACGTGCTCGCGGACGAGGCCATTCCTGCCGAGGTCACCCAGCGTCTTCGCGTACCAGTCCTTGATGCCCGCCTTGTCCTTCGCCATGCCGAAAGCGATGAACTTCGTGATCGTCCCGTCCTTGCGGGCGCGGTAGCCGCGCTGGAAGGTCGAGAACTGCGCCGGTTGCGCCACGTCGAACTGGGTGTGTGTGGTCAGCGCGATGCCGGGGAGGGTGCCCGGCTGCAGCCCCATGTTGACCATGCCGTCGCCGAGGAGCGCCCAGCCGGTGGTGTGGTTCCAGCACTCGACCATCGAGTCCCAGTCCGCCCAGTATTCCTGCGCGATGCGGAAGTAGTCGCCATGCGCCACCTCCGGCTGGACGTTGACCCGCCGGTTGATCGAATAGCGGATGATCTTGTGCGCCACCTTGGCCAGTTCGGTGTGGACGCCGAGGTACCAGGCATCGAACTGGTCGGCGGTCAGGTGCTTGGGAAGGGTGATGACCCAATTGAAGCTGATCACCGGCCGGATCTCCGCTTAAGATTAAAGAATAAGGCTTTTGATGATTATGGAGGAGGCAGCATGGTGTCAAGCCGAGGACTGCCTCCGGAGCGGCATGCCGCTTCCTTCGGCAGCCACTCGTATTGACAGCCCCAGACGCCCCGGCTAAAACAAAGATCAAAGCTTTTGTTCTTTTTCTTGCAGAGTCGACGATCCCTATAGATCCCGTTCCCAGGAGGTACTGAATGACGTCGCTGAAGAGATTTGCCGCGGTTCTCGGCATGACCGTATTCACGGTCGCCTCGTACCAGTCCATCGCCAACGCCCAGGACGTGATGGGCAACGGTAAGGATCTGGTCATGTTCGTCATGACCTCATCCAACGTCTACGGCGCCAACCAGATCAAGGGTGCGAAGGAGGAGGCGGAGAAGCTCGGCTACAATCTGACCGTCTTCGAGCACCAGTTCTCGCAGCCTGAGCAGGACCAGCAGGTCCAGCAATACATCGCGAGCGGCGCCAAGCCGGCGGCGGTCATTTTCTGGCCGTGGGTCGCCGACGCCGCGATCAACGACGTCCGCCAGCTCTCCCAGCTCGCCCCGGTGATCCAGCTCACCCAGGAACCGAACGAGCAGTCCTGGCCCTACGTCCAGGCCTATTCCGGCGCCAACCAGATCCTCATCGGCAAGACCGTCGGCGAGATGCTGCTCAAGGCCCGCGACGCCGCCAAGGCCGCCGGTGCGACGTTCAAGAGCCCCGAGGGCAATCTCCTCATCTTCCAGCACCCGGAAGGCGAGAAGACCGGCACCGAGCGCTACAAGGGCATGATGGAAGCCACCAAGGACGCGCCCTTCAACGAGATCCATCTCGAATACGGCGCGAACAGCCCGGAGACCGGCTACGAGATCGGCAGCCAGGTGATCCCGAAGTACAAGGGCCAGTTCGATTTCCTGTGGGTGTCTAACCAGCAGGCCGCCAACGGCGTCATCAGGGCGCTCAAGGAAAACGGCATCGAGCCCGGCAAGGACGTCTGGATCGTCTCCGGCGACTGCTCGGGCTCGCTCGACGCGGTGAAGGACGGCGAGACGTTCGGCACCGGCATCCAGCCCGCCTACGTCGAAGGCGCGCTCGCGGTGAGGACCGCGGCCAAATTCATCGCCAACGGCAAGATCGAGGGCGATGTGGTCCAGTTGGAGGTCACGCCCGACGCGCCGGCGATCGATGCCGGCCCGCCCGCCAAGTACAACTACATGCCGCATGCCCCGGCGATCGGCGCCGAAGGCATCGCCAACACGAAGATCTGGGGCTATACGGCAGACGAGATCTGCGACAGCTAGCGCTCGGCTTGTGAACTCGGGTTCTCAGAGCACTGAAGCCGGAGGCGCGGTCGAAAGACCGCGCCTTTCCGTCCGCCGCCTCTCCAAGCGCTACGGCAGCGTCCAGGCGCTGGCCGAGGTCGATTTCGAGCTGCGCGCCGGCGAGGTCATGGCGCTCCTGGGCGAGAACGGCGCCGGCAAGTCCACCCTCGTCAAGGTGCTGTCCGGCCTCGTCCAGCCCGATTCCGGCACGATCGAAGTCGACGGCGAGGCGGCCGACCTGTTCCCCTCCGCCCGCTCGCAGGCCGCGGGCGTCGCCGTCGTGCATCAGGAATATTCCTCCGTCCCGACCATGACGGTCGCCGAGAATCTCGTCCTGGGCCAGGCCGGCGTCTCCGCGTTCTGGTGGCCCGGCAGCCTCAACGCCCGCGCCCGGAAGCTGCTCGCCGCCGTCGGCCTCGACCATCTCGATCCCCGCACCACGGTGGAGCGCCTCAGCGTCGCCGAGAAGCAGCTTCTCGAGATCGCGCGCCTCCTCGTCCGCGATGCTCGCATCCTGATCTTCGACGAGCCGACCGCGGCGCTTGCCGACCGCGAGATCGAGCGGGTGCTGGCCGTCATCAAGCGCCTCGCCGGCGAGGGGCGGAGCATCATCTACGTCACCCACCGCCTGCCCGAGGTGTTCCGCATCGCCGACCGGGTGACCGTGTTCAGGAACGGTCGCAGCCTGCCGGCGAAGCCGACCGCGGAACTCGACGTCGACGCCGTCATCACCATGATGCTCGGCCGCGACCTCGAGACCATGTTCCCGGCCCGCGGCACGCTCGGCGAAGCGCCGCTCCTTCGCGTCGAAGGGCTGATCGCCGACGGCCTCAGCGAGCCGGTGAGCTTCGCCGTCCGTCCCGGCGAGATCGTCGGCCTCACCGGCCAGCTCGGCTCCGGCGCCTCCAGCGTCGTCGAGGCGCTTGCCGGCATGCGCCCTCCTCAGGCCGGCCGCGTCTTCCTCGGCGGCGAGGAGATATCGCTCCGGAGCCGTGCGGCGACGCTCGCGCGCGGCATCGCCTACTGCTCCGCCGATCGCAAGCGCGACGGCATCTTTGCCGAGCGGCCCATCCGCGAAAACCTGTCCTCGCCCTGGATCCGTTCGGTCGCGCCGGGCGGCTTCATCTCCGCCCGGCGCGAGCGCGACAAGGCCCGCGAGATCGCGGCGCGCTTCGCCATCGACGTGAAGCGCATGGGCTCGGCCGTCGGCACATTGTCCGGCGGCAA
>JALHRF010000117.1 GCA_022841545.1 Bauldia sp. | reverse complement strand
GCTTGGTCACGAAATTGTACACGCCGCCCTTCCCCTCGGCATTGCCGGGGTACCAGTTCTGTACGGTCGAGTATTTGATCTCGGCATCGTCCAGCGCGACCAACTCGACCACCGCCGCATGGAGCTGGTTCTCGTCGCGCATCGGCGCGGTGCAGCCTTCGAGATAGGACACGTAGGCGCCCTTCTCGGCGACGATCAGGGTGCGCTCGAACTGGCCGGTATTGCGCTCGTTGATGCGGAAATAGGTCGACAGCTCCATCGGGCAGCGGACGCCCTCGGGAATGTAGACGAACGAGCCGTCGGAAAAGACCGCCGAGTTGAGCGTCGCATAGAAGTTGTCGGTGACCGGCACGACGGAGCCGAGATACTTCTTCACAATCTCGGGGTAGTCGCGGACCGCCTCCGACATCGAGCAGAACAGGACGCCGGCCTTCTTCAGCTCCTCGCGGAACGTGGTGACCACCGAAACCGAATCGAACACCGCGTCGACCGCGACGCGAGCTCCTTCGACGCCGGCCAGGATCGCCCGCTCGCGGAGCGGAATGCCGAGCTTCTCATAGGTGGCGAGGAGTTCCGGGTCGACCTCGTCGAGGCTCTTCGGACCCTTGGTGCTCTTCGGCGCCGAGTAGTAGTAGAGGTCCTGGAAGTCGATCTTCGGATAGTGGACCTTGGCCCAGGTCGGCTCGGTCATGGTCAGCCAGCGCCGGTAGGCGGCGAGCCGCCACTCCAGCATCCATTCCGGCTCGCCCTTCTTGGCCGAGATGAAACGGACGGTGTCCTCCGACAGGCCCTTCGGGGCCTTGTCGGTCTCGATGTCCGTTACGAATCCATACTTGTATTGATCGACGTCGATCCGGCGTACGGTATCGACCGTCTCCTGAACGGCAGGCATTCCTCACTCCATCCACAGCGGTTTCAAGGACCGCGGGTTGAGTTCCGGGGGGTTTCAGGCCGCCCGGATGTGTCCCGGCGCCACATGCCTTAGCACACGGCGCCACCTTGTTGCGAATAAATCTAAGCTGGCCTCGTCAGTTTGCCAGCCCAGACTGAGGCGAATGGCGGTTTTCGCTACATCCGGAGGCGCGCCCATCGCGGCAAGCACATGACTCGGCGCGACTTTCCCCGACGAACAAGCCGACCCGGACGACACCGAGACCCCTTCGAGATCAAGCGCAATCACCAGCGTTTCCGCTGGAATCCCGTCGATGCCGATGCACAGCGTCTGCGGCAGGCGCGGCGCCCCCGCCCCGAAGACCGTAGCGGCAGCACCTGAGGACGATATGGTGTCTCGGATCGCGTCCCGCCACCCCTCCCACACCTTGGTCGAGGCCGGATCGACCGCGGCAGCGGCGGCGGCGGCGCCAAAGCCGGCGATGGCGGCGACGTTCTCGGTTCCCGCCCGCAGCCGCTTCTCCTGGCCGCCGCCGATGAGCAGCGGCCCGAAGGTCAGGTCTTCATGCGCCCGCACGAACGCACCGACCCCTTGCGGACCGCCGATCTTATGGGCGGACAGCGTCAGGACGTCGACACCGAGCGCACCGATATCGACGGGAATGCGGCCCGCCGCCTGGATCGCATCGGTGTGGACGACGGCGCCGGCCTCGTGCGCAAGCCGCGCGATCTCCGCGACCGGCTGGATCACACCGGTCTCGTTGTTGGCGAGCATCACCGACACCAGCGGCCGCGCCTCCTCGGCGGCCATCGCCTCCAGCATCCGGCGGAGGGCATCGAGCTGGACCAGCCCGTTGCCGTCGACCGGTATCGACCGGATCTTGGCGGCGTCGAACCGGCCGCCCGCCAGAACCGAGACATGCTCGACCGCCGAAACCAGGAGGAAATTGGCACGGTGCGGCTGGCCGCGAAAGCTCCACGCGTGGGTCAGGACCGTATTGTTCGCTTCGGTCCCGCCGCCGGTGAAGGTGACGAGCTTCGCGTCCCCGCCGACGAGCCCGGCAACGGCGCCGCGCGCCGCCTCGACCCGCTGCCGCGCCGCCCTGCCCTCGGCGTGGATCGACGAGGCGTTGCCGACCTCGCCAAGCGCGGCGACCATCGCCTCGCGCGCTTCCGCCCGAAGCGGCGCGGTGGCGTTGTAGTCGAGATAGAGGCGCGGCTCGGTCATGGTTGCAGGTTCCGCTTCAGCCTATCGCGCTGTTGTTACGGCAGCTCATGCAGAAAGCCATCTGCCCGCGTGCCGGTCCGCTAGATGTCCTCCGGCCTCAGGCCGGTCATTCGGCTGATGCGCGACAGCATACCTGGACCAATCTCGTCGCGGTCATGGAATGCGAACACGTAGTCGGACCAACCTTCCCGTTGGAGAACGCGATGAGAACCGGTCTGACGCTTGATTCGCCAGCCGATGCGCTCAAGTGCGGCAAGGACTCGGCGAGCGGGCGTCGAGGGCCACCGGGTCATGCCACCGCGGCAAATAGCTCGCCAAGCTCTGGCACATCCTCACCGTGCTCCAGCCGATCCGCTAAAGTCCTCAGCGCCAGCGCCTCGACCCTATCCTGCGCTTCGTCACGGGTAGCACCATAGGCCATTACGCCTGGCAGTACCGGGATCTCGGCGATCCACCGGCCGTCGTCCTCCTGGTCGAACTCGATCTTCAGCATCACTGCCTCCGCCCAAGAGAGTAATATGTTCCTAGTGTACAAGCACGCTAGCGTCATTCAAAGCTCGGCTGAACAATCCGGGCTCAGCCGGCGACGGCCACCATACCCGAGACCGCCGCGAAATGGACCATTGCCGCCGCGAGCACGAAGGCGTGCCAGATCGCGTTCTGGTACGGCATGCGCTGGAGCGCATGGAACACCACGCCAACCGAATAGAGACCGCCGCCAACGGCGATCAGGATCAGCACGCCGGGGTTCACCCCGCGGAGCAGCGGCTCGATGGCGACGATACCCATCCATCCGAGGGCGAGATAGAGCGCCGTCGATATGCGCGTCGAACGCTGCGCCGGCGCGAACAGCTTCACCGCAATCCCGACGCCTGCCAGCAACCAGACCGCGATCGTCATGCCGATCCGCCAGCCGCCTTCGAGACCGAGGATGGTGAAGGGCGTGTAGGTCCCGGCGATCATGGCGAAGATCGCCGCATGGTCGAGCCGCCGCAGGATGTGCCGGTGGCGGCTCCGGTGGCCGAGATTATAGGCGGCGGAGAAGGAGAGCATGGCGACCAGGCCGGCCGAATAGGCCACCACCGTCGCCAGCGCGGCCCACTTCAACTCGATTGCCGCGACCAGCGTCAGCGCGACCGCCCCGGTCACGCCGGCGACGAGGCCGACGATGTGAATGGCCCGGTCGGCAAGCAACTCGCCCGGACTGAAGTCGCGGATCGCCCCGGTCGTCACGATCCCCCGGATACGGCGCGGTCCCGTCCCGGCTCCTGCCGATGACATGGAAGACCTCATGGGCAGCGATTGAAGCCCGCATCCTTGCGCGGAACCATGGCGGCGGCATGACGCGCAGGCCCTAACCCGCCGCGCGCTGCTCCGAAACGGTCGGAACGATGCGTCTTTCGCCGAGGACGCAGGCGACGTCCTCGGCCGGCATCGGGCGCCAGAAGTGATAGCCTTGGCCTTCGCTGCAGCCTTCCGCGATCAACAGGTTGGCCTGCCCGGACGTTTCGATGCCTTCGGCGGTGGTCGTCATTCCGAGGTTCCTCGCGAGCCCGATCACCGCGCGGACGATGGCCGTGGAACGGTCGCTCGCTCCGAGTTCCTGGACAAAGGACCTGTCGATCTTGAGCTTGTCGGGCCGGAAGGCGCGCACCGAACGGAGCGAAGAGTAGCCTGTGCCGAAATCGTCGAGGGCGATGACGATGCCCCTTGCCCGAAGCGCCGAAAGCGTCGCCTCGGTCACCGGGTTCTCCGCGAGCAGAACCGACTCGGTGATCTCGAGCTGAAGCCGCGACGGCGGCAGCCGGGTCCGAGCGAGAATTGCGCCGACCTGGGCTCCGAAAGCCGGGTCGCGGAGCTGGATGGCGGACAGATTGATGGCGACATAGGCGTCCGTGGGCCACGCGACCGCCTGCTCGCAGGCCCTTTCGAGGACCCAGGCGCCGATCGGCCCTATCAGGCCGAGTTCTTCGGCCACGCCGATGAACTCCGCCGGCATTCGCAATCCTGCGGTCGGGTGCCGCCAGCGGATGAGCCCTTCGCATCCCATAACCGCACCGGTCGCAAGATCCACGATAGGCTGGTACACTATGGAGAATTCGCCAGCCTCGATCGCGCGGCGGAGATCGCTTTCGAGCTCCCGCCGCTCGCGGATCGCCGCCGCCATCCCGGGGTTGAAGAAGCGATGACGCGCGCCGCCTTCCGACTTGGCCCGCGAGAGCGCGAGGTCGGCATTCTTCATCAATTCCGTCAGGTCGTGGTCGCCGGACTGGCGGAACGCTATGCCGACGCTGGCCTTTATCGCCACCGGCTTCTCCTCAATGACGAACGGTTCGGCAAACGCCGCCACCATCCGCAGGGCCGTGGCTTCCGCCGCCTCCACATTCACGCCGGCCCGGAGCAGGGCGAACAGGTCGCCCCCAAGCCTCGCGACTTCGTTCCCCGCTTCTTCGAAAGCGAGGAGGCGCCGGCCTACCGCCGCGAGCAGTTGGTCGCCAGCCCAATGGCCATAGCGGTCGTTGATCGCCTTGAACCCGTCCAGGTCGAGGCAGAACACTGCGATGGCGTGCTGCGGGGCCACTTCCGCAATCATCCGCCTGGCGCGTTCGAAAAAGGCTGTGCGGTTCGCGAGTTGGGTCAGGGGATCGCGATAGGCAAGCCGATGCGCCTTGGCCTGCGCCAACTCATGTTCGATGGCAATGGCGCAGAGCGGCACGCAGGTATCGACGATCAATCGTTCCACGTCCCGCGATCCATCCCGGTCCCGATAGTAGAAGGCGAACGTTCCGATCGGCGTTCCGTCCTGCGAGAGGATCGGGCTCGACCAGCAGGACCGAAGGCCAAGCGGCTCGACCAACTGGCGGTAATCCTCCCACAGCGGGTCGGTGGCAATGTCCTTGACGTCCACCTCCTCCCGGCGATAGGCGGCGGTACCGCACGAGCCTGCCTTGGGACCGATCGGCACACCGTCAAGCGAAGCCGAGTAGGCGGGATCGAGGGAGGGCCCCGCCAGCGGGCGCAAGTACCCGTCTGCATCGACGAGCAGAACGGAGCAGACCACAGCCGGCGCGAGCCGCTCGACTCTCCGGCATAGCATGTCCATGGCCGAAGCCAGCGAGTCGCCGGTGGCGATCCGCTTCAGCACATCATGCTCGAGCACGAGCAGCAGGCGGGTCAGGGTGGCCCTTCGCACGTGCGTGACACCCAATTGTGCAAAATGCCTATGGAGTAGACGCCCGGTCGGAACAAAACTCAAGCGGGTGATGATCCTTCCCTGTCTACGGCATGGAGCTCCCTCCTCCGCCACGATGACGGGAGTGAGACGCGACCGCGCATGGCGGCTCAATCTGCTTGAAAGTCACCCTACCGGTCGTGATATGAAGGCCGCCGCCCGGCCTGTGCGATCCCGCTGGCGGCGGCGAGCCCTGAGGATCAGGGTTTCCATCGGCCGAGGCCCGACCAGCACCCCCTCGGCTGCGGCGGCACTAAGAAAGAAGACAAAGCACGATGCCAGAAGTGATCTTCACCGGCCCAGCCGGTCGCCTCGAAGGGCGTTTCCAGCCCGCCAAGCAGAAGAACGGTCCGATCGCGATCATTCTTCATCCCCACCCGCAGTTCGGCGGGACGATGAACAACCAGGTCGTCTACCAGCTCTTCTATATGTTCGCGAAACGCGGCTTCGCCGTTCTGCGGTTCAATTTTCGGGGCGTCGGGCGCAGCCAGGGCGGCTTCGACCACGGTTCGGGCGAGCTATCGGACGCCGCTGCCGCGCTCGACTGGGTGCAGTCCATGCACGCGGACGCGAAGAGCTGCTGGGTGGCCGGCTTCTCCTTCGGCGCCTGGATCGGCATGCAGCTCTTGATGCGCCGGCCGGAAATCGAGGGCTTCATTTCGATCGCGCCGCCCGCGAACCTGCACGACTTCACTTTCCTCGCCCCATGTCCATCCTCGGGGCTGATCGTCCATGGCGACGCTGACCGCGTCGTTCCCCAGAAGGATGTCCAGGCGCTGGTCGACAAGCTCAAGACGCAGCGCGGCATCAAGATCGATCAGCAGATCATCCCCGGCGCCAACCACTTCTTCGAGAACAATGTCGACGAGCTGCTCGGCGTCTGCGCCGACTACCTCGACCGGCGCCTCGCCATGGTCAACGCCGCCTGAGGGTGCGATCCGGGCCGGTCATCCCGACGGAGCGGCCGCGCGGTTCCATCCGTGGCATGCGGTTTGCCAAGCTTAGGTTGAGGCCGGCCATGGAGACCCGATGAACCGACGGAGGAACACCACGAAGCCGGTGCCGGTCAATCTGGCGCTCCAGGGCGGCGGGTCCCATGGCGCCTTCACCTGGGGCGTCCTCGACCGCCTGCTCGAGGAGCCCGGCATCCTCATCGACGGCATCTCCGGCACCTCCGCCGGTGCGATGAACGCCGCGGTGCTTGCCTCCGGCTACCTTCATGGCGGCGTGACAGGCGCGCGGCAGGCCCTCAACGACTTCTGGCAGCGGGTCTCCGATGCCGCCCGGTTCAGCCCGTTCCAGCGCGGTCCGCTCGACGTCCTGCTCGGCCGCTGGACGCTCGACAACTCGCCGCTATTCGTCGCCATGGATATGATGTCGCGGCTTTTCTCGCCCTATGACCTCAACCCGCAGGGCAAGAACCCGCTCAACAAGATCCTCGAGGAGCTCATCGATTTCGACCGCGTCGGCGATACTCCCGTCGAGCTGTTCATCACCGCCACCAACGTCCGCACCGGGCGCGGGCGCGTCTTCCGGAAGAGCGAGTTGACGCCGGACGTCCTTCTCGCCTCGGCGTGTCTCCCCACCATGTTCCAGGCGATCGAGATCGACGGCGAGCCCTATTGGGACGGCGGCTATTCCGGCAACCCGACCATCACCCCGCTGATCCGCGAGCTGGACTCCGAGGACACCATCCTCGTGCCCGTCAACCCGGTGGAGCGGCCCGGCACGCCGAGCAGCGCCCGCGATATCCTCAACCGCCTCAACGAAGTCTCGTTCAACGCCGTGCTCCTCAAGGAACTCCGGATGATCGCGATGATGCGGCAGGTGGCCGACCCTGGCCACAGCGAAGGCGCCCGCTGGGCCCGCATGCGGGTCCACATGGTGTCGAACAGCATCATGGCGACGCTCGGCTATTCGTCCAAGCTCAACGCCGAATGGGCATTCCTCAAGATGCTCCGCGATGAGGGCCGGAAGGCCTGCGAGACGTTCCTCGCCGCGCATGGCGACGGCATTGGCAAGCGCTCGACCGTCAACCTCGAAGTCCTGCTTGAAGGCGTGTGAGCTCGCAGCACCCGTCGGCCGACCCAACGCCGCCGCGCATTACGCCACGACGATGACACAGTGTTCGCCGAACGCCTCGTCCTTCGGGATCTTGGCGAAGGCGAACTCTTCCTTGCCGGCGTCGTAAATGATCTTTCCTTTCTCGACATCAAAGAACTTTTTGATCTGCTTCTTCGAAAGATTTCCTTCAGGAAGTCTCTTGAATACCGACTTTGAAAGTACGAATCGATCGTTGTAGGTGTCGAAGTCGGGGAGCTTGTCGAGCCTGGCACTCTTGAGGTCCCCGTCAAACAAGAAGTAGTCGTTGCCCTTGCCACCCCACAGCGTATCCTTCCCCTCGCCGCCGGAAAGCACGTCGTCGCCATCGCCGCCGGTGAGTTTATCCTTGCCCATACCCCCGGTGATCCAGTCGTTCCCACCGGCGCCGTCAGCCTTGTCGTTCCCGTCCGACAACGTGATGATATCGTCCAGATCGGTTGCAACGGGCTGGCCGATGATCGACCGTGAGGTGGAGACGACATCCTTGCCAAGGCCGCCGACGATCACCGCGCCAGTCGGAAGCCCATCGGTGAGGCTGACCGCGCTGTCGAGCACCTGAAGCCACCCGCCGTCCTCAGTTCCCTTCGGCACCGCATCGTAGAAGTCCCAGCCCAGCATGACGACCTGCCCGCGGCCGTGCTGGAAGGCGAAGACCGAAGCGACATCGTCCGTATCAGTGTAGAGCGAGACTGCGCCCGGCAGCGGCACAGAAGTATACCATCCTTCTGTAAGGTATTCCAGCGTCGATGGATCGTCATCAAACGTACCAAGCTCGCCGTCCATCCGCATATGATCAATGACAGACGCCTCGTCTATGCTTGTATTGAAGACGGAGTTGACAAAATCGGTCTCTGCATAAGATCCGCTATTTCCTGTAATTATTATCGTCCCGCCTTGGTAGACAAATTCTCTTATCGCGTATATTTGCGCCAATTAGCTTTTCAACAGCAATTGCCATCTTGCCCTCCCGAAACCAGCCGAATGCCGCACTCTAGACTAGCCTGAGAGGGCCGGGTTCACAGCACCCATTTGGGGGCAAGCGCAGCCAATCTCACGCATCCCTCAACTCGCCGACATTGCAGATTGAACGAGGAAGGTTGCCTTGGAATTCTCCAATGGGAATCCGTTGAAAAGTCGAGGGGCAATGACACCAATCGCCTGAAGTGCACCGACCGTGACCTCGTGTGATGCTTGGCTCAAGCCGAGCTACTTCGTGGGAACGGCCAATCAGACGCAGGCTAACAGCCTGGTTACAAGCGCTGCGTCGCGGGCTTGGCGAAAAGCCCCGCTGGCGGCATCCTGCGAAAGTTGCGCTATGCGCCCCCGCTTGCCGCCTCCTTCAGGTACTGGTGGACGAAGGCGATCGCCATGCTCCCCTCGCCCACCGCGGCGGCGACGCGTTTCACCGGCGAGGAGCGGACGTCGCCGGCGGCGAATATCCCGGGAACACTGGTTTCGAGGAGAAACGGGTCGCGGTTGCGGGTCCAGAGCCCGGTCCGCGCCAGGTCGGTTCCGGTCAGGACATAGCCGCGCTGGTCGCGGACGATTTCCGGCGGCAGCCAGCCGGTCTCGGCGTCGGCGCCGATGAAGATGAAGAGGCCGCCGCAGGCCTCCGTGCGGTGCGCCTCCGCGCCGCGGTCGTGAATGTCGACCGCGGTCAGATGGTTCTCGCCATGAAAGCCCTTCACTTCCGAGTTGAACGCCACCTTGATGTTGTCCTTCGAGCGCACCTGGTTGACGAGATACTGCGACATGCTCTTCTCGAGGGAGTCGCCACGCACGATCAGCGTCACAGTGCGGGCGTGGTTGGCGAAGAACATCGCCGCCTGGCCGGCGGAGTTGCCCGCGCCGATCAGGTGGACGTCCCGGCCCTGGGTCGACCCAGCCTCGCTCCGCGCTGCGCCGTAGTAGATGCCCTTGCCGATAAGGCGGTCGAAGCCCTCGATGGCGAGCCGGCGCCAGGTGACGCCCGTGGCGAGGATGATCGTCTTCGCCCAGATCATCCCGCCGCCGTCGAGATGGATGGCGCGCTGGTCGGGATCGACGCGGTCGATCGCCCGGGTGACCAGAATCTCGGCACCGAGGCGCCTGGCCTGCCGAAGCGCCCGGTCGGCGAGTTCGTCGCCGGAGACGCCGTTGGGAAAACCGAGATAGTTCTCGATCCGCGACGACGTGCCCGCCTGCCCGCCAGGCGCCTCGCGTTCCACCACCAGGGACTTCAGGCCCTCCGAGGCGCCGTAAACCGCCGCCGCCAGCCCTGCCGGACCGGCGCCGATGATCACCGTGTCGTACATCCTCAGCTTCGGTTCGGTCTGGAGGCCGAGGCGTTCGGCGAGTTCGCGGGGCTTCGGCTTGACCAGAACCGTTCCGTCGTCGAGGCGAAGCGTGGGCAGGTCAGCTTCGGCGGGAACCGGCGCCCGCCATCGCTCGGCAAGGTCAGGTTCATCGGCGTCGAAGCCTTCGAAGAGAATCTGGTTTCTCGTCAGGAAACGGCGGAGATCGACGCAGGATGGATCGTAGCGGTGCCCAACCATCGTCACCTGCGGCTGTCGCCTTTTGGCGACGATGCCCTGAAGTCCCTTCGGCCCGCTGATCCGATGCTCGGCGCTCTCCCGCACGGCTTTCGCAAACTCGGGCACATCCGCGGCGAGCGTATAGTAGTGCCGCGCGTCGAGACGGAGCACCCTCGTCGGCTCCACAGCCCGGCCACTCGACTGGAAGTGGCTGCCGTAGACGAGCGGAACCTCGCCGAACATCACACCCGGCTTCCGTTCGCCGACCTTCCGTTCGATGCCATCGACCAGCTTCACGATCTCGAGCAGGCCGGAAATGACGACGAAGAATGCCGGGTCCTCGCCCTCATGCACGGCATAGTCGCCGGCCGAGAGCCGCATATCGGCGGCGTGGCGCAGCATCTCGTCGAGCTTCGCCCTCGGGAGCGCCGCCAAGAGCGGGATGGCGGACAGATCTTCAGCTGTAAGCATAGGTGGTCCGCATGGCGTGGCGAGGCCACCAAGGCTATCATGCTTTGGCGGATTCGCCACGAGTTGGATAGGCGCTGGTCTCGTCTCGGGCCGACCGCCTGTCGGACGCCGAATCCCCTTCCCTGCCGCCAGCCTGACTGCCCCCTCTGTCGTGGCTTCTCGGGGATGCGACCCGCGGACCGTGCTATGCTGCTCGCCATGCCGGTTCAGCGGAGATGCATCATGAGGCGAGGTTACCTCTACGCCCTCTCGGTCCTCACGGCCGCTGCGATTGGCCAGTCCATCCCGGCCGATGCAGCGGAGCGTCCGCTCGGCATCGGTTTCGCCCAGGCCGAGGAAGGCACCTGGTGGTGTCAGGCGATGGGAGCCGAATCCGCGCTCGATTGCGCCCGGCGGAAGTGCGAAGACGAGTCGGGCGGTCAGGACTGTCACGCGACCCGGTGGTGCTTCCCCGCCGGATGGTCGGCCCTGATGGTGGTTTGGCTGCCGGAGTTCCACTCCACCCATGTCATTTGCGGCATGCCGGGATCGGACGCCGTGACGGCGGCGATGAAGGCGGTCTGTGACGCCGGGTTGGAGTTCAGCCAGTGCGACCTCGTCGTGACGATCGATCCGGACGGGAACCAGAACGACGCAGTCGGCATCACCTGGCCGGGACCGGCCGCCGGCGCGGCGCCGGCGCAATGAGGCGTTCTTGTGTGACCGACGTCATTGTCACAGGCGTTTTCGCCGGGATCGGCCCAAAAACCACCGCTTTTGTAGCCTTGCCCTAGTATTGAACTCCGGCGAATATGCCGGCCGATCGGTGTCCGTCAGCAGACGCATGCCCCAACCTCCTGAGGAGATACGCATGTCCCCCAAGCTTCGTCGCTTCGCCCTTGGCGGAGTCGCCCTCTGCCTGGCGTACGGCGCCGGACCGGCCCTTGCCGCGGACGCTAATCAGATCGCCGATGCGCTCGTCGCCGCGGCCACGGCCTCAGGCGAATCCCAGGCGAGCTTCGACAACGCCAGCGCCGCCGGCGATGACGTCACCATCGTCAACCTCAGGATGACCGGCGAGGATGGCGAGACCATCACCATCCCGACCGTCTTCATCACCAACGCCCAGCCGCGCGATCCGGGCGGGTTCACCGCCGACGCCATGAGTTTCGACAACGCCACGGTCGTCAGCGAGGGCAACACCATCACCTGGGGCTCCGCGTCGGTCACCGAAGCCACCGTGCCGACGGCGGACGAGATCAAGGCGAAGGCCAAGATTCGGCCCTTCAGCAAGATGGATATCGCCAACCTCAATATTTCCGGCGGCGATCTGCCGGTTCCGCTCGACATTGCCTCGGTCGGCGTCGCGCTCGATCTCGACGAAGGCGGCCTGCCGCGTGATTTCGCGTTGAACGTGGCGTCGATCAGCATCCCTGCCGAGATCATCGCCGGTGCCGACGATGACTTCCGCCAGCTCATGGAAGGCCTGGGTTACACGAGCCTGATGCTCAACGTGATCGTCGAGGGTGGTTATGAGACCGGCGCGGATCGCCTCACCGTGCGCAACTTCGCCATCGACGCCGCTGACGTCGGCAAGTTTGCGGTGTCCGGCATCATCTCCGGCGTGAAGGCCAGCGAGATGACCGGCGACGCCAGTTCGGACGCACTGGCCAACGGCAAGCTCGAGAGCCTCTCGATCCGCTTCGACAACGCCGGCGTCGTCGAGCGTGCGCTCGACATGCAGGCCAAGATGATGGGCGCGAGCCGCGAGGACATCGTCGCACAGCTCAACGGCGCCCTGCCCTTCATGCTCAACGCGATCAACAACCCCGCCTTCCAGGAGAAGGTGGCGAAGGCCGGTCAGGCGTTCCTCACCGACCCCAAGTCGCTGACCATCACGGCCAACCCGGCTCAGCCCGTCGCCTTCCAGGAGATCATGGGTAGCGCAATGTCCGCGCCGCAGACGCTTCCGGACACGCTGGCGATCGACGTCACCGCCAACAACTGACCCGAGCCGGCGGCGGCTCGGCGGAATTGAGGGGATTCGGCCGGGTCGCCCGCGGCACATTGCTCCGGAGTGACCAGATGCGAATTCGCTACTTCCTCGCGGCTGCCGCCGTTTCTTTCGTTCTGCCCCAGACCGCCTCCGCCGAGGAGGCGGTCGAAGCGGCGATCCGAGCCTGGATCGCGGCGGTTGATGCAACCCCCGAGTGGTCTGCGACCTACGGGACGCTGACCTACGACGCCGCCAGCGATACCGCGATCCTCACCGATCTCGCCGTCCGCGCCGAACCCGCCTCCTCCGCGACGGGTGTGGCGGTAGCGCTCGCCACGCTCGCCGTGTCAGGCTACGTCGAAGCACCGGACGGTTTCAGGGTGCGCTCGGTCGCCGCCGATGGCGGTACGGTCGAAGCCGGGTTCATGAAGATCCGCCTCGCCGACGTCGCATTCGACGATCTCGCCGTTCCCTCCTTTGCGGGCTTCACGTTCAACGAACGGAAGCCGTTCTCCTCGATCATGAGCGCCTATGGCGCGGCAATCGGGGTCAGCCTCCGCGAGGGCCGGATCGGTTCCGTCACGCTCGACCAGACCCACGAGGGCGTCGCCACCAGGGTCGTCTACGAGAACTTCCTCATCAGGGACTTCAATGACGGCCGTGTCGCGACCTTCGACGCCGGGCCGATCCGGATGGAGTCGCCGACGCCCGACGGCCTGATCAACATGACGATCGGCAGCATCGAGAGCCGCGACACCGATCTGGGCGCCTTCGTCCATGTCTATGACCCCGACTCCTACGTGAACGGCGCCGGCGACATGATCTGGCGGAACGGCATGGCCTATGCCGCCTACAACGACATCGTCATGGATGTGCCGGGGGCGAAGCTCAACATCGGCAACATCGTCCTTGAGGACTTCCGCCTTCGGCAACCGCCGGTGAGCTTCGTCGGCTTCTTCGACGAGATGATGGTCCACCCCAACATGCCGGACGCTCTCGCCGAGCGGCTGGCGATGCGCGCTCTGCCGGCGATGTTCTCGTCCTTCGCGATCGGCCGGTTCGCCGTCCTCGACACCTCGGTCGAGGCCATGGGCATCGACCATCTCGTGGTGCGGGACTTCCACCTCAACGATTTCTCGATCGACGGCCTCGGCGAGTTCGGCGTCGAAGGGATCGAAGGTGTGGTTCAGGGTCAGGGCGCCATTGAACTCGATCGTTTCGCCTTTGGCGGCATCACCTTCGGCGGCTATGACGCGCTCACGGCGCTCATTGCCGCGAGCACGGCCTCGCCGCCTGCCGACATGAGAGGGCTCGCGCCGCGTCTCGGCTTCGTCGAGATGCTCGGGCTGAACCTCCAGACGCCCGATATCCCCCGTCTCGATCTCGCACGCCTCCGTGCGGATCTGGGCCAGTATGTCGGGATCATTCCGACCAGCGTTGCCGTCGATCTCAAGGGGCTCTCCATCCCGGTTTCGGCGATCACCGAGCCGGAGGCCCGCGAGATGCTGCGGCGGCTCGGCTATGACCGGATCGTCAGCGCCTTCGGCTTCACCGCCGACTACGATCAGGTCGGAGAGCGCATCACCCTCGCCGACCTGCACTACGGGATTGAGGACATGGGCTCCTTCGTCATGAGCGGCGCCCTCGCCGGACTGCCGTTTGCGGCGCTGACGGACGAAACCCTGCTCGAGTCGGTGACGCCGCAGCTCCTCCTGGAGGAGGCTTCGTTCTCGTTCAAGGACGACTCGATCGTCGGCAAGGGCCTCGACCTGCTCGCCAGCTACATGAACGCGCCGGTCGGGCTGTTCCGCGACCAGTTCGCCGACGCGATGCCGTTCCTGCTCTCCATCGCCGTCCAGAACGATCCGCAACTGATGGCGATCGTCAACAAGTCGGGCCTGTTCAAGCAGCTCACGCCCGTGGTCCGCGACTTCGTCGCCAATCCGGGCTCGACGATCACGGTGTCGCTCGCGCCGCCTTCGCCGATCGCGCTCCAGGCGATCACCGACGCCGTCGCGAACACGCCCGAGCGCCTGGTCGAAATGCTGGGTCTCACCATCGCCGGCGAGAAGGGTTCCTTGCCGGCGCCGAGCGAGCCCGCCCCGTCGCCGACCGAGCCAGGCGGAAGCACGCCGTCGGTCCAACCCGCCACGCCGCCCACCGATGGCGGCGACGGTGGCGGCACCCAGGGCGGCGGCATGATGCCGGCGACCCCGGCCGAGCCCGCCGGAACCGTCGATGGCGACACCGACGATGGCGGCAATGATGATGGCGATAGCGGCAGCGGTCAGGGCGGCGCCACCCCGTCATCGCCGGCGCAGCGCGGCGGTTCCAACAGCCCTGACGAACTCCGCGAGACCATCGACCCCGCAGGGTAGCCGCGCGGCGTCTTGACCGGCCGCTCCGGCGGCCGGTCGCACCCGCCTATTCCGGCAAGGCGAGCCGGATGTTGAGCTCGCGGAGCTGCTTCGGCGAAACCTCGGATGGCGCGCCCATCAAGAGGTCCTCGGCCCGCTGGTTCATCGGGAACAGCGTCACCTCGCGGAGGTTCTCCTCGCCGCAGAGCAGCATGACGATGCGGTCGATGCCCGGCGCGATGCCGCCGTGCGGCGGCGCGCCGTAGTGGAACGCACGCCACAGCGCGCCGAACTTGTTCTCGACCGCGTCGGCCGGATAGCCGGCAATGGCGAACGCCTTGAGCATGATCTCCGGCAGGTGGTTCCGGATCGCGCCCGATGACAGCTCGATGCCGTTGCAGACGATGTCGTACTGCCGCGCCTTGATGCCGAGGATCGTCTCCTTGTCGCCCGGGTCGAGCGCGAGGAAGGCTGCCTCGTCGAAATTCGGCATCGAGAACGGGTTGTGGGAGAAGTCGATCTTCTTCTCCTCCTCGTTCCACTCGAACATCGGAAAGTCGACGATCCAGCAGAAGGCGAAGCGGTTCTCGTCGAGAAGACTGAGCTCGCGGCCGACCCGCTGCCGCGCCTGTCCGGCGAAGGCGTTGAGCTTGTCCGCCCGACCGGCAAGGAAGAACACCGCGTCGCCATCGCGGAGCTTGAGCTGCTCGCGGATCGCCTCGGTCCGCTCCGGCCCGATGTTCTTGGCGATCGGCCCCGCCCCTTCGCCATCGTCGCGGAAGAAGATGTAGCCCAGCCCCGCCTGCCCTTCGCCCTGCGCCCAGGAGTTCATGCGGTCGCAGAAGGCGCGGCTGCCGCCGGTCGGCGCGGGAATCGCCCGCACCTCGACCTTGGGGTCGGCCGCGATCATCGAGGCGAAGACCTTGAACCCGGAGTCGCGGAAATGCCCGGTCACGTCCTCCATCTCGATCGGGTTGCGGAGGTCGGGCTTGTCGCTGCCGTATTTCTTCAGCGCCTCGGCATAGGGGATGCGCGGAAACACCTCCGTCACCGGCTTACCCTCGCCGAACTCGACGAAGAGGTCGCGGAGCACCGGCTCCACCGCCTGGAACACGTCCTCCTGCTCGACGAAGCTCATCTCGATGTCGAGCTGGTAGAACTCGCCGGGTGAGCGGTCCGCGCGCGCGTCCTCGTCGCGGAAGCAGGGCGCGATCTGGAAGTAGCGGTCGAAGCCCGCGATCATGATGAGCTGCTTGAATTGCTGCGGCGCCTGCGGCAGCGCATAGAACTTGCCCGGATGAAGCCGCGACGGGACGAGGAAGTCGCGCGCCCCTTCCGGCGACGACGCGGTCAGGATCGGCGTCTGGAACTCGAAGAAGCCAGCCCCCGTCATCCGCCGCCGGATCGACGAGATGATCTCGGAGCGGCGCATGATGTTGCGATGCAGCTTCTCCCGCCGGAGGTCGAGGAAGCGGTAGGTGAGCCGCGTCTCCTCCGGATACTCCTGGTCGCCGAAAACCGGCATCGGCAATTCGCCCGCCGCCGACAGCACCTCGAGCTGCTCCACGAACACCTCGACCGCGCCGGTCGGCAGGTTGGCGTTCACCGTTTCCGGCGTCCGCGCCTTGACGACGCCGTCGATCCTGATCACCCACTCGGCGCGCACCTTCTCCGCCGCCTTGAACGCCGGCGAATCCGGATCGGCCACCACCTGGGTCAGGCCGTAATGGTCGCGGAGGTCGATGAACAGCAGTCCCCCGTGGTCGCGGACGCGGTGGACCCAGCCGGAGAGGCGGACGGTCTTGCCGACATCGTCCTGGCGGAGCGCGCCGCAGGTTTTCGTGCGGTAACGGTGCATCGGGATTCCAGTCGTCTTTTGGCGGAAATCGGCCCCTTCGGGCGCGCGGAAAAGCGCATGGCAGGGCGGCCTTGTCAAGGCGGGGCGGCGACAGGGCGACCCTTCCCTCGCTGCCGGTAAACCGATGCACTGAAGGGTACGCCGACCTCCGCTATAGGGCCGCACCCCGTGGCCGACTTCGCCGGCCCGCACCCCAAACCACTTCACAGGACGACCCGACATGGCAACCTGTTACCGGCACCGACGCCCCTGAAACCCTGACGCCTGATTTCGTTTCCCCGATTGTCACGGTCAGTCCGCCCGGAGACCTGCCGGGCGCCGGCGCCGATCCCATCAACGCCGGCGGAGGCAACGACATCTTTGCCGGCGGCGGGGCGAGGACGTCGTCGACCCCGGGGGCGACGGCGACGACCGCTTCTTCGGGCAGCCAGGTCCCGGCGCCTCCTTCGCACCTCATGACCGGGGAAGTCCGCACCCGGTAGCGGGGTGCGACGCAACCCGCTATCGTCCTTCCGCGTGGCGACGCGAGACGATCAGAGTCGAGTATGACGGACAGGACCTGGACTGACGGCGTAGTCGGCGACTGGCGCGATGCCGCCAACTGGACCCCGAGCGGCCTTCCGGCGCCGGGCGATCTGCTCACGATCGCCTCCGGCGCGCCGACCATCGACGGCGGCAGGATCGCTGGCGAGACGATCCGCCTCGTCGGCTCCGTGGCGCTCACCGCCATCCACGTCACCTTCGAGCCGAGTCCTGCCGCGCCGATGATCGTCTACGTCCGCGGCAACGTGGAGACGCCGACCGAGGCGAGCATCCTGAGCCAGGGCACCACCTCCTATCTGGGCCGCATCCTGGTCGAGGCAGTCG
>JALHRF010000116.1 GCA_022841545.1 Bauldia sp. | reverse complement strand
GTCACCGAGCAAGTGACCGGCATCGATATCGTCAAGGCGCAGATCCGCATCGCCGGCGGCGCCGCCATCGGCGATACCGCCGCCTCCGGCGTGCCGCGCCAGGGCGACATCCGGCTCAACGGCCACGCCCTCCAGTGCCGCATCACCACCGAGGACCCGGAGCAGAACTTCATTCCCGACTACGGGCGCATCACCGCCTATCGCGGGGCCACCGGCTTCGGCATCCGGCTCGACGGCGGCACGGCCTATTCCGGCGCGGTGATCACCCGCTACTACGATCCCCTCCTCGAGAAGGTCACCGCCTGGGCGCCGACCGCCGAGGAGGGCATCGCCCGCATGAACCGGGCGCTGCGTGAGTTCCGCATCCGCGGGGTGGCGACCAACCTCGCCTTTCTCGAGAACGTCATCAACCACCCGGCGTTCCGCGACGCGAGCTACACGACGCGGTTCATCGACGAGACGCCGGAGCTGTTCGAGGCGGTGAAGCGGCGCGACCGCGCGACAAAACTCCTCACCTACATCGCCGACGTGACGGTCAACGGCCACCCCGACACCCGCGACCGGCCGCGACCGCCGTCGGGAGGCCTGATCGTGCCGCCGCCCGAGTTCGATACGCCGGTCGCCTTTGGCACCAGGCAGCGGCTCGAAGCGGAGGGCCCGGAGGCCTTCGCCCGCTGGATGCGGAACGAGAAGCGGGTGCTCGTCACCGACACCACGATGCGCGACGCCCACCAGTCGCTGCTCGCGACCCGCATGCGAAGCTTCGATCTCGTCGCGGTGGCCGAGGCCTACTCGCGGGCGCTGCCTGGGCTTCTCTCCCTCGAGTGCTGGGGCGGGGCGACCTTCGACGTGGCGATGCGCTTCCTCACCGAGGATCCCTGGGAACGGCTCGCCGACATCCGGGAGAAGGCCCCGAACATTCTCCTCCAGATGCTGCTCCGCGGCTCCAATGCGGTCGGCTACGCCAACTACCCCGACAATGCCGTGCGCTACTTCGTCAAGCAGGCGGCCGAGGGCGGCATTGACCTTTTCCGGGTGTTCGATTGCCTCAACTGGGTCGAGAACATGCGCGTCTCGATGGACGCGGTGCGCGAGGCGGGGAAGCTCTGCGAGGGCGCGCTCTGCTACACCGGCGACATCCTCGATCCCGACCGGGCGAAATACAGCCTCAAATACTACGTCGGGCTGACGAAGGAGCTCGAGGCGGCGGGCGCCCATATCATCGGCATCAAGGACATGGCCGGGCTGCTCAAGCCGGCCGCGGCGAAGAAGCTCGTCTCGACCCTCCGGCAGGAGACCGGGCTGCCCATCCACTTCCACACCCACGACACTTCCGGCGTCTCCGCCGCTTCGGTGATGGCGGCGGTCGAAGCCGGGGTCGATGCGGTCGATGCCGCGATCGACTCGATGTCCGGGCTCACCTCGCAGCCTTGCCTCGGCTCGCTGGTCGAGGCGCTCGCCGACACCGATCGCGCCACCGGCCTCGATGTCGATGCGATCCGAAAAATCTCGTTCTATTTCGAGGCGGTCCGCGCCGACTACCGCGCCTTCGAGTCCGATCTCCGCTTCGGGGCGTCGGAGGTCTATCTCCACGAGATGCCGGGCGGCCAGTTCACCAACCTCAAGGAGCAGGCCCGTTCGCTCGGGCTCGAGGCGCGCTGGCACGAGGTCGCCCGCACCTATGCCGAGGTCAACATGCTGTTCGGCGATATCGTGAAGGTGACGCCGTCGTCGAAGGTGGTGGGCGACCTCGCGCTGATGATGGTCGCCGGGGACATCACGGCGGAGGAGGTCGTCGACCCGCGGAAGGAGATCGCCTTCCCCGAGTCGGTCGTGCAGATGATGCGCGGCGATCTCGGCCAGCCGCCGGGCGGTTGGCCGGAGGCGCTCCAGAAGAAGATCCTAAAGGGCGCGACTCCGATCACCGTCCGGCCCGGCTCGCTGATCCCGCCGGCCGACCTCGACGCCGAGAAGAAGCGCGCCGAGGAGGCGATCGGCCACGCGCCGTCGGATCGCGAGTTGGCCTCATGGCTCATGTATCCGAAGGTGTTCACCGAGTTCGCCAGGGCGGCGGACCACTACGGCCCGGTCGCGGTGCTCCCGACGCCCGTCTACTTTTACGGCCTGCCGGTCGGCGAGGAGATCCTGGTCGAGATCGAGAAGGGCAAGACCCTCGTCGTCCGCAACCAGGCGGTCAGCGAGACGGACGAGGACGGGTTCATCCGCGTCTTCTTCGAGCTGAACGGCCAGCCGCGCGTCGCCAAGGTGCCGAACCGCCTCGCCGGGCAGGTCGCGATCCGCCGGAAGGCCGAGGAAGGCAACCCGGCCCATGTCGCCGCGCCGATGCCGGGCGTGGTGTCGACGCTCGCCGTCCATGCCGGCCAGGAGGTCCAGGCCGGCGATGTGCTCCTCTCGATCGAGGCGATGAAGATGGAAACCGCGCTCCACGCCGAGCGCGACGGCAAGATCGCCGAAGTGCTGGTCCACGCCGGCAGCCAGATCGATGCCAAGGACCTGCTCGTGGTCTACGAGGGGTAGCCGCAGACTCCTGCCTATCGACTGAGACCTACGGCATAGCCGTATATTGCGTATTGACCTCAAGTACGGCATTGCCTTATATGTCGGCTTATGCAGACCGTCGTGTCGACCCCAACCTTTCTTTCCGATGTGCTTCAGGCCGGCATGTCGGATGACGAAGTGGAGGGAATAGTCGATGCGATCGCCGCCAATCCAATGGCAGGCGATCTGATCAAAGGGACCGGGGGCGCGCGAAAGCTCCGGCATAGGAGGAAGGGAACCGGCAAGAGCGGCGGCTATCGCACCATCCACTATTTTGCCGGCAATGACATTCCGGTGTTTCTGCTCGCCGTCTATGGCAAGGGCGACAAGGGCAGTCTTTCACACACAGAGCGGAACGAGATCGCAAAGATCCTTGCGACTCTGGCTACGGAATACCGATCGAAGAGGAGATCGAGATGAGCAAGCTCGGGCAGCGGCTGATCCAGAGCGCCAATGAGGCCCTCGCTATCGCTCGAGGCGAGGTGGAACCCGCGCGGGTCTATGAGCGTGCCGATGTTGCTGCGATCCGCAAGGAACTGAAGCTGTCGCAAGAGAAGTTTGCCGCGCGGTTCCGGCTATCCGTCGCAACGGTGCGTGACTGGGAACAAGGCCGCCGCACGCCGGACGCCAGCGCCAACAACTACCTCCTCGTCATCAAATACTCACCCAAGGCCGTCGAGAAGGCTCTGGCGAAGGCCGGCGAAGAGCTAGCCGCGTGACCTTGCCTCACTGATTGGCATGCCACGAATCACGGCATTGAAGTTGTGCGCCTTTGGCGTACCCGTGGTTTAGCGGCCCATGGCCTGACCCGACATCCACCCGGTCGGCCCCGCGGATGGCGCCGGTGACGTAGTCTTTCGCCAGCCGGACGGCGTCGCGACGTGAATGGCGCGGCAGGAGCGCGGCGATGGCTGACGAGAGGGTGCAGCCGGTACCGTGGGTGTTCTTCGTGGCGATGCGCGGCGCCATGAGCACGTCGAGTGTGTCCGCGTCGTAATAGACATCGCTGCTGTCCGGCCCGTCGAGATGGCCGCCCTTGAGGACAACAGAGGCCGGCCCCAGTCGCAGGAGCGCGCGCGCCATTGCCCGCATGCCCGCCAGGTCCACCGGCTCCGCGGCATCGAGCAGCACCGCCGCCTCGGGCAGGTTAGGCGTGATCACCTCGGCGAGGGGCACGAGGCGCTCGCGTATCGCGGCGACGGCGTCGGCGGTGAGGAGCGCGTCGCCGCCCTTTGCCACCATCACCGGGTCGACCACGACATGCCGCGCGCCGTGGCGACGGAGAGCGGCGGCGATCACGTCCGCGATGGCCGCGGACCCCACCATGCCGATCTTCACCGCGTCGACCCGGATGTCCTCGAACACCGCGTCGATCTGGTCGGCCACGAAGGCCGGCTCCATGAGCCGGAAGCCGCGGACGCCTTGCGTGTTCTGCACGGTGACCGCCGTCACCGCCGCCATGCCATAGGCGCCGAGCGCCGCGAAGGTCTTCAGGTCCGCGGCGATGCCCGCGCCGCCGCTCGGGTCGACGCCCGCAATGGAGAGGACATTGGGGATGGTCATGGCTTGGGCTCCATCGCGGCGCGGAGCGCCGCCGAGGCGGCGCGCGGATCGTCCGCGGCGCAGATGGCCGAGACCACCGCGACCCCCGCCGCGCCAGCCGCCATGATCGCGCCGGTGTTGGCAATATCCACGCCGCCGATGGCGATGAACGGCACCGGCAGCATCGCGCCGACGGAGCGGAATCCATCGATCCCAAGCGGCGGCGCGGCGTCGGCCTTGGTCGCGGTGGAGAAGACCGGGCCGACGCCGACATAGTCGACGACCCCCGCGTCGACCGTCGCCACCTCCGCCGCGCGGGTCACCGACAGCCCGAGGATGGCGTCGGGGCCGAGAAGGAGGCGTGCGGCGCACGGGTCGCCGTCCTCCTGGCCGATGTGGAGGCCATCGGCGCCGGCCGCACTCGCCACGACGGGCCGGTCGTTGACGATGAGCGGCACGCCGCGCGGCGCGAGTTCGGCCCTGAGCGCGCGGGCGAGTACCGTGAGGTCGTCGTCGGACGCATCCTTGTCGCGGAGCTGGACGATGGTGACACCGCCGGCCACCGCCTCGCGCACCGTCGCGATCAGCCCGCGCCGTGCGGTCATCGCGGCGTCGGTGACGAGCATCAGGCGGAGGTCGGGCAGCCGCCTCACCGGAGCCGTACCCCGGCGGCGAGCGCCGCGTCGTCGAGGGCGTGGAACGCATCGATGAGCGCCACCTGGAAACTGGCCGGCCCTTTCGCCCCGGGGATCGCCTGCTCGGCCGCGACGCCCATGACCGCCAGACCCGCGACCGAAGCGTCGAAGGCGGTAAGACCCGCACCGAGGAAGGCGCCGCAGAGCGCCGTCGCCATGCAGCCGGTGCCGGTGACGCGGGAGAGCATCGGGTCGCCATTGGCGATGCCCGTCATCCGCGCGCCGTCGGTGACGTAGTCGACGGCACCGGTCACGGCGACCACGCACCGCGCCTGGCGCGCCAGCGCAGCAGCGGCATCGCGCGCCGCCTCCGACGTCCGCGTCGAGTCGACTCCCTTGCCGGCGGCTCCGGTCTCGCCGGCGAGCGCCATGATCTCCGAGGCGTTGCCGCGGACGATGGCCGGCCGAAGCGCGAGAAGACGGAGCGACACCTCCGTACGGTAGCGGGTGGCGCCCGCCGCCACGGGGTCGAGGACGAAGGGCACGCCGGCGACGTTGGCGGCGACGGCGGCCTTCTCCATCGCTTCGACCCAAGGCGGCGACAGCGTGCCGATATTGATCACCAGCGCCTGGGCGAGCGGCGCGAAATCCTCGACCTCGGGCAGCGCATGGACCATGGCGGGCGACGCGCCGATGGCGAGCAGCGCGTTGGCCGTGGTGTTCATCACCACGTAGTTGGTGATGTTGTGGACGAGCGGGGAGCGCGAACGGAGGCGCGCGATGGCGTCGTGAAGGTCGGGCTGGTGCACGGCTCACTCCTTGGATCGGAGCCGCGGCCGGCTGGGAGTCCGGCTGGTGACGGCTCCCTGTCGCTGGCATTACCCAGATCAGGTTCGGCGGGTATGTTCTCAGCCCGCCGGACGGCGAGCACCCCGTATCACCGCGGATAAAGATATGGGCTTCGCGCCGCGGGTCAAGCCGAACTCGTCCTCGGCATCAGCCGCCGAGACTGGCCACGCCGCACCACGGGTCGCGGCCGCCGCCGTCATAGGGCCGCGCCAGACCGCTTTCGAGCATCGCTTCGCCGAGGTCGGCACCATCCTCGGTGACGATATCGGCGAGGACGCGGCCGGCATACTTGTCGTTCTCGATCCGCCGCAGGCGCACCTTCCCCGCGGCCACAACGGCGGCCAGATGCGTCCGTGCCGCGTCCGCCAGGGCCTTCTCGCGGTCGCACTTGCCGCGGAGTTCCGGCGCATCGATGCCGCGGATGCGGGCGCTGACCACGAGGTCGAGCCCGATCCAGATACGCGCCCGAACGGCGAGCGTATCGCCGTCGATGACGCGGATCACGTCCGCCACCACCGGCCCTGAAATCTCCTCGGCGGCCGCCGGGTTGCCGGACCCAAGGAGGACGAGCGCCACTGCTGCGGAAACAATACGGGCGGGCACTCGGAATCGGCGGTCCGACGTCATGTGCGGCATTCGCTGCGAGGGATGAACTAATTCCTATCTACGCGATTCGACGCCGGCGATAAAGGATTTTATTCTTATGTCCTGTGCGGCGGACAGAATCCGCGCGACTGGCGCCACGGGTTCCGCTTTACGCCGCACGCCCGGGCGCGATACGACATCCGGTGGGCGGATGCCGCCGTGCGTTCGGGAGAATGGGGGAGACATGATCGTCTGTTGCGGGGAAGCGCTGATCGACTTCCTGCCGAGGAGGACCGCCGAAGGCGCCGACACGTTCCAGCCCTTCGTCGGCGGCTCGGTCCTGAATGTCGCCGTGGCGCTCGGGCGCCTGGGCGCGCCGGCCGGCTTCTTCTGCGGCTTGTCGGACGATTTCTTCGGGGCGATGATCCGCGACGCGCTCCACGCGAGCAAGGTCGACCTGTCGCTATGCCCGGCGACCGGGCGGCCGACCACGCTCGCCTTCGTCAAGCTCACCGACGGCAATGCCGAATACGCCTTCTTCGACGAGGGCTCGGCGATGCGGATGGTCGAGGAGAGCGATCTGCCGCCAATTCCCGCCACCGTCGAGGCCATGCACTTCGGCTCGATCGGTCTGACGGTGGAACCCTGCGGCTCGGCCTACGAGACGCTGATGCGGAACGAGAGCGCCGACCGGCTGATCTCCTTCGATCCCAATGTGCGGCCGTCGCTGATCAAGAACCGCGACGGCTACATCGAGCGCATCGAGCGCATGGTGGCGATGTCCGACATCGTCAAGCTCAGCCGCGAGGACATGGAATGGCTGGCGCCGGGCGTCGACTTTGAGGATTTCGCCGCCGGCTGGATCAAGCGCGGGGCTAGCATTGTCATCCTCACGCAGGGGCCCGACGGCGCGCGGGCGATCGCGAAGCGTCGGTCGGTATTCGTGCGAAGCGTCGCGGTCGAGGTCGCCGACACGATCGGCGCCGGCGACACCTTCTCGGCGGCGGTGCTCGCCCGGCTCCACGCGGACGGCAGGCTCGACAAGCGGTCGGTGCAATCCCTGACCGAATCGGAGCTCACCGACCTCCTCTCCTACGCCGCGAGGGCGGCGTCGATTACCGCCTCGCGTCCCGGCGCCGACCCGCCATGGCTTCGGGAAATGCAGTGATCCCGCCGTTTTCGGTAGTTTTACCAAGGACCGCGGTGCAGCAACGACCTGGCCTTCTTTCCTAGGCCCGGTTGCGGTAGACTTGCGACGTACTTCAAATCGGGGAGCCTTTTCATGACAATGACCATGGCGCCATCGGCGGAAACGCCCACGTGGCTTCGCATTCTTCTCGGCATCGTCCTCATCATCGCCGGCATCGTCGTTCTCGGGAACGTGATGTGGTTCTCGGTCGTGGGCGCAATGATCATCGGCATCGCGGCGATCGTCGGCGGCGCCTTCGAGGTGATCCACGCCTTCTGGACCAAGGGCTGGGGCGGGTTCATCTGGCAGATCATCCTCGGCCTCCTCTACATCGCGGCCGGCATCTACATCGTCACCCAGCCGATCGGCGCCGTGCTTGCCCTCACCTGGGTGATCGCCATCGTCTTCCTCGCGCTCGGCCTGGTGCGGCTGATCGCCGGCTTCCAGTTCTGGAGCGAGGGCGGCTGGCTGCTCGTCCTGTCGGGCATCTTCGGCATCGCCGCCGGCATCATCATCCTCATGGGCTGGCCGGAATCGTCGATCTGGGTGATCGGACTCCTGCTCGGGATCGACCTGATCTTCAGCGGCGTTGGCTGGCTGACCTACGCGGCGGCGGGTCCGTCGCGCGCCTGAGCGAAGCCTGAGCCGGGGCCGAAGGCTATCGGTCCCGCGTCGGCTTGACTTGCGGCGCGCGCCGCAAAGGTCTGGCGCGCGCCTTCCCTGCTTGGGCATTGCCGATGGGAGCCGGTGGACGGTGGCGTTCGCGCGGCAAGCGGGAGGATATCGTCTTGGAGCAGACCTGGCGCTGGTTCGGCCCGAAGGACCCGATCGCGCTTGCCCATGTCCGCGAGGCGGGGGCCACCGGCATCGTCACCGCCCTCCACCAGATTCCCGGCGGCACCGCCTGGGAAGACGCCGCCATCGCCGAGCGGAAGGCGATGATCGAAGCCGCCGGCCTTCGCTGGTCGGTGGTCGAGAGCATCCCGGTGACCAACGCCATCAAGGCGCGGACCGCCGCATGGCAGCACGATGTCGAGGCCTGGAAGGCAACCCTTCGCGCTCTCGGCCGGGCCGGGATCGACATGGTCTGCTACAACTTCATGCCGATCGTCGACTGGACGCGCACCGACCTCGCCTGGCCGATGACGTCGGGCCTGGCGCTCCGCTTCGACATCGTCGATTTCGCCGCCTGCGACGTGTTCATCCTCCAGCGCCCGGGCGCCGACGACGAGTATGACGTCGACATCCTCGCCGAGGCGCAGAACCGCTTTGCCGGCATGAGCGAGGCGAGGCGCGAGGAACTGGAGCGGATCATCCTCGCCGGCTTGCCAGGCTCCGACTTCGCCTATGACCGGGCTGCCTTCCTCGACCTCCTCAGGCAGTACGCCGGCATGGGGCCGGAGGAACTCCGCCAGAGCCTCGTCGAGTTCCTGAACGAGGTGGTGCCGGTGGCGGAGGAGGCTGGCATCCGCCTCGGCATCCATCCCGACGATCCGCCCTTCCCGCTGTTCGGCCTGCCGCGCATCGTCTCGACCGCGGCCGACGCGGCGGCGCTGCTCGACGCCTATGACAGCCGGTCGAACGGCCTCACCTTCTGCGTCGGCTCCTACGGCTCGCGGCGCGACAACGACCTCGTTACCATGATCGAGGCCTTCGGGCCGCGCATCAATTTCCTTCATCTCAGGAACGTCACCATCGAATCCCCGCAGGTTTTCCACGAAGCCGAGCATCTCGGCGGCGGCAGCGACATGGTCGCGATTGTGGCCGCGGTCCGCATGGAGGAAAAGCGACGGGCCGCCGAGGGGCGGCCGGATCATGCGATCCCGATGCGCCCCGATCACGGGCATCTGCTCGATGCCGACCCGGTCAGGAACGCCAATCCCGGCTATTCCTACCTCGGTCGGCTCAAGGGGCTGGCGGAGCTTCGCGGGGTCACCCGCGCCGTCGATGCGCTGATTCCGTAAATTCGCTCGCCGGCTGGTCGAAATACGCCGTCTCCGAACGACCAGACTTGCCATCGGCAGCAAGGAGAACCGGACATGAAATTCGCCTGCCTCGTTTATGTCGACGAAGCGATCACGGAGCGGTTGTCCCCGGCGGAAGGCGAGAAGCTCAAGAACGATTCGATCGAGTTCGACTGGAGCCTTCGGAAGGCGGACAAGCTGATTCTTGCCCAGCCGCTCAAGGCGCCTGAAACCGCTGTGACCATCCGCAGCCGGAGCGGGCGCCTCAGCCGCACGGATGGCCCCTTCGCCGAGACCAAGGAGTTCCTCGGCGGCTTCTTCCTGATCGAGGCGCGCGATCTCGATGAGGCGATCCGCATCGTGGAGAGCGACCCGATGATCGAGATGGGCAGCATCGAGATCCGGCCCTTCCTCGACCAGACCCACAGCGTCACCGGCCAAGGCCGTCCACCGCTGGAAACCTCACGGCAAGAATGACCACCGACCCCCGCGTCTTCCTCCGCTCCCTTTTCGACGCCGCGGTCGCTTCGGCCCTCCCGGCCAGCGTGGTGCCGGCACTTCTGCCGAGCCGGCCTAAGGGCCGCATCATCGTTCTCGGCGCTGGCAAGGCCTCGGCCGCGATGGCAAGGGCCGTGGAGGAGCACTGGGACGGTCCCCTCGAAGGCCTTGTCGTCACCCGCACCGGGCATGGCGTCCCTTGCGAGCGGATCGAGATCGTCGAGGCCTCGCACCCGGTCCCCGACGCGCGCGGCCGGGATGCCGCGCGCCGCATCCTCGCGCTGGCGGAGGGCGCAGGCCCGGAGGACCTCGTTCTCTGCCTCATCTCCGGCGGCGGATCGGCGCTGCTCGCCCTCCCCGCGGAGGGGATCACGCTCGAGGAGAAGCAGGCCGTGAACCGCGCCCTGCTCGCCTCCGGGGCCGACATCACGGCGATGAATGCCGTCCGGAAACACCTCTCCGCCATCAAGGGCGGCCGGCTGGCGGCAGCGGCCTATCCGGCCGAGACGGCGAGCCTGCTCATCTCCGACGTTCCCGGCGACGATCCGAGCGTCATCGCCTCCGGGCCGACCGTCGGCGACCCCTCCACCTTCGCCGACGCCCGCGCCGTTCTCGCCCGCTACGGCATCGACCCGCCGCCAGCCGTAGCCCGCCACCTTGCCGAGGGGGCCGACGAGACGCCGAAGCCCGGCGACCCGCGCCTTGCCCGCTCCGGGGTCGCGGTCATCGCCTCGCCGATGGCGAGCCTCCGGGCTGCGGCGGCCGTAGCCCGCGCCGCCGGCATCACGCCGTTGATCCTCGGCGATGCGCTCGAAGGCGAGGCGCGCGAGGTCGGCCGCGTGCTTGCCGGGATCGCGCTCTCGACCGGAACCCACGGCGCCCCGGTGTCGCCGCCCGCGGTGCTCCTCTCCGGCGGCGAGACCACGGTGACGGTGCGCGGCAACGGGCGGGGCGGGCGGAATGCCGAGTTCCTCGCCGGCCTAGCCCTCGGCCTTCACGGAGCGGCCGGCATCCACGCGCTTGCCGCCGACACCGACGGCATCGACGGCAGCGAGGACAATGCCGGCGCGATCGTTATGCCCGATACGCTGACGCGCGCCGCGGCGGCGGGTCTCGACGTCGCGGCGGCGCTTGCGGCAAACGACTGTCATTCGCTCTTCGCCGCACTCGGCGACCTCGTGGTCACTGGCCCGACGCTGACCAACGTCAACGATTTCCGGGCGATCCTGGTGACCTGACGGCCTGGACATGGCGCGGTGAACACCGCGTCAGATCACGAAGAAATCGTTGTGGCTCAGGGAAAGGCCGTCGTCGAGTTTGGCGAAGACCTGGGCGCCTCCCTTCTTGTCGCCGTTGGCGTCATAGATGAGAAGGCCGATCTTTGAGTTATAGATGATGCGGTCGTCCGCATCCGAAGCCCCCTTGCCGCGGTGAAAGGCCGATTGCGCAAGTTGGCCTTCGGAGAGCGCTTTGAACACCTTCTCCGAGAGCTCGATCGAGTCGAAGCCGACTTTGAAGTCGGTGATCCTGTCGATATTGCCCTTGCCGAGTTTGGTCGAGAACACGAACTGGTTGGCGCCGCCGCCGCCGGTCAGCACGTCGGCGTCGAAACCTCCATCGAGCCGGTCGTTGTCGTCGCCACCAAATAGCTGATCCCGGCCCCAACTGCCGAGAAGGATGTCCTGGCCGATGCCGCCGAAAAGGCGATCATTGCCGCCATATCCCTGGAGCGTATCGTTATCGGCATCGCCATAGAGACGGTCGTTGCCGTCGTCGCCATAGAGCGTGTCCTGCCCGATGCCGCCGTACAGCCTGTCATTGCCCTTGCCGCCATAAAGCACGTCATCGTCGGCGTCGCCATAGATGCGGTCGTTGCCAACATCGCCATAGGCCTTGTCCTGGCCGACCCCGCCGTAAAGCCTGTCATTGCCGGAGGCGCCAAACAGCTCGTCGTTGTCGTCGCCCCCGTAGAGCCTGTCCTTGCCCTTGTCGCCGTAAAGCTTGTCCTGCCCGTCGCCGCCAAAGAGGCGGTCATTGTCATCGCCGCCGGAAATCCAGTCGTCGTCGCCGTCGCCGTAGAGCCGATCCTTCTGCCATTCCCCGTAGATCGTGTCCTGCCCGTCGCCGCCGTAGACCGTGTCGTTACTGGCGCCGCCATAGAGTTCGTCGTTGTCGCCGCCGCCATAGAGTTCGTCGTTGCCGTTGTCGCCGTGGAGTTCGTCCTGGCCGCCCTCGCCGTAGAGATAGTCCTTGCCCTTGCCGCCGAACATCAGGTCGTCGCCGCCGCCGCCGGTGACGCTGTCATTGCCGTTGTTGCTGTAGGCGGTGCTGCCCATGTCGTTGAGGACGATGGTGTCGCCGAATTTCGTGCCGTCGATCCGCTGCTTGGCGAACTCGTCGAGGAGATCGATCGGGAAGCTGCCGAACACCTCTGCGACGGTGGGCTTGGTGCCGTTGCCGTAGACGTTGTCGAAGCTGGTCTGGAAGTCGTGGTTGAAGACGCTGTCGACCCTGTCGTTGGCGTCGACCACGACGTAGTGCGTCGCCGACACGGCGAGATAGATCGTCGAGGCCGTCGATGGCGGCGGCGCCCCCTTTTTGACTTCCCAATCGACGCCGTTGAGCCGGAACGACCCGGCATAGGTCCGGATCTCGATCCACTTCATCGAGCCCTGGGTGCCATAAGCGCTCCAGGACCCGTCAATCGGCGTGATCTCGACGGCGACGAACCAGCCGGTCGGGTAGACGAAGTCGATAGGCCCAGTCTGGTTGTTGGAAGCGAGGTGGGAATACATGGTTCAGGGAGCCGGACGTTTCGGGAGAGCGGACTATCGGCCTAAAAGCTCACCGAAGCATGAAAAAATGACAAGGTGCGACCGGCGGCCTCACCGGGAGATTCCTTTCAGATGGCCAGCGCAGGTGTCCAGCATGACGGCGATTCTCTCATTGCTCGGGCGCGACGGCAACGGTCGCGTCGAGCTTTTCGGCCGGGATGCCGCCATAGCGCTCGGTCCGGATGCGGCTCGCCGGCACACCGGCCTCGACCAGGAACATCGAGGCCACCTCGACGAAGGCGGTCGCCCCGCAGATGAAGGCGAGGCGGGGCGGCCCACCGAGGCGGGAGAGCGCCTCGACGATGGTCGCCCGGTCGATCCGGCCGGTGCGGACGCCGGGCACCGCGCCGGGCTCTCGGGTGAGCGTCAGGATCAGGGAGAAACCGCGGTCGGCGTCGGCAAGGCGCATCAACTCGTCGCGGAAGATCACATCGGCGAAGGTCCGCGCCGAATAGACCAGCACGAAGGGCGTATCGACATTGAACAGCTGGCGCTCCCGCAGCATCGACACGAGCGGGACGACACCCGAGCCGCCGCCGACGAGGAGGATGGGGCCGCCGTCCTCGGGGAGCCAGTTGAAATGGCCCCCGATCGGGCCGCGCATCTCGATCGGGTCGCCGACCTGCACGACTTCGTGGAAGAACGGCGACACCTCGCCGACCTCGAGGCGCTCGATCACCAGTTCTATGGTTTCGCCATTGGGGGCGGACCCGATCGAATAGCTCCGCTGCGCCTGGTAGCCATCCGGCGCGGTGAGCCGGATGTCGACATGCTGCCCCGCGACGAAGGTGAACGGATTCGCCGGCCTGACGAAAAAGCTCTTCACCGTCGGGGTCTGGTCGAGGATGCGCTCCACCGTCGCCTCCTGCCATATGAGGCGACCTGGATCGGGGCGTGGATTCATCGAAAAAACGTCTCACCTGTCGATGGCTGAAGCGGATATCATCACCGGCGGCCGGATGCACGTCGGGTCGCCCCCCTCCTGCAATTCGTGATGAAGCGAATCCCAGGCGGCACCGGGAGATAAGGCTTTCCCGGTGGATTTGCAGGGCGCTAAAGCGCGCGGCACATGACGATGGTTGCGAGGAGGCAGGTGATGAAGGGTTCCGGGATCGTTCGGAGGTGGGCCGGAGTGGCCTTTTTCGCCGCCTTGTCCGCCGCGCCGCCGGCGCTGGCGCAAGACAATGCGCCGATTGCGGTCGTTTCCGGCATTACGTACGAGCTGATGGCCCGCTGGGACGTCGATCGCCTCAACCGCATCCTCGACACCGACACGCCGGCCTTCACCGGCGTCGCCGTGACCTATACGCCCGCCGTGAACGGGGTGCGGCTTTACCGGATCACGTACCCGTCGGTGGTCCCCGAGCAGGGAAACCGCCCGATCGTGGCGACGGGGCTGCTCGCGATCCCCGACACCGACGGCACCCGCTTTCCGATGCTCTCGTACCAGCACGGCACGGTCTACGGGAAAGAGGAAGTGCCGTCGTTTCCCGAGCAGTCGCCGGAAACGCAGCTCGCCATCGCCCAGTTCGCCGGGCAAGGCTACGTGGTGATCGGCGCCGACTATTTCGGCATGGGCGATTCCAAAGAGCCGGAGGGCTACGTCGTCAAGGCCAGCCACCAGCAGGCCTGCGTCGACATGCTGGACGCGGCAAAAGCGGTGCTGGGAGACCTCAGGATCGACACGGCGAACCTCTACCTCGCCGGCTGGTCGCAGGGCGGGTTCGTGACCATGGCCCTCCTCGAGAAGCTCGAGGCGGACGGCGCAAAGGTGACGGCCGCCGCCACGGCGTCCGCTCCGGTCGACATTTTCATGGCCCTCAACGGCTTCCTCAACTTCCCGCGGAAGATCGATGCGACCTGGGTGAACACCCTCTTCATCCTGTCGTCCTTCGCCTACGAGAACTACTATGCGGTGCCTGGGCTGGCGCGCTCCCTGTTCACCGACGCTACTTATGAAGTGGCGCGGAAGGTCTATGAGCGGGAACCGGTGGAAGCGGCCGACATCCCGACCGACCTGCACACGCTGATCCGCCCGGAGTATTTCGACCCGCAGTTCTTCGCCGCCTCGGCTTACGGCCGGCTGCTCGCGGCGAACCACGCCTATCGCTGGGTCGTCCAGACGCCGGTCCGCAACTACTACGGCGACGAGGACGAGGTGATCAGCGTCGGCCTCGGCCAGCTGGCGATGACCTGGCAGCGGGCGATGGGCGCCGGCAACGACAAGGTCGAGGCGATCTCGACCGGCCCGACCAGCCATCGCGGGACTTTCGGCACCGCGATGCCGCAATGGAAGGCCTGGTTCGACTCGTTCGAGTGAGCCGGGCCCGTTCCCGCCGTCAGTCCCCGGTGAAGCGCTGCTCCTTCCACGGGTCGCCGTAGATGTGGTAGCCGCGGAGCTCCCAGAAGCCGGGCTCGTCGACCTTGGTGAACTGGAGCCCGCTGACCCACTTCGCCGATTTCCAGAAGTAGAGGTGCGGCACCAGGAGCCGCGCCGGGCCACCATGATCCGGCGAGATCGGCCGGCCCTCATAGGCGACCGCGACCATGGCCTGGTCGCCGGTGAGGTCGGCATAGGGCACGTTGGTGGTGTAGCCGTCAAAGGAATGGGCGAGGACGAAGGCGGTCGGCGCGGCGATGCCCGCGGCGGCGAGGATGTCGTCGACCCGGACCCCCTCCCAGTTCGTATCGAACTTGCTCCACTTGGTGACGCAGTGGATATCCCGCTTGAGCGCGGTCCGCGGCAGGGCGTTGAATTCGTCCCAGCTCCAGGACGCGACCGGGCGGGGGCCATCCTTCAGCGTGAACCGCCACGACGGGGTGGCGACATGCGGCGTCGGACCGGCGGAGAGGACCGGAAAGCCGTCCTCCTTGTACTGGCCGGGGGGCAGGCGCGCCGCGTCCTCGGGGGAGAGGCGGCGTCCAAAGAATCCGCGGGTGACCAAGGCGCGCCTCCAGGCGTTCGGGTTCAGTCGTGGAAGGGATCGGTGACGAGCCGCCGGCCGACCATGAAGGCGTCGGCGACGAGGCGGAGCGGCGCGGCATCGACGAGGCTGCGGCGCTCGCGCAGGAGCTCGGCGAAGCGGTCGTAGATGTCCTCGTATTCGTGCGGGGCATGCTCGACGTCGAGGACGCCGTTGACCTCGAGTCGCGCGCCGCCGTTCTGGAGCGTTATCCGATTGCCCACCGCTGTCTCGATCGCGATCTCCCAGGTCTGCGGCCCGGTCTGCCGCCAGTCGAACTCTGCGACGAGGCCCTCCTCGGTATGGGCGGTCCGGAAGCGGAGCGAGGCGGCGATCGGCGCGTCGCAGTTCGAGGGGAAGGTGAGGTCGGCGCTCTTGACGAAGACCGGCGAGGGCATGATCTCGGTAACGATCGACAGCGCGTTGATGCCGGGATCGAAGACGCCGAAGCCGCCGGCGGTCCAGATCCACTTCTGGCCGGGATGCCAGCGGCGGACATCCTCCTTCCAGGTGATGGTCATCGTCTTCACCGTCTCCCCCTGGAGCAGGCGGCGGCAGTGGAGGACGGCGGGATTGTACTGCGAATGCCAGGTGGTGAAGAGGACGAGGCCACACTCGGCGGCGAAGAACGCGAGGTCGGCGAGCTCGCTCACCGTCGCCGTCGGCGGCTTTTCGAGCATCACGTGCTTGCCGGCGGCAAGCGCCTCGCGGGCGTAGAGGTGGCGGACCTGGGGCGGGGTGCAGATCGCGACGGCCTCCAGTTCCGGGACTGCGGCATACATCTCGGCCGGGGTGCGGAAGGTCGGCACGCCCTCGACCTCGATGCCCCGCTGCGATGACACGGCGGCGAGCTTGAAGGCCGGGTTCTTCGCGATCACCGGAAGATGCTGGTCCTCGGTGATCTTGCCGAGGCCGATGATGCCGATTGCCGTGACCATCGCGACGTTCTCCCTGTCCCCGCGACGGTTTGAGCATGAGCCGCGGCGGCGCGCAATTGCGCCAAGCCATCATTCCCGGGCGAACCACAGCGCCGTGTGGATTATCGTGGCGGGTGCCGCATTATGGACGCTCGCTCATTCGATCGCCCACTTTCGATCGCCGCCAGTCGCCGCAGCGCCCCGGTAAGGGTCACGAGTGCTACGATGAGGAGATAGCGCCCTTCTTTGTGATGCCCGCCATGCTCAGATACCTCGGCGATGAGAGCTTCGGCATTTGGGTCACGGCAGTCGCTGTCATGGGCATCGCAGCGATCATCCGGAGTTGGATTCGAGGACTCTGTCACGGGCCTAGCCAAAAACGTTCAGCGTATAGGACGAGAAGCTGGAACCACATAGCCGACCCTCGATCTCACCCATGGGCCCGGGCGGCAGCGGCTCGGGACCTTGCGATGACAGCGTCAGTCGGACGTCATGGTGTTCTCAGCAAAGGCCAGTACAAGCCCCGCGCCCGTATCGGACAGGGGCATCCATCCAGCTTTCCGAACCTTTGAGATATCGACCTCCAGGCTGGAAAGCATGCTCTCGGCGAGGGACGCGCGCCCGGAAGCCCGCAGGCCCGCGGAGAGGATATTCGTCGGGAAACGGAACAGCCGTGGCCGCAAGCCCATAGCAGTGCCGAGATGGGAAATGAAGACGGGAGTCGAAACGTGCCCGGTATCAGCAACGATAAACGTCTCGCTCCCTCGATTCGATCGTGCGAGTCGCCAGACAACGAAGTCAACGAGAGAAGCAACGCTCAGGAAGGCTCGCGCATTCTTGATGGACGCGAGCGGCAAAGGAACATTGCGCTTGAGCGCTTGGGTCAGCATAGCGATGTTGCCAAGTGCTCCGCGGCCATAGACGAGGGGGGGACGTATGATCGTACAGGCCAGGCTGGACCGCGCTGCAGTTTCCTCAAGACCATTCTCCGCTTCAGCCTTCGAGACCGCATAGGCGTCCTTCGGACGTGGCGTGTCTCACTCAGTGAACG
>JALHRF010000115.1 GCA_022841545.1 Bauldia sp. | reverse complement strand
GGCCGCGACGCCGAGTTCTGGCTCCAGATGGCCCAGAAGCTCCTCGCACCGCTGCTGCTCGGCGCCGCCGGCAAGATCGACGGCTCGATGCGCGACGTCGTCGCCTGGGTCGACTCCGGCGAGCAGACCGCCGTCGCAGAGCTCCTCCTCGACCTCGGCGAACCGGACGCCCACGCCGCCTTCCAAGCGACCTGCCGACGCGAGGAACGCACACTCTCATCGGTCTACGCCACCGCCGAGGCGGTGCTGGCGCCGTTCGCCGACCCGGCGGTGCTCGCGAGCACCGACGCCCACGGCATCGACCCCGCGGAGCTGCTCATTGGTCGCAACACCCTCTATGTGATCGCGCCCGCCAAGGACCAGGAACGCCTCGCGCCCCTGTTCGCCGGGTTGGTCGAGCACGTCGTCGATGCCGCCTACGCCCGCGCCGCCTCCGGACAGCCCTGCGACCCGTCGCTGCTGCTCGTACTCGATGAGGCCGCCAACACCGCCCCGATCCGCAACCTCCCCCAGATCGCGGCGACCGCCGCCGGACAGGGGATCCAGGTGGTGAGCGTCTTCCAAGACCTCGCCCAAGCCCGCTCACGCTACGGCGAGGCCGCCGACACGATCCTCGCCAACCACCGCGCCAAGCTCTTCCTCTCAGGCATCAGCGACGGACGGACCCTCGACTACCTCAGCCGCGCCCTCGGCGAGGAGGAAGTCGGCTACGAGAGCCGCACGTTAGGTGAGCGCGGCAGCGCCAGCCGCACCCGCGGCACCCGCACCCGACGCCTCGCCCCCGCCGACGCCGTCCGCGGGGTACCACCGGGTGAGGCGATCCTCGTCTACGGCCACCTGCCGCCGGCGCGCCTTCAGCTACGGCCCTGGTACCGCGAACACGGCCTACGCCGACGGGCCGCCGGTGAGGAGGCCCCGTGACGCCCGGTGGCGGGCGGAGCCGGACGAGCGCCGAGGCCGCCGCCCGCTAAGCCGAGACCCACCGCGACAGGTTGGGCCCCAGCCGGCACTGTCTCCGACACCTTCAGCAACGCAGGAGCCCGCGCATCGCATCGCGTTCTTGCGCGTCTACCGCATGAGGCTGGCACGCCGTTTGCGCGCCTTGAGACGAGGACTTGTGCTCGCGTGCGGACCCGCGCGAGGAGAGGGCGTCGTTGACCACACTTCGATGGTCCCCTCTAGGGGGTCCCGGCGTCGGTCTACACCTCGCTTCATACTTTGGCACCTGGTTTGTGCAGTCGAGGCTCGGTGTGCTGTCCCTGTGAGCGAGCAGACCGCCACTCCGACACTCCTTCCCGTGCGGCGACCGCTGCGATGACGCCTCCGGCCGCTGGGTCCGCCCACCACCATCCCGCGGCCATGTCGAGGAGAAGGCCGAACAGCACCGAGGCGGACAGGGCGGCGTAGAGCCATGTCTTCCTCGCGTCGGACACGACCGTCCGGCTGCCCATCGCGCGGCCGATGCGGTGCTTACAGACAGCGAGGACCGGAAAGGCGATTGTCCCGACCACAGCGACGGCCAACGCCAAACCTCCGGTGTCGGCGTCATCACCCCTCACAACGGCCGTTCCCGCGGCAGTCGCCGCGTACGCTGAGACACCCATGAAGCCGAGCGCGAGAGCCCGCAGCGCCAACCGCTCCTGCCGGGCGGTCCATTCACCTCCAAGCTCCCAGGCGATGACGAGGGCGGCCGCCGCCTTCAACGCAGACTCGGCGCCGAAGCCCGTCAGGCTCGGAGAGCCTGAGGCGACGCCGATCGCGAGCGCCGCGACCGCCTCGATCGTTCCGATGACAGCTGTCAGGATCGCGAGCACGATGGCCTGGCGACGCAACCTGGCGATCCCGGGCATCCTCACCTCGCGGCTCTCATCGAGACTTGGTTGGTCCGAGGGTGCCGGCGGCGCAGCTGCAGCCGGTCAGGGACATCGTGCCTTCTGCCGCCGGCATCAGGTCAGGGGTTGAAGGCGAGGAACAGGAAGGCGGCGAACAGGGTCAGCCGTACGCCGGCCTGCAGCACCGTCGCCTCACCGAGCGGCGCCGCCAGCGCCCCGACGATCACGGTCAGCGCCAACAGGACGATCTGGGCGCCGCCGAGGCCGAGCACGAGGGGTGCATCGAGCCAGATGGTGGCGATCGCGATGGCCGGGATTGTCAGACCGATGCTCGCGATTGCCGACCCGAACGCGAGGTTCAGGCTGATCTGGACCCGCCCGCGGCGGGCGTTCCTGGCTGAGGCCACCATCTCGGGCAGGAGAATGAGGAGCGCGATGACCACGCCGATGGCCGACTGGGGTGCACCGAGCGCGTCAACGAGGTCCTCGATAGAGCCGGACTGCACCTTGGCGAGACCGACGACCGCCACGAGGGCGACGATTAGGAGCGCGACGCTCACGATCGCGGCGGTCGCGGTCGGCGGGTCGGCGTGCTGGTCGGTCGTGCGCGCGCTCCCCTGCGGCGGCAGGAAGTAGTCGCGGTGACGCACTGTCTGTACGACCACGAACAACGCGTACAGGACGACCGACGCGCTCGCCGCGAACACGAGCTGCGCGGTCGAGAAGCGGGGCTCGGGGGTGGTCGCGGTGAACGTCGGTAGGACGAGGCAGAGGGTCGCCAGCGTGACCACAACGGCCTGAGCCGGCGCAACGCCCTCCGGACGGAACGAGGCGACGCCTTCCCGGAAGGCGCCGATGAGTAGCGCCAATCCGACGATGCCGTTGCACGTGATCATCACGGCCGCGAAGACCGTGTCCCGGGCGAGCGTCGAGGGTTCGTCGCCGGCGGATAGCATCAGCACGACGATGAGGCCGACCTCGATGACGGTCACAGCGACGGCCAGGATGAGGCTACCAAGAGGCTCGCCGACGCGGTGAGCGACGACCTCAGCGTGGTGCACCGCGGCCAGGACCGACCCCGCCAGAAGCACCCCGGCGACCGCGAGGAGCGGCGCGCCGGCGTCCGCTCCCACCATCACGGCGAACAGGACGGCCGCGAGCACCGGGATGACGACAGTCCAGCGGGTAGCCGCGCGGAGGCCCGGCCGCCCGGACAGCAGACGCCGGCCCGAGATCAGGCCGCGCCCCACTCAGGTCCAAGGTGAGCGACGTGCGCCAAGGAGCGCTCACCCCGCCGCCCGGTCGAGACTCGCCAGCGGTCGAGGGAGCACCGGAGTCGCTCAGCGCCGGCTGCTTGTGCGGCCGATGCTGGATCCGCTCGAGCAGCCGGAATCGCCTCGATCACATTCGAGCCTTGTTTAGCATGACACTCAACCCGTTCAAAGCGCGCCGCGTCACTGATTTCCGCTCGCGACGGCAAGCACCTTGCGGCCAGACCCCTCGAGCATCTGGGTGGCTTGACGCCTGGAATGTACAGCTGTGCTGGAGCGGCGCGGGATCGTGAGGAAGCTGATCGCCGCGGGCGGCCGCCACGGGCCATCGTCACCTCGGCGCGCCCGCGTGAGCCTCGGCGACGACGCCCACGCACCCCGTCGTCGAGCCAGGTAGCGTGACCGACCTTGGCGAACGAAGTGCGACACGGTTCGTAAAGCCGATGCACGGCTCGTGGATCGACCGGCCATCGAAGCGCGTCGCAACCGTACGGTCCGGTTCGAAGAGGCTCGTCAGCAGGATAACGTCCTCCAGCGGCAGCCCGGACACTGCCTCTGGGGCACCGTACCGGTGCGCAGCATCCGGATGCACAGTCTATTCTTAGAGGACGGGGCCGCCGCAGGTCTAAAGGGTACGAACCGGCGCAACCAAAGTCGCCGTTGCTACACGGGGCATGGTGCCCGATGGTGCTGCGGGGAGTCACGTCCCGAGTGGCGCTCGTCTCGGCCGATCGCCGTCAGGTCACGAGCGTGCTTCCAAAGACCTGCCACGCAAGCGCGGACTTCGCCAGGAGGCTGAGGGCGACGTACGACCCTTCGACGAACAGGGGATCGCGCCAGGGGCCGACACGCCGGAACTGCAGGGCCATCGTGACGGCGAAGCTGTTGAACAGCAGGAACAGGGAGACGAAGATCACGTAGACGAACGTGGGCGGGTCCTCTCCGCCGATCAGGTATGCGCCGATCGCGACCCATGGCACTGCCCCGGCGATGCAGCCGAACCAGAACGGGTGCCAGTCCACCGACCCGTCGCTTGGCTGTCGCTCCATGATGAGCCCGAAGAGGATCATCGCGGTGTTGGCGCCGAAGATAGCGATGAGGGCGGCGAGGTCGGAGATGCCCGTGAGCATCGCGATCAGAACGGCCATGATCGAGGCGCTGACCGAGTACTCGATCCAGCGAGCCGGATTGCGGCCGCGGCCAAGCTGGTGCTCGTACCACCGGCGCACGCGAGGCACCACCATAAGCAGGTGGTCCGCCGCCGCGAGGAAGAGGAAGATCGCGATCCACGGCGCGACCCGGATGTCCGTCAGCACTTCGAGGGTGCCGACTCCATCACCCGGCGGCCCGGCGAGGAACGACGCCGTCACCGGCGTGCTGAAATCGTTCGCCAAGGCAAGGATGATCAAGCCCTGGACCAAATGCGCGATGCCAACGATAGCGTTGAGCGCCCGCAGGCGATCTTGGGTTACCGGCCGATGGGGCACGCGGCGGAGTATGCCGTGCCCTGCTCATGACCGTCAGCCCATCCGGCACCTCCGCGCCCGGCAACGCACGGTTCTCCTGTCACTTCGAAGTTCACGATCAGCCACGAAATCAACGGCCAACGGTTTCCGGTGCAGGACGCGCTTGGTACGGCGGGGCTGCTCGCCGCTCTCGTGGCGGCGCGGCGCCCGCAAGTCGTACGGGAATCCACCCCCCAGGCCTCGACTGTTCAGGGCCGAGTAGACCGGCTCGGGGCAGCCGCTCGACGTCGGCGACGCAGCGGCCGTGATGGGGCCGGGTGACTGACCGCCGAGAGCGCCTTGTCCTCGGCGAGTGGTGGCCTCGAGGGTCAGCGAGGCACGGCGGAATCCCGGTCGCCTTACCAGCGGAAACTGGATACAAAGCGACAAAGTATTCCTGGTTTCAGAATCGTGTGATACGGTTGCTGCTCCACGGGGAGTATCCCTTGACGGCACTCTCGTCATCCCGGTCCGCAGGACCCGAGGGCGCCGGCCTCAGGGCGGGAGAGACCGCGGGCCATCTCGATGACAGAGAGGTGCTCCGATGGTCATTCACCGAAGCCGCGAGACGGCAGACCGCGCCATCGAGGCGGGGACGGCCGCCTACACGTCGAACGGCGCGACCAGGACGAGAGAATCGACGCGGGGGCGCCGGCCCGCGAGAGCGCGATCGTGGTGTCGTCCGATGTCAACTTCGACCTCGCAGCCGAGGTCCGGCCTCGTGCGTGCCACAACCGCGCCGTCGTCGCGCCGCGAACGGGAGATCGTCGCGCTAGCCGGTGAGGGCAAGCGGGCCCTTGGGATCGCGCGTTCGCTCCGCTTCAGCCCGGGGACGGCGCAGACCCGTCTCTCTCCCCTGTCCGCGAAGCTGATGGCGTCGGACCGAGCCGCCAGCGTTGCCGAGGCGGTGTGTCGTGGACGCGACTGATCCCGCCTCCGTCCGCTCGAGGACTCGCCGGGGTCGCCCTCGGCTGGCGCGAGCCGTCTGCGGGATCGACGGGTCGGCGGCCTCGCTGATCGCGGCCGAGGAGGTCTCCCGGCTAATCGCGCCGGGAGGCCGGCTTGCGCTCGTGGCCGCCCTCGACCCATCGGATCTCATCGTGAGCACGCGCGGCCGTCACGTGAACAACGTGGCCCTCTCTGTTGCCCTCAGGGCGCGAAGGGGGCTGCACCGGGCGCAGCAGGCGGCGCCGCCCCACGTGCGCGTCGAGCGCCGTGTCGTCTCCGGCTCGGCAGAGGTCGCGCTCCTCGCCGAGGCGCGCCGGATTCGGGCTGGGCTGGTGGCCGTCGGCGCCCCCGGTCAGGGACGTATCGCCGGCGCCATCCTCGGGGGCACGGGCAGCAGCCTGTTGCACCACGCGCCCTGCTCCGTGCTTGTCGCGAGGACGCCACCCTCGCTGGCGAGTCCCCCGCGGGTCGTGGCCGGCGTAGACGGATCGCGGCAGTCGCTGGATGCCCTGGCCCTGGCCGCCCACCTCTCGGCGCTCCTCGGCGCGGAGCTGGAGGTGGTGGTCGGGACGGGCGGCAAGAGGATCGATCCGGGCGCCGTCCGGGAGGTCTGCGCGTGTCCGGTCTCGCTCGACCGGCGCAGACCGGCTCAGGCGCTCATCGACGCCGGTGAGAACGCCCTGCTGGTCGTCCTGGGCAACCGCGGCCTCCACGGCCTGCGCCGGCTCGGTAGCGTCAGTGAACGCGTCGCACACGAGGCCCCCTGCTCGGTGCTCGTGGTGCGGACCGGCGGCGAGGCGGTCCCGGCAGGTGAGCCCGCCGCGGGCACGGTCGGCTGAGATCCCCGGCCGGGACGACGAATCGTGGAGTTCCTCTCCCTCGAGCACGTAGCGGTGCTGGCCACGACGCTCGCCGCATGCGTGGCCGCCGCGGTGATCCCGCGCCGACGCCCCGAAGCGGCGTGGCCGGCCGCGGCTGCGCGGGCTCTGGCGGTGCTGTTGGTGCTCAACGAGATCGCGATACGCGTCGTCATCCTCTCCTGGGACGATTGGGACTGGGCGACCGACCTGCCGCTACAACTGTCGGACGCGGCCCTGATCGCCGCCGTCGTCGCGCTGTGGCTGCCGCAGCCGCCGGCGCTCGCCTACGAGCTCACCTACCTCTGGGCCTTCACGGCGACGTTGCAGGCCGTGCTGACCCCAGACCTCGGCCAGGGGCCCGACCACTACTTCTTCTGGGCCTTCTTCATCTCCCATTCCGGGGTGCTGGTGGCCGCGGCGTATCTCACGTGGGGGCGTCGCCTCACCCTCCGCCAGGGCGCCGTCGGCCAAGCGCTGCTGGTGTCGCTCGGCTGGGCGAGTCTGGCGGCGATGGGATCCCTCGCGACGGGCGGCAACTACATGTTCCTGCGCGAGCCGCCGCCGGACGGCAGCGTGCTGGATCTGCTCGGCCCCTGGCCCTGGTACGTGCTGGCGACCGCCGGCATCGCGGTGTTGGCCTTCCTCCTGCTCGCCCGCCTGCGCCGCTGCGATCCAGTCGCCTGGTGGCGAGGCTACGGCGAACTGTCGACCAGTGGCCGCAGCGGAGTGGTGCTGGCCTGGGCCCTCTACGACTTCGCCAACACGATGTTCAGCTTCGCGATCGTCTCGTTCGCGATGAGCCTCTGGTCGATCCGGGCTCTGGGCGAGGGCCCGGGCCTCTTCTGGTTCACGGTCGCAGTGAGCGCGTCGATGCTCCTGAACGCCCTCTTGTCGCCGACGCTCGGTGCGATGAGCGACCGCGCCGGTCGGCGGACACCCTTCCTCGCTGCCTTCACGACCCTCTGCGTCGGAGCGACCGCGCTGATCGGGTTCGTCGACATCGCCTTCGGCCTGATCCTCTTCGGCGTCGCCAACTTCGCCTTCCAGGCAGCGCTGATCTACTACGACGCCATCCTGAGCGGCGTCGCGCGGCCCGAGAGCAGAGGACGCCTGTCCGGGCTCGGCGCCTCCTTCGGCTATGCAGGCGTGCTGGTCGCCGGAATCCTGCTTCAACTCACCCTCGACGACGCCGGACGCACCACCCACCTGAGCTTCGTGCTGATTGCCCTGCTGTTCGGCGGCTTCGCGATCCCGGCGCTTTTCGTGTTGCGCGAGGACCGCGGGTCCGGGCGCTCGGCCGCTGCCGCCGAGGCCCGCCATCCCTGGCGGCGGCTGGCGGGGGCGGTGCGCGGTGCCCGTGAGACACCGGGGCTGCTGCGCTTCATCGTCGCCCGGTTCCTCTACGCCGACCCCGTCAACACGGCTATCGCGGTGATGAGCGCCTTCGCCGTCGCCGCCGTCGGCTTCAGCGAGGGAACCGCCCTCGCGGTGCTGTTGGCGCTGGTCATCATCGCCGCAGCGGCCTCACTCGCCTGGGGGCGGCTCGCCGACGCCATCGGCGCCGTTCCGACGCTCCTGATGGTCCTGGCGGTGTGGGCGATCGGCCTGGCCCTGCTGGCGGGCTTCCTCGCCCCCGTGCCCTTCCTGGTCGCCGGCGCGGTGCTCGGGGCCGGCATCGGGGGGACGCAGGTGGTCGAGCGCGTGGTGCTGACCCACCTAGCGCCCCCCGAGCGCCTCGGCGAGATGTTCGGCCTCTACGGACTCGTCGGCAAGGCCAGCGCGGTGATCGGACCGGTCGTCTACGGGGCGATCGTCGCGAGCCTGATCGAGCCGCTCGGGCGCGGCGCCTACCAGGTGGCGGTCCTCGCCCTGCTCGTCCCCCTCATCGCCGGCTTTGCGATCGCGTACCGGCTCCCGCGGCCGGCGGAGCGGACGTGAGGACCCAGCGGCCCACCGTCCGCGCCGCGGCTGCAGTGGTCGCAGTCGTCGTGGTCGCGTCGGCGGCGTGGGCCCTCCTGCAGGCGGTGGCCGCGCCGACCAGTGTGGAGCGAGTGCGCGTCGAGGGTACCTCGCCCAGCGCCGCGATCGAGGTGGACCAGGGAGACATCGAGGTGAGGGCCGTCCGGGGCGCCAAGGGCGTGACCGCCATCGCCGAGGTCCGGGGGGTCGTGGCGCCAGCGCGCACCGCTGCGGCCCTCGATGGCGAGGCACGCCTCTTGTGGTCCTGCCGTCTCTGGACCACTTGCCGCGCCGACGTGCGGGCCCGGGTCGCGGCCGGCGTCGACCTGCGGGTGACGACCGCCTTCGGCGACGTGCGCGTCACCGGACCGGTGGGCGATCTCGATCTCACGACCGGCTCGGGCGGCGTGCAGGCGAGAAGGATCCAGGGCGCCGAGGCAACCGTCCGAGCCCGCTCGGGCGACGTCACCCTGGCCTTCGCCCGGGCGCCCCGGGCGGTAGATCTGGACGTTTCATCGGGCGACATCACGATCGAGGTCCCGCACGGCTCCTATCGCATCACCGCCGACGCCCGCGGCGGGAGTGTCGTCGTGGACGGAATCCGTGACGACCCAGGCGCGAAGCGCCACATCGCGGCGGAGACGACGGGGGGCGACATACGGCTTGACGCTCGTTGAGCCGTATCGCGAACCCCTGCCGCCTCAAACTACGACTCCTGAAGCATGTTATGCTAATCCCATAAATCGAGGGGAGGCGAGATGCGGTGTCCGGTGTGCGACGAGGCGCGACTTGTGATCGCTGAACGCAAAGGGGTCGAGATCGACTACTGCCCCGACTGCCGCGGCGTCTGGCTGGATCGCGGGGAACTCGACAAGTTGATCGACCGGGCCGCTGCCGCGGAACCGCGTCAAGGGCGCGCCACACGGCAACCCGATGAGGACGAGGACGGGTACGAACGCGAGGGGCTGCCCGATGGCGGACGCCGCGCTCCCCGGCGTCGACGAGAGTCGTTCCTTGGCGAGATGTTCGACTTCGGCGGTTAGCTTTGATCCTCCAGGCCGCGCGACGGCCCTGAGCGTCCGATGGCGGCTGCGGCATGAGGATGCGCACCGCTCCACGTGCGTCGGACGGACGAAGGGCCTGTGTCGTCAGTGGCGACCGGGCTGCGGTCACCAAGTTGCGACTCATCGCAGAAGAACAGGGGACTAGTGTGGCGCGTGCCGCACCCCGACACGACTCTCGTGGGGTCCATTGTGGCACCGGCGAAGGCCCGCCACGCCGCCGGCCGCAAAAAGCCCGCCACGGATGTCGGGCGCGAATTGAGGCCTTTGTTTCGGACGCAGCCTCTGACCACCCGCCGACGTCGTGCACGACAACCTTGGTGCCGTCGCCCCTGGTTGCCTCGTAAGGTGTTCCTGATCCTTTAGCGACATCTACGAGAGTAGCGGCGCCGCGTTCCTGGAAGTCGTCGACGAACCGCCCAAGGGGCGGCCGTTGCTGAGCACCAGGTCGAAGTCGCCGAAGCCGGCCAGCCGTCTGCAGTCGTCGACGCGTGCAGAAGGTGAAGCTGCGCGACGAGGGCATCACCGCCGACACGTTCGACCGTGAGGCCGCCGGCATCACGATCAAGCGCTGAGCGACCCGGACGCGGCGACCGCCGGGGTCAGCCTCCCTCGGCGAACCGCGCGAGGGGGGCGCTGCGGGGAAGGAGCGCCCGCCGCTTGAACTGACGGTGCTGCATCCGCTCGAGGATCTCGCCGAGCAGCCGGATGGCATCGACGACGTTCGAGCCCTTGTTCAGCATGACGCACTCGGCTCTCTCGGCGAGCGCGACGTCGCTGATCTCAGCGCGTGAGGGCACACCGGTCCGAGCAAGGCCCTCGAGCACCTGCGTCGCCCAGATGACCGGGGCGTGGGCAGCGGCGCTGAGGGACAGGATGTCCTCCTGCACCTCCGCGAGGCGCTCCCACCCGCACTCCACCGCCAGGTCGCCGCGCGCGATCATCACCCCGAGGGCCGGGCCCCTCATCGCGGCCAGCAGGATCTCCGGCAGGTTCTCTACCGCGCGTCGCGTCTCGATCTTCAGCACCGTCGCGACGCGCGCGCCGCCGAGGCGGTCGAGTTCGGCGCGGAGCTCTAGGACGTCCTCGGGCCGCTGAACGAACGACAACCCCACCATGTCGGCGTTAGCGGCGATGAAGGGCAATGCGCGACGGTCGGCGGGTGTCATCGCCCGTACGCCGAGGTCGGTGTCTGGCAGGTTGATGCCCTTGTTGGGGCGGAGACGGTGACCACCCGACGGTGCCCGCGTCACGACAACCTCAGTGCCGTCGCGCCTGGTTGCGGTGACCACGCCGGCAACGCGCCCGTCGTCGAGCCAGACCGACTGACCGGTCTCGACGCGCGCCAGCGCAGCCGGGATCGTGCACCCGATCCGCGGGAGGTGCCCCAGCCGTCCGTCGGAGCCGCGCTCCACGGGCCGGTCGGGTCCGAGTCCGTCGGTGAGCAGCAACGCGTCCCCACGGCGGAGGCGGACCCCACCCAGTGGCACGGCGCCGGTCCGGAGCTTCGGCCCTCCCAGGTCCATGTGGATCCGGATGTTCCGGTCCGCCGCTTGCGCCGCGTCCCTGACCTTCTCGATCATCGCCGCCCACACCTCCGGTCCGTCATGGGCGCAGTTGATCCGAGCGCAGTCCATGCCGGCCGCCACCATCCCCCCGACCAGGCCGGCGTCGGTGGCCGCGTTCGTCGGCATCGTCACCATGATCTCCCCGCGCCGGCGCTCGGGCGGCGCGGCGAGGATCGTCCGCGTCCTCTCGACCTGCAACTCGCGCGCCACCCTCGGCGTGAGCGCCGTGGGATTGCGGCCGGCTTGTCCCGGGTCCTCATCGATGCGCACGAGCACATCCAGGACCGCTTCGACGCTGCCGAGCACGGCCGCTTCCGAGCGCCCGAGGGACGAGAGCCCGGCCTCAGTTAGCCGCCACTGCAGATCAGTGAGGTCGGAGCTGCGGAGCGCGGCATAGTGGATGAGATTGCGGGCGCTTGCGCGGTGGGCCGGAGCCGCCCCGGCGATCGCACCGTGGTGCCGTTCCTCGGCGGCGACCAGCCGGTCACGCAGGTCCTCCAGCTGTTCCCGCAGCGAACCTGTTCCGGTGCCGGTCACGAGAAACGAACGGGTGGGAGCGTTCCATCGGCCAACAGGACGCTCATGACCGCCGCGGTCCCTAGGTGCAGCCGTCGAAGGCACGTCCGTAGACTCTCTTCTAGGATCGCCGGCGGCGGGCTCGTGAAACAGCAGCGTCTTTGGTGCCCCAGTGCGACCGCCTCGACGCCCGTCGATGCGCGGGGTGGGAGCTGGTCGTCGACCGCGGCGGAGATCGCAACGCCACCGGGCGTGGTCGGCCCGGCGGGGGCACCCGGGCCGATTAGCACCGAGAGAGGATCAGGGGCACTGTCCACGTCCGCCACCACCAAAGGACGTGCCTCAGATCCGAAGCTCGGCGTTCGGGGCTGATGGTTGCTCATAACGCGATGATCGTATCGCGTCAACATAGTCATGTCAGTACGGATCGTCCTCTGGCATGCTCGCGCTAGATCCTGTTTGAGGGCGAAAGCTCGGTTCTCGCGCGGTGCGTGGTAAACGCCCAAAGCCCCGCGGATCGCTTGCGGACCCGATGCGTCGTGCGTTTCGGCGACTGAGCGCATTTGAGGCTCTTCGTGCATGGCAGTGGAGTCTGGGGTGCCGCTGAGCGGTGGGATCGCTGGTGCCACGCGCGATCCGGTGTCCTCTTGGGCTCGTTTCTCGCCAAAGGAACGAGCAAGGAGCACCGGATGCGCGTGGCGGAGTTATTCAACCGCGTCCTCGACCTGCCCGGGGCACGGGTGAGGCTGGTCGAGTTCGAGGAGGGGGATCACCCGCGTCTTGTCGTCCACGCGGTGCGCCCCACCCGGCGGGTGATGGCCTGCTCGGGTGTGGGCAGGAGACCCGCTCGGGCCATGATCGTTGGGAGCACCGCTGGCGCCACCGCGATGTGTGGGGCACCCACTGCGAGGTCCGGGCGGAAGTACGCCGCGTGCGGTGCCCGACGTGCGGTGTGAAGGCCGAGCGGGTCCCGTGGGCGCGTCCCGGGGCGCGGTTCACCCGCCCCTTCGAGGACACCTGCGCGTGGCTCACCCAGGCGGCACCCCATTTGATGGTGGCCCGACTGCTCGGCGTCGCGTGGCCGACGGTCGGCCGGATCGCTCGGCGGGTGGTGGCAGAAGCCAGTGCCGGCAGCGACGGCCTGGATGGCCTGCGCCGCATCGGTGTGGACGAGGTGTCGTGGAACGGCCACCACAGCTACCTGACGATGGTGGTCTGCCACGACTCGGGGAGGGTCGTGTGGATCGGCCGTGGCGATCGCCGCCGAGCCCTCGAGCGGTTCTTCGATGAGTTGGGGCCCGAGCGGTCGGAACGCATCGAGGCGGTCTCCGCCGACCTCGGCCGGATCTACCTCGCGGCAACGGGTCCCTCACGCCGCCGTCTGCGCCGACCCCTTCCACCTCATCGCCGCCGCCCAGTTCGCCCTCGACCGCCTCCGGGCAACCCAATGGCAGGTCATCCGCCGAAGCGACCCCCAGGCGGGGCGGTGGATGAAGGGCGCGCGCTTTGCCCTGCGCCGCGGCCCGGGTCGGCGAACCACCGCGGACCAACGGATCATCGACGACCTCGCCGACGTCAACCATGGCCTCTACCGCGCCCACCTGTGGTGCGACCAACTGCGGGCGAGCCTGCGCAACGGCGACCTGGACTCAGCAAGCCAGGAACTAGACGCCCTCGCCGACGCGGCACCAACCCGCGGCCACCCCCGCTTCACACGTATGGCCCGCACCCCCGGATCCTCAACACCATCGCCCTCGGCATCTCCAACGCCCGCCTCGAGGCGATGAACTCGACCGGCAACCTCCTACGCCACCGCGCCCGCGGCTTCCTCGACGTCGACAACCTGATCGCCCTCATCCACCTCGTCTGCGGCCGCGTCACGGTCACGCTTCCCACATGAACATACGAAGAGCCCCCCTTTTGACTCAAAGACGTCGAGCCACGGGCTCGCAAAGGCTCCAAACGAACTCGCTACCGGAGGCCCTTGTCGCGACACCAGTGGCAGGTTAGGGTCGTGTTGCTCAGAGGGGAGTACCCCCGCGCGCGTCGTCGTCATTGCGGTCTACGGACCCGGCGGCGCGGGCCCGAACAGGTGCCCGGGCCGGGAGAGACCTCTGGCGGACAGATGACGTCCAGCCGGAGGTTCGATGATGGCGGTTCCCTGGTGGGCATGGGCGGCGGTGATCGCCTTCACGCTGGTCCTACTGGCGCTCGACCTCTTCGTCTTGCACAGGGAGGCGCACGAGGTCTCCCTCCGAGAGGCTGGCTGGCTCAGCGCGTTCTACGCCGGAATCGGCCTCGGCTTCGGCGCGCTTATGTGGGTCTGGCGAGGGCCGGAGGCCGGCGGCGAGTATCTGGCCGGCTACCTGATCGAGAAGAGCCTCTCGGTCGACAACATCTTCGTCTTCGCCCTGATCTTCAGCTACTTCGCGATCCCCGCGAAGTACCAGCACCGGGTGCTCTTCTGGGGGATCATCGGGGCGATCGCGTTCCGCGCCCTCTTCATCGCGCTCGGGGCAGTGCTGCTGAACAACGTCGACTGGATCGTCTACGTCTTCGGCGCGTTCCTCGTCTACACGGGCATCAAGATGGCCCGCGGGCACAGCGTCGAGGTCCACCCCGACCGCAACCCGGTCATCCGCCTGATGCGCCGCGTCATCCCCGTCAGCGACGAGCTGCACGGCCAACGGTTCCTGGTGCGCGACGCCGGGAAGTGGGTCGCGACCCCGCTACTCGCCGCGCTCGTCGCGGTGGAGACGATGGACGTCGTGTTCGCCATCGACTCGGTGCCCGCTATCTTCGCCATCACCGACGACGTCTTCATCGTCTTCACCGCGAACGTGTTCGCCATCCTCGGGCTGCGGGCGATGTACTTCCTGCTGGCCGGCACCATCCCCCGCTTCGCCTACCTACAGACGGGCCTCGCGCTGGTCCTGGTCTTCGTCGGCGCCAAGATGTTCCTCACCGACGTCGGCAAGCTGCCGATCTGGATCTCACTGGGGGTGATCGCCGCAATCATCGGGACCAGTATCGCGGCGTCGCTCTGGAAGGTCCGCCGTGGCGGGGGGGACGAGAGCCCTCCCACGGCCGGGGCGGTCAACCTATAGCGGCCGCCCGGGGGGTGGGCCGCCGTTGGCCAGAGACTCGAGCAGGTCGCCGATGCGGCTCCCGCCCTCGAGGCGGTGGCGGAGCGGCAGACCCTCGTGCAGCGTGTAGCGGTTCCGGCGCCCCTCTCGGGCCCGGGTGAGGTAGCCGCCCTCTTCCAGCTCGGCGACGATCCGTTGAGCGGCGCGTTCGGTGATTCCGATCGCGGCTGCGACGTCCCGGAGCCGGGCCCCCGGATCCCGACGCAAGCAGACCATCACGTGGGCATGGTTGGTTAGGAATGTCCAGTCGGCCACTGACGAAGGTTACTCACCGACGCAGCGCATTTCAAGTGAATGCTGACGTCAAACGCCATACGTGATCCTACGAGCGCATATCGAGGACAACGGCGGCGATCCCGTTGAGCGTGAGCCGAGTTGCCTCAGCTCTACTCGCCCTCTTTACGCGAGCGACGTCGCGCTCGCTAGGTCGCATCCGACTTTTCCGTTCAGCCTGCGCCACATCGACAGGCTCACGCATCCAAGCCCGCGGCCGAGAGTGCTGACGGGTTTCAACGGCACAGATGGTCGTCCACCCACCGCAGGCCACGCGTCAAGCGGGACCGACAGCAGACCTGTCCGGGTAAACGTCCCCGGCCCGCGTCCGGTCCGGGGCTGGGGCCGGGGCCGAAGCGGGAGGCTGACATGGAGCGGTGCTCTGGGGGGCGAGCGTCGGCGCCCTGCGATCTAAGGCCGTCGCCGACGCCTTGCTGCCAGTTTAGGTCCAGCACTCACGGAGCGGCGCACCGAAAGGATGGGCACACGGGGCGCTGACCGGACCGCAACGCAGCACCCCGTCCGAGAATCGCCACTTGCACGCGCTACTAGTTGCACGTATGGTCAGTCGCGTATCAGTCAACGCCTATCGAGAGGGGTCCTCCTCGATGTCCTCCAACCCATCGACGGCATCCGCCGTCCCGAACGCCGCGGAGGTCCCGGACCTCCCCTTCCTCCAGGTCGTCGGGGACCGGCGCAGCATCCGGTACTTCGACCCGGACAAGAAGGTGGAGGAGTGGAAGGTCCAGGCGATGCTCCACGCGGCGCGGATCGCATCGTGCCAGGGCAACATCAACGCCACCGAGGCGATCGTCGTCCAGAAGGAGACCTGCGACCCCGACGTCTGGGACGACCTCGAGGAGTGCGTGTCCGGGTTCAACGTGCAGCTCTTCACCCAGAGCTCGCACATCATCATCTGGTTGACCAACATCAACGCGTGGTACGGCCGCGCCAACGACGGCCTCTCCACCCTGGCGCTCTCCGGAGCCCTCACCAAGTACCACGGCTGGAACTACGAGTTCTCGATGACGCAGACCATCCCCCGCCTCATGAGCTTCCCGAAGGAGCGGACCGACCTCCTGCTGCGTTTCGAAACGGGCCTCGCCGTCTGCCAGGCGCTCCTCACCGGTCAGGCGCTCGGCGTGGGCAACTGCCTGTGCGCATTCGGCCGCAAGCCCCAGGGGGTCGAGCAGGCCTTCAAGCTGCCGCCGTCCTACAAGTTCACCTGGGCGCACGTGATCGGCTACCCGCTCGAGGACGCCAAGGGCGGCGGCCAGCGGGTCAGACTCAAGTTCGACAAGCTCTTCCACCGCAACGAGTTCGGCACCCCCTACGCGCCGGACCCCGCTGTCGAGCAGATGCTGCGGGAGAAGGGCCTCCTCCAGGAGCAGGCACCCCTCGACGGCCGCTTCGAGGAGATCGACCGACTCGCCGCGCAGTTCGGACGCGACCCCGGCGTCGTCTCCTGGCCGGCGCGCGAGCTCGAGCGCCTGATGGCCGACGAGGACTGGGACTTCGGCCCCCGCATCCGGGCGCGTGCCCAGCAGATCCTCGACGAGGGGGGCCTGCCCGACTACCCAGAGGAAATGCGCGACACCTTCGTGCGCATCATGGAGGAGCACGGACTCGACGTGAGGAAATTCCTCGGCGAGACATAAAACGGTCGGCATACACAAATGCCTACGCACATTCTGACCAGTGCTGGCGGCTCCCAGACGGCAAGCCCTCGAGGGCCGCTTGGAACGCGAACGGCGAGCCCGACGAGGACCGCCGGTCGCCGACCTATCGCGCGGAAAGGCCTTTCGAGGAGGGCCTGGGTGAGGATCAGCCTACCGCCGGCCCGGCACGAACGATGGTGACCGACCTCGAGCGGTCACGTCGCCCTCGCGTCGATTTCGAAGAAGGAGAAGGAATGCCGCTTGACCGTGCGACCAAGGCTGGGCTTCGCGACAAGGTGTCACTCGCGAACAAGTCCAATGTCAGCTCCGTCATCGAAGCTGTCGAGGAGGCGTGCGCGACGTTGGTGCCAGGCGATAAGGACTTCGAGCGCCTCCAGAACTGGCTGGTTGACCTCCGGGCGATCTCCGAGGGCGCTGTGATGGGGAAGTCCTAGACCCACGAAGACCCTGGTCGCATGCGGCACACATCAAGTCGATCCGCCGAGGCGTGGCCGACCAGGAGAGACGTGGAGGGCCCCGACGGGATCGCGGAGATGCCAGCTCCCGACCCCAGGGGCCCTCGAGAGCACGGGACCGGTCGCGAGCACGCCGTCGAAAGGCTTCGCGCGGAATTAAGGTGCTCCGAGCCTGGATGCCCCCTGTTGGCGCTCGGCGCGGGCGCGCACGCGGCGCGAAGACGACCCGTCTGAGCGGCGAGGCACCGCGCGTCGGCCAACGAGATGGACACTCTCTGTTCGGCGTGTTGGCCTCAACCCCTAACGGAGGTGGGAACGTCGGCGGTGCCAGGCACCTGGTCTGCGCTCCCGTACCGGGATCGTCGAGCCAGACCGAGGACGACCCGCCGGCTTCCCCCCTTTCGCTTTGTTCCCTCTGCCCTCCCCCGGCGAGCACCCATCCGGGTAGGTGGCAATGTTCGAGTCGGGCGGTCCGGAGTCCCTCGAGGTCAAAACGCGGCAAGAAGGGCCTGCGGCCGCCACTAATCCTGGATCCTCGCGCCCCCGGTCTCGTGTGTCTGCTTGACGAGCTGCACCGCCAGATGGTTACCTATAGCGCCTTGGTAATCACGTATTGGAGATCCCCCAATGGGCGAGTGGAGTGACTGGTACGCGCGTGAGGACCCCACCAAGTGGGTCCTGGCCGAGGTCCTGAAGACGCGGGCGAGCGAGACGCCGGACCGCGACTACCTCAGGTTCGCCGACAACGCATGGGTGAGCTACGGCGAGGTCAACGCCCGCGCCAACCGGATCGCCAACTCGCTGATCGCGCGTGGCGTCCAGCCGGGTGAGTCGGTCAGCGTGATGCTCCCGAACTGCGAGGAGTTCAT
>JALHRF010000114.1 GCA_022841545.1 Bauldia sp. | reverse complement strand
CACTTTCCGCAGATTCTTGGTTCAAGCCATGTTCCGCACCTTCGAAAATTTCATCGACCCCTTTCGCGCGCACGACGAGTCGATGCCGCCGCCGACGCTGATGGGATTCTACTGGCGCTACACCCGCCAGGTCTGGCCGGGGCTCGTAGCGCTCCTGGTCATCGGTCTCATCGTCGCGCTGGTCGAAGTCGCCCTCTACGCCTATCTCGGCGACCTCGTGGATATTCTCCAGGACACACAGCCGGCGAACCTGCTCGCCGATCATGGCGGCACGCTCCTCTGGATGGCGTTCGTCATCGTCGTCGCGCGCCCTGTGACGAGCTTCATCCACCAACTGCTGATCGACCAGACGCTGGCGCCGTCCTTCACCAACCTCGTCCGCTGGCAGACGCACCGCTATGTCATGCGCCAGTCGGTCGGTTTCTTCGCCGACGATTTCGCCGGGCGCATCGCGTCGAAGGTGGTGCAGACCGGACCGGCGCTTCGCGAGTCGGTGGTGCAGGTTTGCGAGGCGATATGGTTCGTGTCGGTCTATGCGACCAGCGCCATGATCCTGTTCGCCGAGCTCGACGGCAGGCTGGTGCTTCCCGTGGCGCTGTGGATCGCGTTCTTTGTCGGCGTGCTGGTCTACTTCGTGCCGCGCATCCGCGACCTCTCGACCGAAGTATCCGAAGCGCGCTCGGTGCTCACCGGCAGGCTGGTCGATTCCTATACCAACATCCAGACAGTCAAGCTTTTCGCCCATGCGCGGCGCGAGGACGCCTATGCCGAGGAGGCGCTGGTCGAGCATACCGGCAAGTTCCGCGCCGAGACGCGGGCGATCACGATCATGAACGCGCTGGTCACGACCTCGACCAGCATCCTCATCGGAGGAACGATGGCGCTCGCCATCTGGCTGTGGGCACGGGGCGATCTCACCCTCGGCGCCGTGGCGATGACCAGCGCCATGACCATCCGCATCGCCACCATGTCAGGCTGGATCACTTGGACGGCGATCAACGTCTTCGAGTCGATGGGGACGGTGCAGGAGGGGATGGAGGCTATCGCCCGGCCCAACTTGCTGGTCGACGCGCCCGGCGCAACCGGGCTGATTGTGGACCGTGGCGAGATCCGCTTCGACCGCGTCCGTTTCCACTATGGTCGCGACAACGGCGTGATCGACAATCTGACGCTCACCATCCGGCCCGGCGAGAAGGTCGGCCTGGTCGGCCGATCGGGCGCCGGAAAGTCGACGCTGGTCAACTTGCTCCTCCGCTTCTACGACCTCGAAGGCGGGCGTATCCTGATCGACGGCCAGGACATCGCCGGTGTCACGCAGGAGTCGCTCCGGCGGCAGATCGGCCTGGTCACCCAGGACACCTCGCTTCTCCACCGCTCGATCCGCGACAACATCCGTTATGGCCGTCCTGAGGCGACCGAGGCGGAGATCGCCGCGGCGGCCCAGAGTGCCCATGCCGATGCGTTCATCCCGGAGCTCAGCGACAAGTACGGCCGGCAGGGTTTCGACGCGCATGTCGGCGAGCGCGGCGTGAAGCTCTCCGGCGGTCAGCGGCAGCGGGTGGCGATTGCGCGCGTGCTCCTGAAGGATGCTCCCATCCTCGTCCTCGATGAGGCAACCAGCGCCCTTGATTCCGAGGTCGAGGCGGCAATCCAGGAGTCGCTCAACCGGCTCATGGCGGGGAAGACGGTGATCGCCATTGCCCATCGGCTTTCGACGATCGCCGCGATGGACCGCCTCGTCGTCATGGACAAGGGCGAGGTCGTCGAGACCGGGTCTCACCGCGAGCTTCTGGCGCGCGGTGGCATCTACGCCAGTCTGTGGAAGCGGCAGTCCGGCGGCTTCCTCGGCATCGAATCGGCTGTGGAGGCTGCGGAATAGGCGGGATGGTCCTGTGAACGAGGTCACAGCCATGACGAGTTCATCGGCGCACAACGGCCGGCCGCGGTGGGATGCGGCCGGTTCCGCGCGAGTCATGGACCATGCCTTGCTGGTGCGCGATCCCAGCCCCATGGTCGTCCGCAACGAAAGAGGCTGCAGGGCGCGTATGCGGCGAGAACACGGGCTTTGCCCGCTCTTCGCCGTCCGCTTGCCGCCACATTGAGTCCAGGAGAAGAAGTCCGTGTTCGCCGCCTTTGAACGACTGGTCGACCCGTACCCGGCGGAAGAGCCGGCGATGCCGCCGAAGGGCCTCGTCGCCTTCTGCTACCATTATACCCGGCCGTTCCTGAAGCCGCTCATCGTCATGGCGGCGCTGACGGCGCTGATCTCCGTCATCGAGATCGTCTTCTTCGCCTTCATCGGCGACCTGGTCGACTGGCTTGCCGCCGCTGACCGCGCCACTTTCCTCGACGATCACGGCGGCGAGCTGATCGTCATGGGCCTGGTCGTGGTTGTCGGGTTTCCGGTGGCGACGCTCGTCCAGAATCTCCTCATGTTCCAGACGATCTACGGGAATTTCCCGATGCTCGTCCGCTGGAAGGCGCACCGCTACATCCTCGGCCAGAGCCTTGACTTCTTCCACAACGAGTTCGCCGGCCGCGTCTCGCAGAAGGTGATGCAAACGGCGCTGGCCGTGCGCGAGACGGTGACCAAGGTGCTCGACGTTTTCGTCTACGTCGTCGTCTATTTCATCGGCACGCTTTACCTCGTCGGCCGCGCGGACCTTTGGCTCACGCTGCCGCTCATCGTCTGGCTCGCCGCGTATGTCGGCATCCTCATCGTCTTCATCCCGAAGCTGCAGCGCATCTCGATGACCCAGGCCGATGCCCGGGCGCAGATGACCGGTCGCGTCGTCGACAGCTACACCAACATCCAGACCATAAAGCTCTTCGCCCATACGCTGCGTGAGCAGGACTATGCCCGGGACGCGATGGACGAGTTCATGGTCACGGTCTATGGCCAGATGCGGCTGGTGACGGTGCTCAACATGTCGCTCCACGTCGCCAATTCGCTGCTGCTTGCGGCCATTGCCGGCGTCGCGATCTACGGCTGGCTGCAGGACGTCATCAGTCTTGGCGCCATTGCCGTTGCCATTGCGCTGGTGATGCGCATCCGCGCCATGTCGCAATGGATCCTGTGGGAGACCGCCAGTCTCTTCGAGAATGTCGGCACGGTCGAGGACGGCATGACCACGCTCGCCCAGCCCGTGGCCATCGTCGACGAGAACAAGGCCCACACCCTTGACGTCGGCCGCGGGGAGATCGCCTTCGACCACGCCCGCTTCCACTACGGCCGACAGCAGAAGGTGATCGAGGACTTCTCCCTCGTCATCGCGCCGGGCGAGAAGGTCGGGCTGGTCGGGCGTTCGGGCGCCGGCAAGTCGACGCTGGTCAACCTCCTCTTGCGTTTCTACGACCTTGAGGGCGGACGCATCCTGATCGATGGCCAGGACATCTCGCGGGTGACCCAGGAGTCGCTCCGGAGCCGGATCGGGATGGTGACGCAGGACACATCGCTCCTTCACCGGTCCGTGCGTGAGAACATCGCCTATGGCCGCCCGGACGCCACTGAAGACGAGATCATTGCGGCAGCGCGCCAGGCCGAAGCCGACGGATTCATCCGCGACCTCGCCGACGCGAAGGGCCGCAGGGGCTACGACGCCCATGTCGGCGAGCGCGGAGTCAAGCTCTCCGGCGGCCAGCGGCAGCGCATCGCCATCGCCCGGGTCCTCCTCAAGGATGCGCCCATCCTGATCCTGGACGAGGCGACGAGCGCCCTCGATTCTGAGGTCGAGGCTGCGATTCAGAGTTCGCTCTACCGCCTGATGGAGGGCAAGACGGTGATTGCCATCGCTCATCGGCTGTCGACGATCGCCGCCATGGACCGCCTCGTCGTCCTAGACCATGGGCGGATCGCCGAGATCGGCACCCATGAGGAGCTGCTCCGCCGCGGCGGCCTCTATGCCCAGCTCTGGAGCCGCCAGTCGGGCGGCTTTCTCGACGAAGGGCTGATGCAGGCGGTGGGAGCGTAGCCGCCAGAACCCTTTCCGAGAGGCTCTCCGTCGGAACCGCCGGCGAATGACCGCCCCGCCGGTCGTCGGCGAAGCTCCGGCCGTCGGCATCCCGTCCCCGCGACAATGTGCGCAAACCGCCCGCATGGTCTGGACAAATTCCGATCACGCTGGCTAAACAGGCGCGGGCTCTGGGGAATCCTCTCAGAAGGCCGTATCCTATGAGCCCTCACGGGCTGACAGGGGAGCAAACTTGGCAAGCACGTTTGACGTCGAGGACGCAGCGCAGCCGAACCGGCGCGACTTCCTCTACATCGCGACCGGCGCCATGGCTGCGGTCGGCGCTGCAGCTGTGGCCTGGCCGCTTATCGACCAGATGAACCCCGACGCGGCGGCGTTGGCACTCGCCAGCATCGAGGTGGACATTTCGGCGCTGGAGCCGGGGATGTCGCTTACCGTCAAGTGGCGGGGCAAGCCGGTGTTCATCCGAAACCGCACCGAAAAGGAGATCGATGAGGCCAAGTCGGTCCCGGTCTCGGCGCTTCCCGACCAGAACGCGCGCAACCCGAATCTTGCCGCTGATGCGCCGGCGACCGACGAGAACCGGGCGGCGGCCGGGAAGGAAGCCTGGCTCGTCCAGATCGGCATCTGCACTCATCTCGGATGTGTGCCACTCGGTCAGCAGGGCGTCTACGGCGGCTATTTCTGCCCTTGTCACGGCTCGGTCTATGATACCGCGGGCCGCATCCGCTCGGGACCGGCGCCGGAGAACCTCCACATCCCGGTTTACTCGTTTGTCACCGACACACGACTGAAGATTGGCTGAGCGGGGCGAGCTTATGGAAGGCCATTCGACGTATCAGCCGAGGAGCAGCGGCGCGCGCTGGCTGGAGCGCCGCCTGCCCGTCATTGGGCTCGTCCATTCCTCCTTCGTCGCTTACCCGACGCCGCGGAATCTGAATTACTGGTGGACCTTCGGCGCCATCCTCACCTTCATGCTCGTGGCGCAGATGATCACCGGCATCGTGCTCGCCATGCACTACGTCTCCGCCGGGAGCATGGCTTTCGACTCGGTCGAGGCGATCATGCGCGACGTCAACTGGGGATGGCTGCTCCGCTATCTCCACGCCAACGGCGCATCGCTGTTCTTCTTCGCCGTCTATATCCACATGTTCCGCGGCATGTACTACGGCTCCTACAAGGAGCCTCGCGAGGTGCTGTGGATCCTCGGCGTGCTGATCCTCTTGCTGATGATCGCGACCGCCTTCATGGGCTACGTGCTGCCCTGGGGCCAGATGTCGTTCTGGGCCGCCACCGTGATCACCAACCTGTTCTCGGCCATCCCGCTGGTCGGCGAATCTATCACGATGTGGCTGTGGGGCGGCTTCGCGGTCGACTCGGCGACCCTCAACCGATTTTATTCGCTCCACTATCTCCTGCCGTTCATGATCGCCGGCGTGGTCGGTCTCCACGTCTGGGCGCTCCACGTCGCCGGCCAGAACAATCCGCTCGGCATCGACGTGAAGTCGAAGGAGGACACGGTCGCCTTCACGCCCTACGCCACCATCAAGGACACGTTCGCGACGGTCCTGTTCCTGGTGCTGTTCGCGTGGGTGGTGTTCTTCCTGCCCAACTATCTCGGCCATCCGGACAACTACATCCCGGCCGACTCGCTGAAGACGCCGGCCCATATCGTGCCGGAGTGGTACTTCCTCCCGTTCTACGCGATCCTTCGCGCCGTTCCGGACAAGCTGCTCGGGGTCATCGCGCTGTTCGCGGCGATCGCGGTGCTCTTCTTCCTGCCCTGGCTCGACACCTCGCGGGTCCGCTCGGCGGTCTTCCGCCCGATCTACCGCCAGTTCTTCTGGATCTTCGTGTTGGTCTGTGTCGGCCTCGGCTACCTCGGCTCACAGCCGGCGGAGGGCGGTTACGTCATCGCCTCGCAGCTCCTCACCGCCTACTACTTCCTGCACTTCCTGGTCATCCTGCCGGTGCTCGGCCTGATCGAGAAGCCGAAGCCCAGACCGGCCAGCATCACGGAAGCGATCCTCGCCAAGTCGGGGCACGCCCCGGCACACGCGGCGGGAGGTACGACGTGAGCCTGTTCCGGAAGAGCCGTGACGCGATGAACCGCCCGTTCCGCCAGAACCTCGTTGCCGGCCTCGCCGTGCTTGCCCTCGGCATGGGCGCGCTCCACGCCGCGGCGCAGGAAGGCGAGGCGATCGGGCAGGGTGAGGCGATCGCCGAGGGCGAAGCCGAGGCGATACACTACCCGATGCGGAAGCCGCCGCTTCTCGACTGGACCTTCGCCGGCGTATTCGGCAATTACGACCCGGCCCAGCTCCAGCGAGGCTTCCAGGTCTACCGGGAGGTCTGCTCATTCTGCCATGGCATCAAGTACGTCGCGTTCCGGAACCTCGGCGAGCCGGGCGCCCTCGGCTATAGTGCGGCGGAAGTGGCTGCGCTCGCCGCAGAGTACGAGATCGCCGACGGCCCTAACGAGGAGGGTGAGATGTTCACCCGTCCCGGCCGTCCTTCCGACCGCTTTCCGAGTCCGTTCCCGAACGACCAGGCGGCTGCCGCAGCCAATGGCGGCGCCGTGCCGCCGGACTTGTCGCTGATGGCCAAGGCCCGCGGCGCGGCGCGTGGTCCCGTGTGGACCGTCCTCGATTTCTTCACTCAGTACCAGGAGGCGGGGCCGAACTATGTCCATGCGCTCCTGACCGGCTACGGCGAGGAGCCGCCCCCCGGTCTGACCATCCCCGACGGCGTGCACTTCAATCCGTATTTCCTGTCCGGCCCGGCGCTCGCCATGGCGCCGCCGCTCAGCGACGGGGTGGTCGAATACTCCGACGGATCGCCACGCACGGTCGATCAGTATGCCACGGACGTCTCCGCCTTCCTGATGTGGACCGCCGAGCCGCACCTCGTCGCGCGGAAGCATCTCGGATTCCAGGTGATGGTGTTCCTGATCGTCTTCGCGAGCCTCATGTACCTCACCAAGCGCCGCGTCTGGACCGCCGTCTCGCATTGAGGTTCAAGCACCATCGGCAGGCGGCGTCGGCTCGGCGCTGCTAGTATCGTCGCATGACCCAGGCCTTTCTCGGCATCATCGGCGGCTCCGGCATCTACGATCTCCCCGGCGTCGTCGACCTCGCGGAGAGGCGGGTTGAGAGCCCCTGGGGCGAGCCGTCGGATGCTGTTCGCATAGGCCGCATCGGTCAGACGCAGGTCGCCTTTCTTCCGCGGCATGGCCGCGGCCACCGCTTCTCCCCGACCGACATCAACTACCGCGCCAATATCGATGCGATGAAGCGTCTCGGCGTCACCGATATTGTCTCGGTCAGTGCTGTCGGGTCGCTGAGGGATGACCTTCCCCCCGGCGCTTTCGTCCTCGTCGACCAGTATGTCGACCGCACCGTCGAGCGGCCCCGGAGTTTCTTCGGCAAGGGGTTCGTCGCTCACGTCTCGATGGCACGGCCGGTCAGTCCCCGGCTTGCCGACCGGATCGCGGCCGCAGGCCACGTGGAGGGCATCGTTTGCCGTCGCGGCGGTACGCTGGTCGTGATCGAGGGGCCGCAATTCTCTTCGGAGGCCGAGTCCCGTCTCCATCGCGACCAGGGCGCCGATGTCGTCGGCATGACCGCGATGCCCGAGGCGAAGCTGGCCCGTGAGGCCGAGATCGCTTATGCGACGCTTGCCATGGTGACCGACTACGACGCCTGGCACCCAGGCCACGATACGGTCGATGTCGCCTCGGTCGTCCGCGTGCTTGGCGAGAACCGGTCCCGCGTGCAGTCGCTGCTGTCGCGGCTGGCCCGCGATTTCCCGACCGAGCGGGAGGCATGTCCCTATGCCGACCATGCGCTGGATGGCGCGGTGATGACGGCGCCGGAAGCATGGGATCCCGGACTGGTCGCCAAACTCGAGGCGGTGGCGGGGAGAGTACTGCGGAAGCCCGCGCAATAGCGTAAGCTGCCGTCGCACCGGCGAGACCGGTGAGGAACCCGCCATGAACGCAATGCGCGGGTCGGAACGGCCCGGACAGTCTGCGTCCGCAAGGAGTGGGATGATGACGCCTGATCAGGCCCGCTTTGCGACCTTCGTACTCGCCGCGCTCCTTGCGTTCCTCGTCGTCTGGCTGCTCGTCGTCGGCCAAAGCATCATCTTGCCGATTTTCACGGCGATAATCTCCGTCTACGTGCTGAGCAAGGCGGCGGATGCCATGGGCCGCCTGCCATTGCTCGATCGTCTCCCCTCGCTGGTCCGACGGCTTCTCGTCCTAGTGGGGTTCATCCTCTGCCTGGTCGCTTTCGGCTTCGTCATTTCGACCACTGTCGACCAGCTCATGGAGGAGGCGGCCACCTATCGCGAGAATCTCGCCGCCTTCGCCGCGACCCTTGCCGATTTCGTCGGTCTGAGGTCGATCCCGACCTGGGACCAGATTCGCAATACCGTCTTCCCCGAGCTGGACCTGAAGGACCTCGCGCTCGGCCTTCTCGGTTCCGTAACCAGCCTCGGCAGCGGCATCTTCCTTGTGGTCGTCTACGCCGTCTTCCTGATCGCCGAACAGGGCAGCATGGCCCACAAGCTGGAAGCCGCCTTCCCCATGGGGGACAGGGCATCGCGGATTGCGAAGCTGTTCAGCGAGACCAACCAGAAGATTGGCGACTATCTTGCGATGAAGACGCTGGTCAATGTCGTTCTTGGCGCGGTTTCCTACGTGATCATGCTGGCGATGGGGCTCGACTTCGCGCTCTTCTGGGCAGTGATGATCGCGCTGTTCAACTACATCCCGTTTGTCGGTACCGTCGCGGTCCTTTTCCCGATCCTGTTGTCACTTGCGCAGTTCGGGTCGTTGACCACCACGCTCGTGCTCGCAGCGCTGCTCCTGATGGCGCAGCTCATCTCGGATAACGTCCTTGAGCCCAAACTTTTCTCCCGTCAGCTCAATCTCAGCCCGTTCGTCATCATCGTCGCCCTGTCGTTCTGGACGGCGATCTGGGGGCTGCCCGGCGCGATCCTCGCCATTCCCATCACCTCGATGATCGCGATCATCTGCGAGGCCTTCCCGGCAACCCGGTTCATCGCCATCTTCCTTGCAGATCGGGTGCCTGGCGAAGACCCGCCCGTTGAGCGCGCCCGGCCGCGTCGGCGCGCGAAGCGGGTGCCGGCCTGAACCCTCATCGCATTGTTGGCGCCGACGCCGCGCCTTTGCTAGAGCATGCCGCCGGGTGGGTTGCCGCGACCGAAGTTGTCCGGCCGAGGGGAGTTCAGATGGCTGCAGATCGCGTCGACCTAAGGTCCCTGATCCGGACGATCCCGGATTATCCCAAGCCCGGAATCCAGTTCCGCGACATCACCACGCTGATCGCCGACCCGGTGGGCCTCCGCGCGGCGGTCGACGGGCTGGTGCTCCCATTTCTCACCGTCGAGATCGACTACGTCGCCGGGATCGAGGCGCGCGGCTTCATCCTCGGCGGGGCGGTCGCCCACGAGCTCAACCGCGGCTTCGTGCCCATCCGGAAGAAGGGCAAGCTTCCCTGGCGGACGATCGGCCAGGAATACAGTCTTGAGTACGGCGTCGACACCATCGAGATCCACGCCGACGCCATCCACGACGGCGCGCGCGTGCTCCTCGTCGACGATCTGATCGCCACCGGCGGCACGGCGGATGCGGCCATCGAGCTCATCCGCCGCTCAGGCGGCGAAATCGTGGCCGCGGCTTTCGTCATAGACCTGCCCGAACTGGGTGGCGCGAGCCGGATCGCGGCAAAGGACGTTGCCGTACACACTCTCGTCAGCTTCGAAGGACACTGAGCCCGATGCCCGACTTCCACATCTATATCGGCTACCGCGAGGTCTCCTCCTGGTCGCTTCGCGCATGGCTTCCGCTCCGGAAGTCCGGTGTTGCCTTCGAGGAGACGCTGATCCGCTACCGGCTGCCCGATCATCGGCAACGGCTGCTCGAGGTCTCTCCGTCCGGCAAGGTCCCGCTGCTGGTCCACCAGCGGGATGGCCGCATGGTCAAGGTCTGGGACTCGCTCGCCATTGGCGAATACCTGGCTGATCTCTTCCCCGAGAAGCAGCTCTGGCCGAAGGACCCGGTCGCGCGCGCCTTCGCCCGTTCGATGGCGGCGGAAATGCATTCCGGGTTCAAGGCGCTCCGCGAGCACTTGCCGATGGCGCTGCTCGAGCGCCGGCCGAAGCGCATCGAGGACAAGGATGCGCGCGCCGACATCGCGCGAGTGGATGCCCTCTGGTGCGAGGCGCGAGACACGTGGGGGAAGAAGGACGGCGGACCCTGGCTCTTCGGGCACTTCACCATCGCCGACGGCATGTATGCGCCGATCGCGACGCGGTTCCGTACTTACGGCGTCCACCTCGACTCGACCTGCCACAACTACATGGACGCCGTTCTCACCGACCCGGATTTCCGCGCCTGGGAAGCGCAGGCCGAGAAGGATCCGCCGCAGGAGCCACTGCCGGCGTAGCTACACGCGCCCCGCCTCGATCGCCGCCTCCACCTCGGCGCGACGGGGCATCGGCGCCACGGCGCCGTAGCCTTCCGTCGACAGGGCTGCGGCGACATTGGCATAGCGGCCGGCGGCGAACGGATCTCCGGTGCGGAGATATTCGGCGAGGAACGCCCCGTCGAACATGTCGCCCGCCCCGGTCGCGTCGACGAGCTTCACCTTCACCGGCGGGAGCCGCTCGCGCTTCTCCCGGGTCGCGATCAGCGCCCCGTCTTCGCCGAGGGTGAGGGCGACGATCTTCGCCCCCATTGCCAGGTAGAAGCCAACGATCTCGTGCGGTTCGGTCAGGCCCGTCAGGTGCATCGCGTCGTCGAGGCCGGGACGCACGATATCGGCCAGCGACACCGCCGCGTGGATCACGGCGCGGGCCCGGTCGAGTGGCCAGAGGCGGAGCCGGAGGTTGGTGTCGTAGGAGACGAGGACCCCGGCCGCCCGGGCCATGCGCATCGCGACGAAAACGGCATCGGCGGCGCTCGACGAGATCGCCTGGCTGATGCCGGAGGCGTGGATCGCGCGTGCGCCCTTGATCATCCCCTCCGGCATGTCGTCGGGCGTTATGCGGCTCGCGGCCGATCCGGCGCGCATATAGGAGAAGACGTGGCCGTCGGGCCCATGGGTCACGAAGTAGAGCCCGGTATGGGCGACCGGGCTCCGCTTGACGGCGCTGGTGTCGACGCCCTCCCGCCTCCAGAGATCGAGGAAGGAATCCCCGAATTGGTCGGCCCCGACGGCGGTGACATAGGCGACCGACGCGCCCTGCCGCGCGGCGGCGATCGCGCAGTTCGATGTGTCGCCGCCGTGGCCCTTGCGGAAAATGTCCTCGCCACGTGGCTGGTTCAGCTCGAACAGCGGCTCGCCGATGCAGATGATGTCAGGCATGAGACGCGATTTCCTGGCCTGAGCGGTCAGCCCGTCCGTCGTCGCGACTTGGCGAAGGTGTCGAAGGCCACCGCGAGCACGATGATCAGGCCGATGATGATTTGCTGCACGTAGGACGAGACGTTGTTGAGCTGGAGGCCGTTGAGCAGCACGCCGATGAGAATCGTGCCGACGACGGTCCCGAAGATCGTTCCCGATCCTCCGAAGAGGCTGGTCCCGCCGATCACCACCGAGGCGATCACGGTCAGTTCATAGCCCATGCCGGCGATGGCTTCCGCCGAGTTGAGGCGCGCCGAGAGGACGAAGGCCCCGAGCCCGCAGAAGAAGCCCATGATCACATAGACGCTGGTGGTTATCGCCCGCACGTTCAGCCCGGAGAGCCGCGCGGCCTCCGGGTTGCCGCCTACCGCATAGACCTGCCGGCCATAGCGGGTGTAGCGCAGCACGATGTGAGCAAGGATCGCAAAGACGAGGAAGATCACCACAGGGACCGGCACCTGGCCGCCGATGCGGGCCTGGCCCCACCAGACGAAATCGGGGTCGAAACCGCTGATCGGGCCGCCGCCGGCAAAGAGCAGCGCGGCGCCACGAAACACCGACATGCCGCCAAGCGTGACGACGAATGGCGGTACCTTGAGCCGGGTTATTGCCGTTCCTTGCAGGAATCCTGCAGCCAGGCCGACGGCGATCGCCGCGAGCGCCGCGAGATACCAGGGATAGCTCAACACGTCCTGTCCCTCGCCCACCGTGAAGCGGTTGGACAGGCCGCCTTTCGAAACCGCTGCGGCGACGAGCCCCGACATGGCTAGGAGTGAGCCGATCGACAGGTCGATGCCGGCGGTGAGGATGACGAACGTCATGCCGATCGCCAGCAGTCCGTAAATCGACACCTGCAGCATGATGTTGAACAGGTTGAGCGGCAGCACGAATCTCGGGTTCAGCGCCCAGAACACGGCCATCAGGACCACAAGGAAGATCAGTGGCGCGAAACGGGCGAAGATCGCAAAAGCATCGACCTGACTGCCGCGGCTTGGAGTGGTGTCCGTCATGTTCGCGCAGCCCCCTATGCTGCTTTCGCCAGCGTCATCATCGACATCAGCTTCTGTTGATCCGCGTCGGCGCGGGCAATCTCGCCGGTGACCCGCCCTTCGCGCATGGTGACGATGCGATCGCTTATGGCCAGCACCTCCGGCAGTTCCGAGGAGATGGCGATCACGGCGATGCCGGATCGCGCCATCTCGAAGAGAAGATTGTGGACATCTACCTTGGCGCCGATGTCGATGCCGCGGGTGGGCTCGTCGACGATCAGTACTTTCGGCTGCAGCGCGAGCCAACGCGCCAGCACGACCTTCTGCTGGTTGCCGCCGGAGAGGTTGGCGACGATCTGCTCCGGGCTCGCCATGCGGATCGACAGGGCCTTGCGATACTGTTCGACCATCGCGGTTTCCTTCGCCTCGTCGACGAAAACGCCCCACTTCGAGACGCGGTCGAGTGACGCCATCGAAAGGTTCATGCGGATGGCGAGCGAAAGGAACAGCGCCTGTTGCTTGCGGTCCTCGGGGACGAGCCCGATGCCGTGACGAATCGCCTCCTGCGGCGACGAGATGCGGACGGGATTGCCATCAATCACGATGCGGCCGGAATCGAACGGATCGGCGCCGAAGACGGCTCGCGCCATCTCCGTTCGCCCGGCGCCGACCAGCCCGGCAATGCCGAGAATCTCGCCACGGCGGACGAAGAGCGATACGTCGGCGAGCACCGTCGCGCTCGGGTCGCGGCTCGATCCGCGCCGCGACAAGCCCTCGACGGCGAGCGCTACTTCGCCGGCGGTGGTATCGGTGCGATGGCTGAACAGCGCGTTCACTTCACGCCCCACCATCATCTTGATGATGCCGTCGATGTCTGTGTCGGCGACCTTGCCGCTGCCGACGAACTTTCCGTCGCGCAGCACCGTGTAGCTGTCGCAGATCTCGACTACTTCCTCGAGGCGGTGGGTCACGAAGATGACGCTGAGGCCTTCGGCCCGCAGGTCGCGGACGATCCGAAACAGCTTCTCGACCTCCGTGCGGGAGAGCGCGGAGGTCGGTTCGTCCATGACGATCAACCGAGACTTCATCGAGAGCGCGCGGGCGATCTCGACCATCTGCTGCTCGGCAACGGACAGTTCGCGCACGAGCGTCATCGGGTCGGCGTCGAGGCCGATGCGGCGCGTCAGCGTCCGGGTCTCTTCGGCCATTCGCCGCCAACTCACGAATATCTTAGAGCCCGGTTCGCGCCCGATCCACACGTTCTCGCAGATGCTCATGTTCGGTGCGAGGGTGAACTCCTGGTAGATCGTGACAATACCGAGGAGTTGCGCAGCATGCGGCGACTCGAGGGTGACCTGCTGGCCACCAAATGAGATCGTGCCGGAGTCCTGTGACTGTGCGCCGGCGAGGACCTTGAGAAGCGTCGACTTGCCGGCGCCGTTCTCGCCGAGAAGCGCATGGATTTCGCCGGGCGCTACGGTCAGATCGACGTCGCTCAGCGCGCGGACGCCGGGAAAGCTCTTGCTGATGCCGGACATCCGGAGGAGCGGTTCGCTCATCGCGTCACGAATTCCTGTAGGCCATCGGAAACGGCGCGGGCGAGAGCCCGCGCCGGATTCGGCCCTGTTGGAGAGGTCGTTCCCTACTTCATCTCGCTCAGGCGCTCTGCCTGGTCTAGGTTGTCCTTGGTGATGGTAATCGGGGTCAAGAGCACAAGCGGCTCTGGCTTCACGCCGTCGCGGAGGTACTTGACCAGCGCCTGGACCGCGCCGCGGCTTTGGCCGCCGGGGAACTGTTCGACGGTGGCGGTAAGCGAACCGTCGCGCACCTGGACCAGCGCCTCGGGAAGCGCGTCGAAGCCGATGGTGATGACGTCGGTCAGGTTACGGGCCTTCAGCGCCTCGATCGCGCCGAAGATCATGTCGTCGTTGCCGGCGACGATGACATCCGGTGGGCTGTCCATGCCGCCGAGTGCGGATTCTGTGACCGACAGGCCGTCGGCGCGGCGGAAGTTGGCCGTCTGCTCGAAAACGAACTTGTACTTGTCCGCATGGGCGTCGAGCACGTTGTGAAGGCCCTTCGAGCGATCGATCGCCGGGCTGGCGCCGGGCGTACCCTGAAGGTTGATGATCGTCGCGCCGTCCGGGAAGAGCTTCATGATCAGTTCGCCCTGGGCTTCGCCGCCCTTGACGTTGTCTGCGCCGATATGGGCGAGGATGCCCGGAACGTTGTCGACGCGCCGATCGATGGTCACCACCGGGATGCCTGCGTCCACCGCCTGCTGCAGAGCCGGCGCCATCGCGTCGACTTCGCGCGGGCTGATGACGATGCCGTCCACGCCTTGGACGATCGCCGTCTCGACGTCGGCGGTCTGCTTCGGGGTCGAGTCCTGGCCGTCCGACTCGATGACGGTGATGCCGCCCAGCGCTTCGGCCTCGGCCTTCATCTGGTTCATCATGTGGACGAAGAACGGGAAGTTCAGCCCCGGGACCGACTCCAGAATGGTCAACTCCTTCTGGGCGTGGGCCGGCGTGAATGCCGCAAGTGCGAGGCCGATAGCCCCGATGAGAACGGAAGACCGCTTCTTGATCGACATAGTGAATTCTCCTCCCTTGCCCCGTTGGTTCGGGGGGCGGCAGAATCCTTCAAGCCGTCATTGCTGTCAAACCCCGCTTTGGTTGCGCGAGGCGCTCTATGCCCGGAGCCAGCCGAGAGTGAGCCGCGGGTCAACTGCTCATGATCGTGATCTTGATCGACTTCGTGGGGTCTTTGCCGAAGGCGAAGGCCTGCGCCGCCTGGCCGATCGGGAAGTCATGCGTCTGGATCGGCGACAGGTCGATGCCGGTCTTCTCGATGAACCGGATCGCGGCTGGCCAGACGCCGGGCGAGCCGATGCTGCCGCGGACGGTGATGTTCTTGAGCTGGATGTCGCCGAGCACTACCGGGATCTTCCGGCCGATGCTGATTCCGACCATCGTGACGCGCCCTTCTTCGCGCACGTAGTTGAACACGCTGGAGAGGGATGCATCGTGCCCCGAGCATTCGATCACCACGTCGGCAAGGCGGCCATCCGTCATGTCGCGAAGCGTCTCGACGGCATTCCCGGAGGTCGGATCGAATGCTTCGGCGCCGAGCTGGTTGGCGGTCGCGCGCCGGTGCGGGATGGGATCGAGGACGATGACGCGCGCACCCATGCCGACCGCGGCGGCCGCGGTGACGAGGCCGATCGGGCCCGCGCCGGAGACCACCACCGTCTCGCTGGCGTCGGTCCCGCCGGCGCGATGAAGCGCGTAGAAACCGCAGGTGAAGGGTTCGATCAGGGCCGCCGTCTTGTTGTTGATCCCCTCCGGCAGCTTGTGCAGCCAGGCCGCCTCGACGGCGAAGTACTCGCGGTCCGCGCCGTCCATCGAGAAGCCGAAATGGTGGAGCCGCTCCGGGGTGCGCACGACGCACTCGCCCACGACACGGTCGCCCACGGCGTAGCCCTTGACCGCCTTGCCGACCTCGACGATCTCGCCGGACCACTCGTGACCGGGGGTCACCGGATAGGAAATCGGAATGATGTAGCGCCCGGCGAGGAGCTCGTAGTCGGAATGGCAGATGCCGATGGCCGCGGTCTTCACCAGGACCTCGGTATCCTTGATCTTCGGCACCGGCACATCGACGACGATCGGCTGCTCGGGCTTCTCGAATACCAGCGCTTTCATCTGTTCCTCCCTATGGGACGCGTTCGAGCGCGCCCGATTTCGCCCCTGTTGCGATCGCTTCGAGCAGGGCGATGTTGTCGATCATTTCCTGACCGGTGATGGGGTAGGCCGCCTTGCCCCGGACGGCGGCGGCGAAGGCTTCGAGATTGTCGATGACCGCTTCTGCCGGTGGCACCTCGTAGGTCTCGATCGGCGTACCCTTGTAGGCCCGGGTGACGACCCAGCCCTCTGGCTTCTCGACATGCGCCTTGTCGCGGATGTCGATCCAGCCGTCGGTGCCGAAGACGGCGAAGCGCGAGAAGAACGGCGTCGCCAGTGTTGCGGAGATGTAGGCCGAGCCGCCGCCATTGAACCGGACGTGGGCGCTCAGGGTGTCGCCCTGAGCCATGTCCGAGGCGAGCGCGGCGCAGACGACGCGCACGTCCGCCGCCGGCCCCATCAGCTTGACGGCAAGGTCCGTCAGATGAATGCCCGTCGCCGTCATGCCGGCGGCCGGCGCGTGTTCAGGGTCGAGCCGCCAGTTGCTCTTGTCGAGCGAAAGAAACCTGTCGTGGCTGAAGTTGGCCTCGATCTGGAGGAGCCGCCCCAGACGGCCGTCTTGCGCCTGACGAAGGAGGTCGGCGATGGGCGGCTCGAAGCGCCGCTCGTGTCCCATGCCCAGAACCAGATTCCCGGACCGACAGAGTTCGACCGCCTTCTCCGCCTCGGCCCTGGTCAGGGCCAGCGGCTTCTCGCAGAACACGTGCTTCCCCGCCGCGACGGCGCCCGCGATCTGCGCACCGTGGAGGGCGTGCGGGGTCGCAAGGATCACGGCCTCGACGTCCGGGTCGGCGAGAACGTCCTCATAATTTTCGGATACGCGAAGGCTTTTCGTTGCCGCGAAGTCACGCGCATCGGGGCTGGGGTCGACCGCACGGATGATCTTAAGCTGGCGCCCCTTGCCCTGGATCAGGTCGGTCATCTTCCGACCCCACCAGCCCAGTCCGACAATCGCTGTCCTGACTTCCCTCACCGGTCGTCTCTCCGAACTTCAGGCAGTATCCCCGCAACCTCGATGCGGCACACCTCGGCACCCGCCATCAGGTCGCTTCCATCCTCGACGAGGATCTCGAGTAGCACCCCGCTCGCCGGCGCCTCGATGTCTGTGGTCGTCTTTTCGGTCTCAATTTCGTAGAGCGGCTCCCCCTCGGCAAACACTTGGCCCGGGCGCTTGTGCCAATGGGTGACGGTGGCGCTGTCCATGTTCATGCTCACCCGCGGGAGCTTGAGTGTGACTCTCACCGGCGGCTGACCATGTCTGGAGCTTCGCAGTTTGGCGCAAGCATCGGAAACAGACAAAAGATCCAAAATGAACTTTTCATGTCGACGACCCCATCATTCGCACAAGAAATTCTGCATGGCTCCCGATCACATCACCCCGGTCGTGGCGAATGTGAAGACATGGATAGACATCCACGCGAGCGACGGAACCAAGCGCGCCTGCCGGTCCCTCGAATACACGGAAGCGACGGGGCAAGGAACCGAGGACTGGAGCGCCCAACGCTATTCCGAGCGCAGCCGCCTACGGTCTCGTTCAAGCTCATCAGATGGGGAGTCGCCATGTCCAGGAGACGTCGGCTCGCCACGAGTTTCGGACTTTGGAGGTCACCATATCACAAGACGCAATGGGCGAAACAATGAATCAGTATTCTGCCTCTCCCATCGTCTCGAGCCTGAGGCTTCGGCAGTTCAAGAGGGTGCCGATCGATGCTGCCTCTCCAGGGATTGAACCGCGCCGGGTCTGTTGGAGGCAGTTCGGTTTGACAATCGGGTCGCACCACGGAATTGAAGCATCCGGTGCTTGTCAAAGACCTCGCGCAGCGACTTTCCACCGGCCAGGTCGTCGCGGACCCGGTTCTCGCCATTTACCTTGGAGAGCGCGACTGAAGGGGGTGCGCGCCGAGATGAACCGGCGCGGGATCGACGTCCTGGTCACCCCGCATCCCAGCAACATCACGTACGTCGCTGGCCACTTCTCGGTTAACATCTGGGACCTGATGTTTCTGGTGATCCCTGCCGACGGCCAGCCGCTTCTCGTTGCGTGGCAGTTCGAGCGGGGCCGCTTTGAACCGCACCGGGTTTCCCGGAGGCGATTTGGTTTGAGTCACGCGGCCATGGCCGGCTCTTCCAGCATGGCGTAGTAGCGTTCCTCGGCTTCGGCGGGCGGGATGTTGCCGATGG
>JALHRF010000113.1 GCA_022841545.1 Bauldia sp. | reverse complement strand
CGGGGCGCCAGTGGTCGTCGGCGCCGGCGACATGCATCTCATCAAGGACGGCGCGGTGCTCGCCAATGCCGGGCACTTCCCCATCGAGATCGATGTTCCGTCGATTGTCGCCAGCGACGCCGTCGCCGAGCGTACCGCGTTCGAGGACGGCATCGAGAGCCTGCGCCTGCGGAATGGCAGGACGATCCACATCATCGCCGAGGGCCACATGTTCAATCTCGCCGGACCACGCCCCCTGGGCAACTCGATCTCGTCGATGGACCTCGGCTTTGCGCTCCAGGCGCGATGCCTCGAGGCGATCGCCAGCGGCGTGGTTGGCCACGATCAATGCGTCGTGCCGGTCCCGCGCGACATCGATGAGCGGGTAGCCAACGCCTATCTCGACCTCTGCTACGGGAACACGGCCGCTTAGACTTCCCCCCGCGGTTGGGTCACGGGCACTTCAGAAGTCACGGGCGAACCCGGCGGTCCAGCCGCCGTCAACGGTGAGAACGTGCCCGGTCATGTAGCTGTTGGCGGAATCAGCGAGGAAAAGCACGGCGGTGGTGATCTCGTCGAGCCGGGCGCCGCGCATCAGCGGGACGTGCGAGATCATGCGGGCAGAGACCCCCTCGTCTTCGCCGATCGGTCCCACCGCGACGGCATTCAACACGATGCCTCGCACGGCAAACTCCATGGCGAGTGTACGCACGAGCGCGAACAGCCCGGCGGCGCGCACGGACTCCGCCACCTCGTCCCGCCCCGTGACCAGCCCGAGCACGGACGCCACGACGATCATGCGGCCGCCCTCCGGCATTTTCAGGGACGCATCGCGGAGGATCGTCTCGGCGTGCGACGCATCGAGGCCGGGTGGGAGCGCGACGAGCACGAGAATGGCGACGGCCTCCCCGCTCGCATCGTCGGCCTGCCGGACCATCGCCCCGTTTCGCGACAAGGCCCCGGCGATCGCGTCGGCGAGCGGCCCTGGCGGACCCACCACCAATGCTGGCTTGCCGCAGATCTCCACCGTTATGGTCACCGTGCCTCCCCGTGGCGTTCACAGATTCCCGTTGACCGGACGCGCAACAAAAAACATGCTATTATAATGTCTATGGCGCCGGCCGTGGCGTCAAGCGCATGAGCCCGGGGGTCCGCCCGGGGCGGGTAGGAGGGGTCTTGTCCAAGCGTTCGTCAATCCAGCGCCTCAGGAACGAGCCCGCCCAAGCCCCGCTCGGCCGGGCCGAGATGCTCGCACTCTACGAGAAGATGGTGCTGCTCCGCCGCTTCGAGAGCGTCGCGCAGATCGCCTGCCGGAAGGGCGAGACCCCCGGCTTCCTGCACCTCTATATCGGCGAGGAAGCGACCGCCGTTGGAATTTGCGCCCACCTCAACGCGGAGGATTGGGTGACCTCCACCCATCGCGGCCATGGGCACGCATTGGCCAAGGGCATGGACCCGCGCATCCTGATGGCGGAGCTGTTCGGCAAGCGGGACGGCTGCTGCGGTGGCCGCGGCGGCACCATGCATCTCTACGATCGCTCGGTCGGGCTGTTCGGCACCAATGGCATCGTCGGGGCCGGCATCGGCCACGCCGCAGGCGTCGGCATGAGCGCGATGCTGCGCAAGACCGGCGGCGTCGGCGTCGCCTTCTTCGGCGACGGGGCGGTCAATCACGCCGGCTTCCACGAGGCGATCAACTTCGCCGGGGTACAGAAGTCGGCGGCTGTCTTCGTTTGCGAGAACAACCTCTACGCCACGGCGACCCCGGTCGGCATGGCGTCGCTCAACACCGACCTCGCTTCCAAGGCCGCCTCCTACGGCATCCCCGGCATCGCCGTCGACGGCAACGACGTGCTCGCGGTCCACGAAGTGGCGAAGGCGGCGATCGAACGGGCGCGGGCGGGCGACGGCCCGACGCTGATCGAGGCAAAGACGTATCGTACCGTCGGCCACCACGAGGGCGATCCCGTCACCGGCTCCTACCGTACCCAGGAGGAGGTCGACCGCTGGGCGAAGCGCGACCCGCTGGTTCTGTTCCGGGAGCGGCTGGTCGAGGAATACGCGATCGCCACCGGCGCCGACCTCGCGGAAATCGAGGCGCGGATCGAGGCGATCGTCGCGGAGTCGCTCGACTTCGCCCGGAAGTCACCCGAACCGGATCCGGCGACGGTGCGCGACCACGTCTACGCCGTGCCGCTCAACCCGCCGGAGGCTCTGGCGCCGGCGACCGACGGCCCGACCGTCACCTTGAGCTGGCTCGATGCGGTGCGCGACGGAATCGCCGAGGAGATGCGCCGCGATCCCCACATCATGTATTTCGGCGAAGGGACCGGCGAACGCGGGGGCACTTTCGCCCACACCAAGGGCCTGTGGCAGGAGTTCGGGCCGAAGCGGATGGTCGACACGCCGATCTCGGAGCAGGGCTTCACCGGCGCCGCAATCGGCGCCTCCGCGACCGGCTCGCGCACCATCGCCGACTTGATGTTCGCCGATTTCCTGTTCGAAGCCGCGGGGCAGATCGTCCTCCAGGCGGCGAAGCTCCGCTACATGTCGAACGGCCAGATGAACGCCCCGGTGATCATCCGCGCCGGGGTCGGCGCGGTGCGAAGCGCGGGGCCGCATCACAGCGGCATGTATCACCCGATGTGGGCGCATGTGCCGGGGCTGATCGTCTGCCTGCCGTCGACCCCGGCCGACGCGAAGGGGCTGATGAAGACGGCGCTTCGCGCCGCCGACCCGGTGATCATGCTCGAGACCAAGGCGCTGTTCGCCACCAAGGGCGAGGTCCCGACCGGCGAGCACTTCGTGCCCTTCGGCGTCGCCCGCATCGCCCGCGCCGGCAGCGATCTCACGATCGCCGCAGCCGGCCAGCTCGTCCACCGGGCGCTCGAGGCAGCGGAGACGCTCGCGCGCGAGGGGATCGACTGCGAGGTCATCGATCTCCGCACCATCATGCCGCTCGACGTCGAGACGGTGGCGCGAAGTGTGGGCAAGACGCACCGGCTGCTGATCGTGGACGAAGGCTGGGCGATGTGCGGCGTCGGCGCCGAGCTCGGGCAGGCCATGAACGAACTCGCCTTCGACGAACTCGACGCGCCGGTGGCGCGGCTTCATACCGAGCCGCTGAGCCACCCGCTCGCGCCGTCGCTCGAGCGCGCCATGCTGGTCGACGCCGACAAGATCGCGGAGGCGGCGCGCGGCTGTGTCGACGGACGCCCGCCGGTGCCCTGGCACTGGCGCTCCGCGTCGGGCGGCACCGCCGAGATCGCCGCGGTGGCCGCACGACCAGCCGCGGCGACGACAGCCGTAGCCGCGACGGCGGCGCCCGCCGTCCCGGACGAGCCGCCGATCGACGGCGAGCCGATCACGATGCCGTTCGGGGACCTCACCGTCAGCGAAGGCAAGATCGTGCGCTGGGCGAAGAAGCAGGGCGAAGGCGTCAAGGCTGGAGAACTGGTCGCCGAAATCGAGACGGACAAGGCGGTGGTCGAGATCGAGGCGCCGGTCGCCGGCACCCTCGTCCGCATCGAGCAGCCTGAGGGCGCGGTGGTGAAGATGGGCGGCCGCATCGGCGTCGTCCGTCCAGCCTGATCGAACGAGACCAAGGCCCCGGGGGGACAACATGCGCATCCTTTGTGCGAACTGGTACGGAACCGACGACGCCGCCGTCGAGCGGCGACATTATCCCGATGTCGACTTCATCGTCGCCCGTGCTCCCGAAGGCGAGGCGAGCCCCCTGCCCGCATCGGTCCGCGACGCCGATGCGATCGTCAACTACTCGCCGACCGCCGACCTTGCCGAGAAGCCGGATGTGTTCCCGAATGTCCGCATCGTGGTCCGCGCCGGCGTCGGCTTCGACAATCTCGACCTCAAGGGCTGGGGGGCGCGCGGCGTGCCGGTCTGCAACGCCCCGGACTACGGGACGACGGAAGTGGCGGACCACGCGCTCGCCCTGATGCTCGCCCTTCGCCGCGGTACCGCGACCTACGACAACGCCGTCAAGCGGGACCCGAAGTCCGGCTGGGACTATCGCACCGCGCCACTGCTCGCACGATTGAAGGGCGCGACCTTCGGCATCGTCGGGCTGGGGCGCATCGGCCTTGCCGCTGCCCGCCGGGCCGCCGCCTTCGACATGCGCGTCGTCTTCTACGACCCCTACCTGCCGAACGGGGCCGATCTATCCGTCGGCTACGAGCGTGTCCATACCCTCGGCGAGCTGATGTCGATCAGTGACGCCGTCAGCATCCACATGCCGCTCTCCGAGGAGACCCGCGGCATGATCGACGCGGCAGCCTTCGCCGTGGCTAAGCCAGGCCTGGTGGTGATCAACACGGCGCGCGGACCGATCGTCGACCTCGATGCGCTGACCGACGCGCTCCGCGGCGGACTGATCGGCGGCGCGGCGCTCGATGTCCTGCCGAAGGAGCCGGCCGATCCGGACCATCCCCTGATCAAGGCATAGCGCGCGGGCGAGAGCTGGATTCGCGACCGTTTCGTGCTCACTCCGCACGCCGCCTTCTACAGCCCGGCGTCGCTCGAGGACCTGCACCGGAAATCGGTCGAGGTGGTGATCGCCTACCTCCGCGACGGACGCCTGACCAACTGCGTCAACCGCGCATTCCTCAAGGCCTGAGACGCGTCACATCATGTAGCCGGCGGTCCAGCCGCCGTCGATCGTCAGGCAGTGGCCGTTGACGAAGCTGTTGTCCGGTGCGGCGAGGAAGAGCACGCCCTGCGCGATCTCCTCCGGCTCGCCCGGCCGCCCGAGCGGCACGTGCTTCAGGAAGGCGGCGGTGCGGCTGTGGAACGATCCGTCGTCGCCATAGAAGAGCTTCCGGGTCACCGCCGTCAGCGTCGAGCCTGGCGCGACGGCGTTGACGAGAATCCCCTTCGGGGCGAGTTCCAGCGCCATCGAGCGGGTGAGATGGATGATGCCGGCCTTGGCCGCGACGAACGGGCTCTGGAGACGCATGGCCGCAAGCCCCACGGTCGAGGCGATATTGACGATCCGTCCCGACCCGTTCCGGATCATCCCCGGCGCGACTGCACGACTGACGAGATACGTGCCGTCCAGGTCGATGCCGACGATCCGCCGCCATTCGTCGTAGGGGAACTGGTCGATGTCGACCCGGTGCGCGAGCGTGTTGACGCCGGCATTGTTGACGAGGATGTCGATCGCGCCAAAAGTCCCGACACCCGCAGCGACGCCGCGGTCGATGGCGCCCTGGTCGCGGATGTCCATCTCGACGGCGATGGCGCGGGGCAGTTCGGCGGCAGCGGCGCGCGCCCCGGCGCCATCGATGTCGGCGACCACGATCGACGCGCCGTTGTCGGCGAGCAGCTTCGAGATGGCGCGGCCGATGCCGCCGGCGGCGCCGGTGACGAGGGCGGTCTTGCCGGAGAGGTCTGCTTTCATCGGCGTCTCGGGTTGTTTGAGGGATTATGTTAGCATAATCACAGCGGCATCCCGCTGCCTTGGCGCAGCACATCACGCGTCGATCAGGCCGTCATGAACGACAGCACCGCCAGCCTCGACAGACTGCCCGCCCGCCCGCTGATCCGGACGAACGGCCCGCTCTATCGGCAGCTCGCGGACATCCTCCGCACGCCAATCGCCGATGGCAGCTTCCCGGTGGGCGCCAGCCTGCCCAAGGAGGCCGAGATCGCCGACCGCTTCGGCATCAGCCTGATCACAGTCCGCCAGGCGCTGCGCGAACTCGCCGCCGACGGCCTGATCCGGAAGCGTTCGGCCAAGCCCGCCGTGGTCGCCGCCCAGGCCCCGCCGATGCGGCTCGGCTGGAACCTCAGGAGTTTCGGCGACCTCGCGGCCTATGCGGAGAACGCCGAACTCGTGATCAAGAGCTACCGCCGCGAACAATCGACGGACGCAGCCCGCATCTTCGGGCTCGAGGAGACCCAACGGAGCTACTGCCTTCACGCCATTCTTGTCGTGCGGGGCCGCGCCGACACCCAGGTCACGACGTTCTTTCCGCCCGAGATCGGCAAGCGTTTCACCAAGGACGACTTCGACGACGCCCTCATTTTTCGCGCCGTGCAGAAGCACCTCGGACTTCGCCTTGCGGCGGCGAGCATCACGGTGCGGGCGGAAGTCGCTGACGCGGCGGTTGCCCGCGACCTCGACTATTCCGAAGGGTCCCCGGTGCTGACGGTGGAGATGCTCTACCGTTCGTCCGACCAGCAGCCGATCGAGTACACGATCGCCCGCCACCGCGCCGACGTCTACACGCTCACCTTCGACGCACCGAACGACATTCCCTGACCGCTGCGGTCGGCTAACGGCGATATCCACGGCGATCATCTTCCCGTGTCGAATTGGCGTGGACGACGCCATAAAATTATAATAGCATTATAGCATGGTCGAACGAAAGGGAGGCCCGGGTGGCGGCCGGCCCATGGCGCGTTGACCAAGGGATTGGAGGACTGATACCGTTATCATGACAATGCGGGTCTTGGCGTTGGGAGTGGGCCGGACCTCAAAACACGAAGAGTGACCGGGACGAAACGTCTCTGATAGGGAGGACACGCTGGTGAAACGCTACGCTGGATTGCTCGCTTCCGCGGTGTGCGCGACCGCGATGCTGGTCGGGAGCCTCGGCTCCGGGGCATTGGCCGAAGACAAGAAATACACGATCTATCTCTCGAACAATTTCATCGGCAATGACTGGCGCCAGCAGATGGCGCGGGTCGCGGAGGTGTCGGTCAACAAGGGTCCGCTTGCCGGCCGCGTCGATCTCAAGATCGAGAACGTCGAGAACACCGTCCAGGCGCAGATCAACTCCCTCAACAACATCATCCGCGCCAAGCCGGACGCCATCCTGATCGACGCCGGCTCGGCGGAAGCGCTGAACCCGACCATCAAGAGGGCCTGTGACGCCGGCATCGTCGTCATCAGCTTCGACCAGGTGGTGACGGAGCCCTGCGCCTACGCACTCGAGTCCGACTGGAACCGCATTCCGGCCGTGCTCGCCGAGTGGATGGCGGTGCAGCTCGGCGGCAAGGGCAAGGTCTTCGTCGACCGCGGCCTCGCCGGCGCGCCGATCTCGGCCCAGCTCGAGAACGGCTATCTCGAGGTCCTGAAGAAGTACCCGGACATCGAGGTCATCGGCAATTACAACGGCGAGTACGCCCTCGGCCCGGAGCAGGCGGGCGTCGCAAGCCTCCTTGCCGCGCACCCGCAGGTCGACGGCATCCTGACCCAGGGCTACGGCACCGGCGCCATCAAGGCGCTTCAGGACGCCGGCCGGCCGATCGTCCCCGTCACCGCCTTCTCCTACAATGTCGCGGCGACGACCTGCGCTCAGACCGAAGGCGCCAAGTGCATCCTCGGGTCGAATCCGGCCTACCTCTCCTCTGAGGCGATCAAGCTCGCGGTCGATATCCTCGACGGCAAACCGAAGCCCGCCGACCGCCATATCCTGGTCGAGGGCGACTTCCTGTCGACCGACCCGATCAAGTCCGAGCTTTATCCTGAGGCCGTGATGCAGAAGATCGAGATCGGTACCAATGCCTGGCCGGATCGTCCCCCGGGACTGACCCTGCCGATCACGCCGGACTGGGTCGAGATCACCGCCGAAGAAGCGGCCGGCTCATAAGCCTTCCTCCCGGCGGCGCCCCGGCGGTTCCGAAAGGACCAATGGGGCGCCGTTTCTTTTCGCGAGGTATGGTTCGCGCATGGACCTGATCCAGGCATCGGCGGTCTCGAAGCGCTTCGGCGGCATCGCCGCGCTGTCGCGCGCCGAGTTCCATGCCGCGGCCGGCGAGGTCCACGCGCTCATCGGCGAGAACGGCGCCGGCAAGAGCACCTTCATCCAGATCCTGGCCGGCGCGCTCCGTCCCGACGAAGGCAGGATCCTCCTACGCGGCGAGCCGTTCGTCGCCGCCAATCCGAGTTCTGCCCAGCGGGCCGGCGTTTCGGCGGTCTTCCAGGAACTGTCACTGGTTCCCGATCTCACGGTCGAACAGAACATCTGGTTCCGCCGCGAGCCGCTCAACGTCTTCGGCACCGTGCGCCCGCGCAAGCTGCGCGCCGACACGCTGGCGCTTTTCGAACGCTACCGCATCCCGGTCACCCGGCCCGACATCGAGGTGCGCCGGCTGACGCTGGCCGAGCGCCAGGTGGTCGAGATCGCCAAGGCGCTGGCCCGAGACCCCGCCGTGCTCATCCTCGACGAGGCGACGTCGTCGCTCGCCCCGCGCGAGACCGAGTGGCTCCTCGATCTCGCAAGGAGCCTCGCCGACTCGGGGATGCTCGTCATCTACATTTCACATCGCCTCGGCGAGGTGCGCCATCTCGCCAGGCGCATCACGGTGTTCCGGAACGGCATGACGGTCGCCGCCCACGACATGGCGGCCGTCAGCGACGACGAGATCATCGCCGAGATGCTCGGCCGTCGGCTCGACCGCCTCTACCCGGAGCGGAAGCCGACCGCTACGGACCGAGTCGCCTTGAAGATCCGCGACCTGACGGTCGGCCACCGGCTGCAGGGCGTCGACCTCGACATCATGGAGGGCGAGGTCGTCGGCGTCGGCGGCCTGCAGGGCCACGGCCAGCGCGAAATGTTCCAGGCGCTGTTCGGCGTCGGCAGATCGAGGGGATCGATCGAGCTCTGGGGCCGACCGCTGCACGCCCGCTCGCCCCGCCAGGCGCTCGCCGACGGCATCGCCCTGGTCCCGGAGGATCGCCGCGCCCAGGGCCTCCTGCTCGCCAAGCCCGTCCGCGAGAACCTGACACTCTCGGTCATCCCGCGCTTCTCCCGCGCGGGCTTCCTCGACAGCCGGCGGGAAAAGGCGCTCGTCGCCGAGATGATCGCGTTCCTCCGCATCAAGGCGAAGACGCCGGACCAGCTTGCGGGCACGCTCTCGGGCGGCAATCAGCAGAAGGTGATCTTCGGCAAGATGCTGCTCACCGAGGCGAAGGTCCTCCTGCTCTTCGACCCGACCCGCGGCGTCGACGTCGGTACCAAGGGTGAGATCTTCCAGCTGATGCGCGACCTCGCCGCCAAGGGCTACGCCATCCTCTTTTATTCGAGCGACCTGCCCGAACTGGTCCATGTCGCGGATCGTGTCGCGGTGCTGCGGAACGGCCGCATCGCCGCCGTGCTCGAAGATGGCGCCATCTCCGAGGCGAACATCCTCAAGGCCGCGATGGTCGAGGGCGGCGTGCACTGATGGCCGATCCCGGCGGCCGCCCTGCCCGCTCGAACTGGCGCGCCGCGCTGGTCGATCGCGGGCCGTTCCTGGTGGCCTGCCTCATGCTCGCGGGGCTGGTCGCTGTCTACGGGTCGCTCCGCGAGGGCGTGTTCACGCTCGAGGAGCTCAACATCGATACGGCCGCGGCGATGACGCTCCTCCTCGCCGCGACGGGCCAGACCATCGTGCTCCTGCGCGGCGGCATCGATCTGTCGATCGGTGGCATGATCTCGCTCGGCACGGTCATCGCCGCGACGCAGTTCGGCGACGACTGGTGGACCGCGACCGTCTGGGGCATCGCCATCATCGCCATCGGCTTCGGCGTCGGGGCCATCAATGGGCTGCTCATCTCGGTGCTCCGCCTCCAGCCCTTCCTGGTGACGCTCGCCACCTGGTCGATCCTGTCGGGCTCCGCACTCCTCATCCTGCCGACCGACGGCGGCCAGCTTCCCGACGGCTGGATGCGCTTCGGCAACGCGATCTTCCTCGGCCTGTCGACATCGGTCTGGATCCTGATCGTCCTGTTTCTCTTCTGGCTCTGGTTCAGGCGCACACGGCTCGGCATCGCCATCCGCGCCACCGGCTCCAACGAGAAATCGGCGTTCCTCTCCGGCGTCTCGCTGCTCCGCATCAACGTCCTCACCTACGGCCTGTCCGGCGTGTTCGCCGCGCTTGCCGCGCTCTACCTCACCACCCAGACCGGCGCCGGCTCGCCCACCATCGGCAAGGACTACATCCTCGCCTCGGTCGCGGCTGCCGTCATCGGCGGCATCAGCCTGTTCGGCGGCCGCGGCGGCCTTTCGGGCACCATCATCGGCGCCTTCATCCTGACCATCATCGGCAACCTCGTCTTCGTCCTCTCCGTGTCGAGCTACTGGCAGCCGATCGTCTCGGGCGTGATCCTGCTCGTGGCCGTGCTCGCCAGTTCGCTCGCCGAGAAGTCGGCGCGACGGAGCCTCACATGAGCGCGTTCCTCACCCGAAACCGCGCCATCGTGCTCGCCTATCTCGGCATGGTCGTGCTCCTGCTCCTGACCAGCCTGTTCTCGCCCGGCTTCCTCTCCGGCTCCCACCTTCGTTCGATGTCGGTGCTGGCGTCCTTCATCGGCATCGTCGCCCTCGGCCAGACGCTGGTCATCATCGGCGGCGGAATCGACCTGTCCGTGCCGTGGGTGCTCAACTGCGCCGCGATCCTGATGACGCTGATCGCCGGCGGGCAGGACGGCCCGCTCCTCTGGGCGATCCCGGTCGTCCTCGCGGCGGGTGCGGCGGTGGGTGCGATCAACGGTGCGGGCGTCGCGCTCTTCGGCGTACCGCCGATCATCATGACGCTGGCGGTCAACGTCATCCTGCAGGGCAGCATCCTCGTCTACACCGGCGGCGCACCGCCGGCGACGGCGCCGCAGCTCATCCAGTTTCTCGCCGTCGGCCGCATCGGCTTCTTCCCCGTGGTGGTGATCATCTGGATCGTGCTCGCGATCGCCGCATCGGTCCTGTTGTCGAAGACCGCCTTCGGCCGCCAGCTCTACGCCGTGGGATCGAGCCCCACGGTGTCGGAATTCTCCGGCGTGCCGATCGTGCGGACCACGATCCTCGCCTACACCCTCTCCGGGCTGACCGCCGCGCTCGCCGGGATGCTCCTCACCGGCTACACCGCCCAGGCCTATCTCGGCATGGGGGACCCGTTCCTCTTCACCTCGATCGCCGCGGTCGCCATCGGCGGCGCCTCGATCCTCGGCGGCAGCGGCCATTACATCGGCACCATTGCCGGGGCCTTCGTCCTCACCATCCTCACCGGCCTTCTGCCGGCGCTCAACCTCTCCAACGGCGCGCTCCTCATCGTCTACGGCGTCGTTATCCTGGTCACGGTGTCGCTCGCGAGCGATGCCTTCTCCGACATTGCAAGCGCCATCCGCTCGGCCCTAGGCCGCCGCGATCCGCCAGAAGCCATGGGAGGCGAAACCCAATGACCGAGATCACCTGCGTCGTCGATTCGAAGAGCCTTCTCGGCGAGAGCACCTACTGGGACCCGAAGGCGAAGGTCCTGTGGTGGATCGATATCTGGGGGCCCACCATCCACCGCTACGACCCGGCCACCGGCCGGAATGACACCTGGCGCGCCCCGGAGTACCTGGGCTGCCTCGCGGTCCGCGAGAAGGGTGGCCTCGTGCTCACCATGACCAGCGGCTTCTACTTTTTCGACCCGGGCACAGGTGCAGTCGAGCCGATCGTCGATCCGGAAGCCGACATGCCCGACACGCGCTTCAACGACGGCAAGACCGACCGCCAGGGCCGCTTCTGGTCGGGCTCGATGTTCGAGGCCGAAGGCAAGCCGCCGGCGAAGATCGCCTCGCTCTACCGCCTCGATCCGGACCTCAGCGTCCATCGGATGGTCGAGGGTATCGGCTGCTCGAACGGCCTCGCCTGGAGCCCGGACAGCCGCACCATGTATTACACCGACAGCCACACGAGCCTGGTCTGGCAGTGGGACTTCGACGCCGCGACCGGCGGCATAGCCAACCGGCGCGTCTTCCTCGACCTGAGCGCCGAGGGCTACATCGTCGACGGCGCCACCGTCGACGAGGCCGGTACCTACTGGCTGACCGTGCCGTTCAAGGGCAAGGTCCAGGCCTACGATCCGAAAGGCAAGCTGGTCACGTCGATCGACATGCCGGCCGACATCCCTACCTGCTGCGAATTCGGCGGCCCGAACCTCGACACGCTCTACGTCACATCGGCGACGCTCCGCCGTTCCCCCGAGGCGCTGAAGGACCAGCCACAGGCCGGCGGCCTCTTCGCCATCGCCGGCCTCGGCGTGCGGGGGCTGCCGCTGGTGCCGTTCCGGGGGTAGAAGACCCTTTCGCACATCGGGTTGCGGCCTGGACTGCATTGTGGCGAAAAGGGTCATTCGGCATCGCGCGACGGGCCAGACGCCTCATCGAGTCGGTGCACGCAGCCAGTGGGAGTGCTGAGCAGATATCACTAGCGGAGATCACCATGGTCCATGACCCCGTAACCCCGGGCGAAATGCTCAAGGAAGAGTTCCTCGAAGAGTACGGGCTGTCGCAGAGCCGGCTGGCGAATGCGATCGGCATTTCGCCCAACCGCGTCACGGAGATCGTCAACAATCGGCGGCGCGTCACCGCTGATACGGCGCTGCGCCTTTCGCTTTATTTCGGCAACAGCCCGGAATTCTGGATGAACCTTCAGTCGCATCATGACCTGAAGCTAGCCCGAAAGGCTTTGAGCGCCGAAGACGCAAAGCGTATCGCATCAGCCCGAGCCGCCTGAGGCGACGGCTCACGCCCGCGTCACCCGCACTGTCGCGTCGGGCCGCTCGAACACCTCCGGCTTGAGTTTCAACCCCAGTCCGGCGCCGGGTAGCGGAGTGACGCTGCCGTTCTCGACCTCTGGCAGAACATCGACGACCTCGGTGTACCAGCCGGTGAAGTAGGCCCTTACCGCCTCCTGGTAGTTGACGTTGGGCAGAGTCGCCGAGAGCGCGCAACTGGCCGCGAACACGATCGGTCCGGTGCAGTCGTGGAGCGTCACCGGCAGCTCGCTCGCCTCCGCCATGTTGGCGATCTTGCGGGCCTCCGACAGGCCGCCGCACCAGGCAAGGTCGATCATGATGATCGAGGCGGCGCGCTTGTCGATGAGCTGCCTGAACACCTGCCGGCTCGCCAGCCGCTCGCTCGCCGCGATCGGGATCGCGGTGTGCCGCGCGAGATCCGCCATGGCGTCGAGCTCGCTGAAACGGATCGGCTCCTCGAGCCAGGCGACGTCGAACGGCTTCAGCGCCTCGGCGATCCGGAGCGCAGGCGGCAGCGTCCACAGGCCATGGAGCTCGACCATGATCTCGATGGCGTTGCCGACGGCGTCGCGGATCTTGCGGAACGGCTCGAGCGCCTTGTCGATGTCGGCGCTGCTGATCCGCGCCCCCATCGACGCCTCGGCGGCGATGTCGAACGGCCAGATCTTCATCCCGCCGATGCCTTCGGCGAGCAGGCTCTTCGCCAGCTTGTCGGCGTCGAAGCGCCAGGCGAGCAGGTCCTCGTACGGCCCTTCCGCGGCATCGCCGGACTTCAGGCTCCAGTCCTCCGTGCGCTCGAACAACGCGTTCCGTTTCGTGGCCCGGATGTGCCCGTAGCCCGCGCAGGTGTTGTAGATCGGCACGCTCTCGTGGGTGCGCCCGCCGAGGAGCCGCCACACCGGCTCGTCGAGCGCCTGTCCGTAGATGTCCCAGAGCGCGATGTTCACGGCGGAGTTGCCGCGCACCTCCGCCCCGGAATCGCGGGCGCCGACATAGACGCTGCCGAGGCGACGGTCGTGCAATTCGATGTCGCGCGGGTCCTTGCCGAGGAGGTAGGAGGCGACGTTGCCGTGGATGTAGGCGGCGACCGGCGCCGGCGCGAAGAACGTCTCGCCGGTGCCGACGATGCCGCTGTCGGTATGCAGCCGGAGCCAGAAGAGAAACGGGAACTCGGCGAGTTCAATGGTCTCGACCGCAACGATCTTCAACTGCCCCCTCCCGTCCCGCCCAGTCCCGGTTTCAGTCAAACAGCATTCGCGGTCGCCCCGCCACCGAACCCGATCCGATCATGAACACGGCGGCGGGCGAGCGCGGGAGAGAAGCTGGTCGGCCCAGCGTCGTGCTGAACGCCGACCGCGCCGAAGGTCACCGAGCCGGCTCCTGCGTATGGTAACGGTAGCATCGATCTCCGATCCCGTCACGTGCGTCTTCGATCAAGGCTGGGACAGCCTCGTGGAAAATGTCGCGCCGAGCCAAGTGTGCACTATGATGATGAGAACGATACAAGGCCGGTTCGTACCATGGATACACCACAGCGCGGTTCGCCCCGCAGCGCCAAGGGCAATCGGCTCGGCATGCGCGAGATCGCGCGCCTCGTCGGGGTCTCGCCGATCACCGTCTCGCGCGCCCTCAACGATCCCGACAAGGTCTCGCCCGAGACTCGCGACAGGGTGCTTGGCGCCATCGAGCGCGCCGGCTTCATCCCCAACCAGCTCGCCTCCAGCATGCGCGGTCCCGGACGCATCATCGGTACCATGGTGCCACCGCTCATCAACTCCGGAATTGCCGAACAGGTCCAGGGTATGTCGGACGAGGCCCTCCTCAGCGGCTACCAGCTTCTCCTCGTCCAGGGTGACTTCACCGCCGCGGCCGAAGAGAAGGCGGTACGGTCCCTCCTCGGCTGGCGGCCGGCGGGACTGATCCTCCAGGCCTTCGTCCAGAGCGCGCCGGCCCGGCAACTGCTTGTCGACGGCGCCGTTCCAGTCGTCGAAATCAGCGAGATCAGGGGCAAGCGACCGATCGACATGGCGGTTGGCGTCTCCAATTTCGAAACCGCCTACGCCATGACCGCCCACCTCGCCAGCAAGGGATACAAGCGGATCGGCTTCGTCTCGACGCCTGTCCACGGCAACGACCGCCTCCAGCAGCGGCGCATCGGCTACCGGCAGGCGATGAAGGACCTCGGCCTCCGCCACAAGGTCGACCTCGAGGTCGAGGTAACGCTGACGCACCAGGGCGGCGCCGAGGCGCTTCGCCTCCTGACCCAGCGCGATCCGAAGCTCGAGGTCGTCTTCTGCTCGAGCGACACGCTGGCGATCGGCGCGGTGCAGGAATGCCATCGCCTCGGCTGGAAGATACCGGAACGGATGGCGATCGCAGGTTACGGCGATGTCGATCTCGCCGCCCAGCTCTATCCCTCTCTCACCACGGTCCGCGTGCCGCGCTATGAGATGGGCCGTGAGGCAGTGCGCCAGTTGCTCCGGCGGCTCGCCGGCGAGACCCGCTCGTCGACGATCATCAGCCTCGGATTCGAGATCATCGACCGCGACAGCGCGTGAGAACTCAGGGCAACGCGGTGCCGTCCTCCCGCCCTGTTCCCAGCCGTTTCTCCCAACCCTCCGCAAAGATATTGAGGTAGGCCTTAGGGTCGTAAGGGTGGGCCTTTGCCACCTCGACATTGAGGTCGATCCCGAGGCCGGGCGCATCCGGCAGCGACAGGTGCCCGTTTTCCGGGTTGATGGTCGGGCGCCAGGTGACGAGGTCGTGCGTCCACGGCTCGTTGAACGCGTCGAAGTGCTCCTGGATCAGGAAATTCGGAACGCAGGCGGCGAGCTGCAGGCAGACCGCCGTCGCCACCGGCCCGCCGCTCTGGTGGGGGGCGATGTAGCTGCCGTGGGCGAGCGCCACGTCGGCCACCGCCAGCGTATTGGCGATGCCGCCGAGCGACATCGGCTCAGGCTGGAAGATGTTGACGCCGCCACCCTCGGCAAGGGTGAAGAACTGGCCGACGGTGTCGTACATCTCGCCGGTCGCGACCGGGATCGGGCTCGCGCGGCCGACGGGATGCACCGTCTCCTGGCGGTCCCGCGTCGTCGGCTCCTCCCACCAATAAAGGTTCAGTGGCGCCATTCGACGCGCGGTGCGGATCGCCTCCGCTTCGGTGAAACGGGCGTGGACGTCGATGAGGATCAGCGTGTCGGCCGGGAGCTCCTCGCGGAGCGTGCGGAGGATGTCGTAGGCGAGGTCGAGCTCCGGTTCGGCGATGAAGCCCTGCGCCGTCCCGAACGGGTCGAGCTTGAACGCCTTGAAGCCCTTGTCGATGACGGTTCGCGCCGCCGCGAGGAACGCTTCCGGCGTGCGTTCCGTTCGGTACCAGCCATTGGCGTAGCCGAGCACGCTGTCGCGCATCCGGCCGCCGAGCAGCTGGTGGATCGGCGCGCCGAGCGACTTGCCGAGGATGTCCCAGCAGGCGACCTCAATCGCCGCGATCACGGTGCGGTGGATATGCCCGCCGTCGAGCGAGACGCTGTCGAGGAGGCGCTTGGCGAGAGAACGGACGCGCCTGGGGTCCTCGCCGATGACGAGATGCTCGAGTTCGCGCACCCCGGCTTCCGTGGTGCGGATGAAGCCGTTGAGCGTGCCTTCGCCGATGCCGTGGAGGCCCTGGTCGGTCAGCACCTTGACGAACAGCCAGTTCTTCCAGCCGGCGCCGACGGCGTAGGTCTCGATTCCGGTGATGCGCATGGCAGCTTCCCTCAGCCGGCGATGGTCTCGATCATGCGATCGGTCGAAAGACCATAGACCGACTGGAGGTGCGGCACCGATCCGCATTCGATGTACCGGTCGGGCAGACCGATGCGCGTCACCGGCTTGGCGACGCCACGCTCGTGGAGCGCCTCGACGACGAGGCTGGCGAGACCGCCGACGACGACGTGGTTCTCGGCCGTGACGACGCGGTCGACGGACGCGCAAAACGCCGCGACACCGTCGACGTCGAACGGCTTGATCGTCGGCACGTGGAGCACACCCGCCGCGATACCGCGCTGTGCCAGCGCCGCGGCCGCGTCGATCGCCCGCTCGGTCATCATGCCGGTTGCGATGATGCCGACGTCGCTGCCGTCGCGGAGGCGCTTCGCCTTGCCGATCTCGAATGAGTAGGTGGCGGGGTCGAGCACGACCGGCACCTTGCCGCGCAGCAACCGCATGTAGACCGGCCCCGGATAGGCAGCGATGGCCGCCGTCGCCTGGGCGATGTCGGTGGCATCGCACGGATCGATGACGACGAGTCCCGGGATCATCCGCATCAACGCGAGATCCTCGATCGCCTGGTGCGTCCCGCCATAGCCGGTGGTGAGCCCCGGAAGCCCGGCGATGATCTTCACGTTGAGCTGGCTATGGGCGACGGCTATGGCGACGAAGTCGAAGGCGCGCCGGGTCGCAAACACGCCATAGGTGGTTGCGAAGGGGATCTTGCCGGTCCGCGCGAGACCGGCGGCGATGCCGACGAGGTTCTGTTCGGCCATGCCGACGTTGAAGAAACGGTCCGGAAAGGCGTCGCGGAACGGCAGAATATCGGTGTATTTGCCGAGGTCGGCCGTGAGGCCGACGATCTCAGGCCGGGCGCGTCCGGCCTCGACCAGGGCTCGGCCGAAGGGCGCATCGACGCTGGCGCGACCCGCGGCCGTCGCCTCGTCCTGACCCATGGCCAGCGTGCGTGACGGGTTAGCCATCGGTCTTCTCCGCAAGCGACTCGAATTCGGTAATCAGCGCGTCCCACTCGTCCGCATCGACGCGAACGAAATGCGCCTTCTCGCGGCTCTCGATGGTCGGCACGCCCTTGCCAGGAAGGGTGCGAAGCACGATGGCCTTCGGCTTGCCCACCGGCGCCCGCGCGGCGCTGAGCGCGGCGACTATGGCGGCGATATCGTTGCCGTCGATCTCCTGCGTTTCCCAGCCGAAGGCCCGCCACTTCTCTGCCACTGGCTCGATATCGAGCACGATCGCCCCGTCCGCCTGGATACCGTTGCAGTCGATCAGAGCGATGAGATTTTCGAGTTTGAAGTGGGCGCCGGACATTGCCGCCTCCCACGTCGATCCCTCCTGCATCTCGCCGTCGGACAGTTCGACGAAGACCCGCGCCGGCGAACCATCGAGCCGGAGGCCAAGCGCCTGGCCAACGCCCTGCCCGAGGCCGTGGCCGAGCGAGCCGCCGATGATCTCGACGCCCGGTGTCGTGTCGAGCGTGCTCATGGCGAGACGGCTGCCGTCCGCGCCGTAGGTGGGCAACTCCGCGACTGGAAGGACCCCGGCTTCCGCCAGCGCCGCCCAGAGTGCGATCGAGTAATGCCCGGTCGAAAGCAGGAAGCGGTCGCGCCCGGGCCAACTGACGTCGTCAGGGTCGTATCGAAGTTCGTGGAAGTAGAGAGCCGCGAGCAGGTCGGCGATGCCGAGACCCTGGCCGATATACCCGGATCCCTGCCCCCGCGCCATGGTGAGCATATGGCGCCGAAGGTTGGCGGCGCGGTAGCGGAGCGCTGGGAAGTCAGGCGCATCGGAGGTCAGGTTATCGGGCATTCCGGTCAGTCCTTGTCGAGGCCCGCGACCGGGGTCGAGGCGTTCAGCGCCGCCGTGCGGGTGCAGAGCGCGCCGGGGCGGTGCGCCGGCAGCCGGGTTCGCGTCAGGCGCCGGCGGGGAGCAATGAAGGCGGGCGGCGCCGGGATTTGCAGGAAAACATGTCGCTTGGTCGGGGCGTTCAGATCCGGTGATCGGAGCGTTGACATCGGAGCGCATGTTACCGTTATCATAGCCCGCGTCAAGCGCATGATCGGCATGCGTCGCGCCTATGGACCGTTCGCATCGAAGAAGGCCCGCCGTACCGGATCACGCCG
>JALHRF010000112.1 GCA_022841545.1 Bauldia sp. | reverse complement strand
GCTGCGCCGTCGTGCCGAAGCGCTGGCCGCGCCGCGCGAAGCGTTCGGCGACGATGAGGAGCACCACCACGGCCAGCATGACCAGCGCGAGCTGGGCGGCCCCGGCGAGGTTGGACTGATTGATCCAGGTCGAATAGATCGACAACGTCAGGGTCCGCACGCCCAGGAATTCCGAGGCGCCGACGTCGTTGAGCGTCTCCATCAGCGCGAGGCTCGCGCCGACCGCGATCGCGGGCCGCGCCAGCGGCAGCGCCACGCGGAAGAAGACGCGGCCCTGCCCCGCGCCAAGCGTGCGCGCCGCATCGACCAGCCCCGCCGCCTGCATCAGGAACAGCGCCCGCGTCGAAAGATAGACATAGGGGTAGAGGACGAAACCGAGAAGGAGCACCGCGCCGGGAATCGACCTTATGTCGGGCAGGCGGAAATCCCGCGGCGAGGCGATGCCGAGGATGTCGCGGATCAGTGTCTGCACCGGCCCGATCGGGTGGAGGAGATCGAGATAGGCATAGGCGACGATGTAGGTGGGGACGGCGAGCGGCAGGAGCAGCGCCCAGTCGAGGATGCGCCGCCCGGGGAAGTCATAGGCCGTGACCAGCCACGCCGCGCCGGCGCCGATGGCGATGACGAGCACGCCGACGCCCGCGAGGAGGAGCACGGTGTTGAGCGTCGCGACCGGGAGCACGTTGGCCGCGAGGTGGCTCCATGCATCGCCCGAGCCGCCGGCGGCGATCGCCAGGAGCGAGACGATGGGCACCAGGACGAGGAGGGCGGTGGCCGCCGAGGCGGCCACCCAGAGGCACGCGCCGCCGCATCGCTGCCGCGCGAGGCGCGGCTGTTCGGACGCGAGGGCGCTCACCGACATGGCTAGTTGTCGAAGCCGACTTCGTCGACGAGCTGGCTCGCGGCCTTGCGCTCGGCCGCGATGTCGACGAGCGACAGGCCATCGGTGTTGAGGGTGCCGAGCTCGGCGATGATCGGATCGACCACGGCGCCTTCCTTTACCGGGTACTCGAAGTTCTGCTTGGCGTAGAGCGCCTGCGCTTCGTCGGAGACCAGGAATTCGAGGAACTTGACCGCGTTGTCCTTGTTCGGCGCGTTCACCGCGATGGCGGCGCCGGACACGTTGACGTGGGTTCCGCCGCCCTCAAAGGTCGGCAGCACGACCTTGATCGCCTTCGCCCACTCCTCCTGTTCGGGGCCGCCGGCGCCGCTCCGCATCAGGCCGACATAGTAGGAATTGGCCGGGCCGATCTCGCAGATGCCGCCGAGGATGTCGCGAGCGACGTCACGGTCGCCGCCGCCGGGCTGCCGCGCGACATTGGCCTTGACGCCTTCGAGCCAGGTCTTGGTGGCCTCGAGGCCGTGATGGTCGATATAGGCGGCGATCAGCGCGACGTTGTAGGGGTGCTGGCCCGAGCGGATGCAGACCTTGCCCCTCCAGGCCGGGTCCGCGAGCTGTTCGTAGGTGAAGCTGGTCAGGTCGACATCCTTGTCGACATAGAGGACGCGGGCGCGCTTCGACAGCGCGATCCAGTGGCCGTCGGGGTCGCGGAGATTCTCCGGCACCGCCGCGAGAAGAACCTCCGATTCGATGGGCTGGGTGACGCCCTTGTCCTCGAGATCGACCAGGCCGCCGACGTCGACGGTCATCAGCACGTCCACCGGCGAGTTGGCGCCTTCCGCAGCGACCCGCTCCGGCAATCCGTCCTTGACGAAAACGGTGTTGACGGCGATCCCGGTCTCGTTGGTGAAGACGTCGATCAGCGGTTGGATCAGGCCCGGCTCGCGCGTGGTGTAAAGGTTGACCTCGCCGTCGGCGAGGGCGGCGGCGGGCAAAAAGAATGCGCCGGAGACGGAGCCGGCAAGCAGCAGGTTCCGGAACTTCATAGCGGGCATGGTTTCACTCCTCGAAGTCGCGTCGGGTTCAAGAGCCGGGCGATTATCCACAGGCTACCCGCGGGTGATAAAGTCCGGACGGCTGCGGTTCAAGTAAAAATCAAGTTTGGAATCGATCTAGTCTAGTCGAACACTGAAAAGCCTCCATGTTCCTTTTAATTATTCCAAGTATAATTTCGGGCGTGCGCCCGACTCTCCACCCACTGTCGCGGCGAGCACCGTCGGTTATGATGGCCCGAAGCGAACGAGGCGAGGGACGGAACGGATGGCGATGGTCGAGGCGGTGAAGGCGGGGTCGGGAAAGCCGGCCTTCGACTGGTCGGACCCGCTGCTTCTCGAAGACGAACTGACCGAGGAGGAGCGGCTGATCCGCGACACCGCGCGCGACTACGCGCAATCGCGCCTGCAGCCGCGGGTGCTCACCGCGTTTCGCGAGGACCGTTTCGACCGCGAGATCATGACCGAGATGGGCGCCCTCGGCCTGCTCGGCGCGACGATTCCCGACGACTATGGCGGGGCCGGCGCCGGTTACGTCGCCTACGGGCTGATCGCCCGCGAGGTCGAGCGGGTCGATTCGGGATACCGCTCCGCGCTCAGCGTCCAGTCCTCGCTGGTGATGTTCCCGATCCACGCCTATGGCAGCGAGGAGCAGCGGCGGAAGTTCCTGCCGCGGCTCGCCACCGGCGAGATCGTCGGCTGCTTCGGCCTGACCGAGCCCGACCACGGCTCCGACCCCGGCGGCATGCAGACCCGCGCGATCAAGGTTCCGGGCGGCTATCGCCTCACCGGGTCGAAGACCTGGATCACCAATGCCCCGATCGCCGACGTCTTCGTCGTCTGGGCGAAGTCGGAGGCGCATTCCGGCGCCATTCGCGGCTTCGTGCTGGAGCGGGGAATGGCCGGCCTGTCGGCGCCGAAGATCGAGGGCAAGGTCTCGCTCCGCGCCTCCGTCGCCGGCGAGATCGTGATGGACAATGTCGAGGTGCCCGAGGCGAACCTCCTGCCCAATGCCTCCGGCCTCGCCGGCCCCTTCGGCTGCCTCAACCGCGCCCGCTATGGCATCGCCTGGGGGGCGATGGGGGCCGCTGAGGACTGCTGGCACCGCGCCCGCCAATACGTCCTCGATCGCAAACAATTCGGCCGGCCGCTCGCCGCCAACCAGTTGATCCAGAAGAAGCTTGCCGACATGCAGACCGAGATCGCGCTGGGACTGGGTGGAGCGCTCCGCGTCGGACGCCTGTTCGACGCGGGCCGGGTCGCGCCCGAGATGATCAGCCTGATCAAGCGCAACAATGCGGGAAAAGCCCTCGACATCGCCCGCGTCGCCCGCGACATGCACGGCGGCAACGGCATCGCCGACGAGTTCCACGTCATCCGCCACATGCTCAACCTCGAGACGGTCAACACCTACGAAGGCACCCACGACATCCACGCCCTGATCCTCGGCCGCGCCCAGACCGGCATCCAGGCCTTCTCGTGAGCCGCGCGCATTGACGCAGCACAAAGCCGCGCCGCCGCTTTCGGGCCTCAAGGTTCTCGAACTCGCCCGGGTCTTGGCCGGGCCATGGGCCGGGCAGGTGCTGGCCGACCTCGGCGCGGCGGTGATCAAGGTCGAATCGCCCGAGGGCGACGACACGCGGCAGTGGGGACCGCCCTTCGTCGCCAATCCCGACGGCACCCACGATGCTGCCTATTTCCACGCGACAAATCGCGGCAAGCGGTCGATCGCCGTCGATTTCCGGACCGAGGCCGGACGGCGCATCGTCCGCGACCTCGCCGCACGCTCGGACGTGCTGATCGAGAACTTCAAGGTCGGGGGCCTTCGCCGCCACGGGCTCGACTACGACAGCCTCCGCACCCCGAATCCCCGGCTGATCTACTGCTCGATCAGCGGCTTCGGCCAGGACGGCCCCTACGCCCACCGTCCGGGTTACGATTTCATCATCCAGGGGATGGGCGGCATCATGGACCTGACCGGCGCGCCGGACGGCGAGCCGCAGAAAAGCGGCGTCGCCTTTGCCGACATCTTCACCGGCCTCTATGCCGTGACCGCGATCGAGGCAGCGCTCATTGCAAGGGAACGCACCGGCGAAGGCCAGCACCTCGACCTCGCCCTCCTCGACACCCAGGTCGGCGTCCTCGCCAACCAGGCGATGAACTACCTCGTCTCGGGCAAGGTCCCGCACAGGCTCGGCAACGCCCATCCCAACATCGTCCCCTACCAGTCGTTTCCGGCAAGCGACGGCCACGTCATCATCGCGGTCGGCAATGACGGCCAGTTCCGCCACCTCTGCGCGGTCCTCGGACAGCCCGGCCTCGCCGACGATCAACGCTTCGCCACCAACCGCGCACGCGTCGAGCACCGCACCGCGCTCGTGCCGCTGATCGCCGAACGCACGCGCGCCTTCACCCGCGCCGACCTCCTCGCCGCGCTGGAAGCCGCGGGCGTGCCCGCCGGGCCGATCAACACCGTCGCCGACGTCTTCGCCGACCCGCAGGTCGAGGCCCGGGGGATGCGGCTCGACCTTCCTGCAGGGAATGGCGGGACGATCCCCTCGGTGCGGACGCCGGTCCTCATGTCGGGAACGCCGCCGGCCTATGACCGCGCCTCGCCGCGCCTCGGGCAGCACACGGCCGAGGTTCTCGCCGAACTGGGCTATGGCTCGGCCGAGATCGACCGGCTTGCCACGGCGAAGGTGATCGGCGTCGGAACGTGACGGATCCCGCCGCCTTTCGCGTCAATTCTACCCAAGACTGCAGCACCTCGCAGCCTCCACCACGAGCGGCGCGGCCGCTCCGCCTTGATGACGAGGGTTTGATGTACAACGCCGATGGCCTGCCATTTGGCAGGAATTGTGGTAGCGCAGGATTGGAGTACTGGGCAGTCCATGCGGGTCGGCATGGCGCCGGCGGCGGCGGGATTTGACAATGATCTTTGAGTGGATGGCCGATCCGGCGGCATGGGCCGGGCTGTTTACGCTCATCATCCTCGAGATTGTCCTCGGCATCGACAACCTCGTGTTCATAGCGGTTCTCGCCGACAAGCTGCCTCCCCACCAGCGCGACAAGGCGCGGCTGATCGGCCTTTCGCTGGCGCTCGTGATGCGGCTCGGCCTGCTTGCATCGATCGCCTGGATCGTCACGCTGACTCAGCCGCTTTTCAGCATTGCCGGCTTTGCATTCTCCGGCCGCGACCTCATCCTGATCTTCGGCGGCGCCTTTCTTCTGTTCAAGGGAACGATGGAACTCCACGAGCGCCTGGAGGGCTCGATCGGGCACAAGAGCGGCAAGGTCCGCCATGCGGTGTTCTGGCAGGTCATCGTCCAGATCGTCGTGCTCGACGCGGTCTTCTCCCTCGACAGCGTGATCACCGCCGTCGGCATGGTCGACGAGCTCTCGATCATGATGATCGCGGTGGTCGTCGCCATCCTGGTGATGATGATCTCGGCACGGCCGTTGATGAGCTTCGTTTCCCGCCATCCGACGGTTGTCATTCTCTGCCTTGGCTTCCTGATGATGATCGGGTTCAGCCTTATCGTGGAGGGTTTCGGGTTCCATATTCCGAAGGGCTATCTGTACGCGGCCATCGGCTTCTCGGTCCTGATCGAAGCCCTCAATCAGGTCGCACGCCGCAACAAGGAGCGGTTCGCGACCACCGGCGACCTTCGGGACCGGACCGCCGATGCGGTCCTGCGGCTGCTCGGAGGGCAGCGAGGCGACCTTCAACTCGGTGAGACGGCGGACGCGATCGCCGGCCAGGCGCAGGCGCAGGCGTTGTTCGCCCCGAAAGAAAAGGAGATGATCCAGGGTGTGCTCACCCTGGCGGATCGACCGGTCTTGTCGATCATGACGCCACGAACCGAGGTCGATTGGCTTGATCTCGACGAAAGCGAGGAAGTGCTCAAGTCCAAGATCCTGGATCTGGGCCATTCACGCTTCCTGCTGGCCCGCGGCAGCCTCGACAACTTCGTGGGCGTCGCTTTCGCCAAGGATCTGCTCCGCGACCTGATCACTTCGGGCCACATCGATGTCGGAAGTTCGCTCCGCCAGCCGCTCATTGTCCATGAGAGCGTCAGCGTCCTGCGGCTGATGGAGCAACTCCGGCAGTCGCCCCTGCAAATGGCGGTGGTGGTCGACGAATACGGATCGCTCGAGGGGATCGCCACGCCGACCGACATCCTGGAGGCGATTGCCGGGGAGTTTCCCGACGAGGACGACGAGGCGCTCGTCGCCGAGCGGGCCGAGGACGGCTCCTGGCTGGTCGATGGATGGATCGACATACGAAAAGTCTCGGGTCTGCTGGGAGTTGACCTGGTTGACGAGACGGATCGGTACTCGACGCTGGCGGGCTACGTCCTCTGGCGCCTCGGGCATCTTCCACGGGCGGGCGAAAAGGTCACCGCCGGGCAGCTCGAATTCGAGGTCATATCGATGGACGACCGCAACATCGACAAGGTGCGCGTCCGGCCGAGGGAAGTCTGACTTATCGACCAAGACGGCCCGTGCCGTTCGCAGCCTCAGTCCAGTCCTCAAACCTCACGGCGCAGGCCGTTCAGTTCCATTCCCTCACCAATGGACCACATTGGCTGGACGCGGGGATGCAGGCGCGCTTCACTGCGGCAGGATCATCTTGCCGTCGCGGAAGCGTGGGAGACCCGCCGTGAGCCGCTTGCCCTACCTGTTTCTCGCCGTTGCCCTCGGCGGCATGATCGCGCTGCAGCCCGGTCTCAATGCCGACGTGGCGCGGCGGCTCGGCACGCCGGTCGGCGCGGCGTTCCTGTCGATCCTCGTCGCCTTCGTGCTCTCGGCGCTATACATCGTGGTGAGCCGTCACCCCCTGCCGATCGGCGCGATCGCATCCCTGCCCTGGTACCTCTGGCTCGGCGGGCTGTTCGGCTTCCTCTTCGTGGTCGGCACGATGTTCGTCGCGCCCGTGCTCGGCGGCGCGCTGCTGTTCGCCGCGATCGTGCTCGGCCAGATGATCGCCGCCACGCTTGCCGACCAGTTCGGTGTCGCCGGCTATCCCGGCCACAGCATCGACATCTACCGGGTTGCCGGAATCGTCCTGGTCGTGGCCGGCGTGTTTCTTTTCCACCGTGGGGGTAGGGGACCTGGGCCTCGCGGCGGTGCGTGCTTCGAGGCTCGCCGCGGAAACGCGCCGAGCGCCTCAGCATGAGGAGGAGGGGCGCTTCCAGTACCGTCGGGCGGCACAACTCCGCCGATGGAGAACACCCCTCATCCTCATGCCGAGGTGGGCCCCCGGCCTTGAGCCGGGGGAGGATACGTCAGCCTCAATGAATCTCCGGCTCGGGGGTCGGCGCCGTGCCCTCGAGGAAATCGAAATCGCATCCCTTGTCGGCCTGGGTGATATGGGCGGCGTACATGCGGTTATAGCCGCGCTGGAAGGTGCGGTCGGGCGGCGACCATTCCGCCAGACGCCGGTCGATCTCGGCCTGGCGCACCTCGAGCTGCAGCGACCGCTTCGCGACATCGATCGAGATGATGTCGCCGTTCCGCACCGCGGCAAGCGGCCCGCCGATATAGGCTTCCGGCGCGACGTGGAGGATGCAGGCGCCATAGCTGGTGCCGCTCATCCGCGCGTCGGAGATGCGCACCATGTCGCGCACGCCCTGCTTCAGGAGCTTCTTCGGGATCGGCAGCATGCCCCATTCCGGCATGCCCGGTCCGCCCACCGGCCCGGCGTTCTGGAGGACGAGCACATGATCGGCCGTGACCTCGAGGTCGTCGCGGTCGATATTCGCCGCCATCTCGTTGTAGTCGCGGAAGACCAGCGCCGGGCCCGAATGCTTGTGGAGCCGCGCCTCGGCCGCCGCCGGCTTCATCACCGCGCCGTCGGGGGCGAGGTTGCCGCGAAGGATCGCGACCCCCGCCGCCGTCGAAATCGGCCGGTCGAGCGGGCGGATGACCTCGTCGTTGTAGACCTTCGCCTCGGCGATGGTCTCGCCCACCGGCCTGCCGCTCACCGTCAGCGCCGACAGGTCGAGATGGCCGCAGAGCACCGACTGGAGCGCCGGCAGGCCGCCGGCATAGTAGAAGTCCTCCATCAGATATTCGCCGCTCGGACGAAGGTTCGCGATCACCGGCACCTCGCGGGCGACGCGGTCGAAATCGTCGAGGTCGAGCGGCACCCCGGCGCGTCCCGCCATGGCGACGAGGTGGATCATGGCGTTGGTCGAGCCGGCCAGCGCCATCTGCACCACCAGCGCGTTGAGGAACGAGCCGCGCGAGAGCACGTCGCGCGGCTTGAGGTCCTCATGAATCATCTCGACGATGCGGCGGCCGGTGGCGCTCGCCATGCGCGGATGCGCCGAGTCGGCAGCCGGAATCGAGGAGGCGCCGGGGAGCGTCATGCCGAGCGTCTCGGCGAGCGACATCATCGTCGCCGCCGTCCCCATCGTCATGCAGGTGCCGAAGCTGCGGGCGATGCCGGCCTCCATGTCCCGCCATTCGGCGTCGGACACCTTGCCGGCCTGCTTGTCCGCCCAGTATTTCCAGACGTCGCTGCCCGAGCCCAGCGACTTGCCGTGATAGTTGCCGCGCAGCATCGGCCCGGCCGGCATGAAGATCGCCGGCAGGTTCATCGAGATCGCGCCCATGATCGTCGCCGGCGTGGTCTTGTCGCAGCCCCCCATCAGCACCGCGCCGTCGACCGGATGCGAGCGCAGGAGTTCCTCGACCTCGAGCGCGAGGAGGTTGCGGTAGAGCATGGTCGACGGCTTCACGAACGGCTCGGAGAGCGAGATCGCCGGCAGCTCCACCGGGAAGCCGCCCGCCTGCCAGATGCCGCGCTTCACCTCCTCGGCGCGAACCCGGAAATGGGCGTGGCACTGGTTGATGTCGGACCAGGTGTTGATGATCGCGACGACCGGCTTGCCCATGAAGTCGTCATAGGAATAGCCCATCTGCAGGGTGCGCGAGCGATGGCCGAACGAGCGAAGGTCGCTCGCCGCATACCACCGCGCCGAACGCAGGGGCTTCTTGGGGTCGGTGGACACGGCATTGCCTCCCGGCGATTGGTATCGGGGGCGGATCGCCCCCAGTTCCGCCTATATGGACCCTCGGGACGATTCGCGTCACGCGATGTTGCGCCGGTCAACCCGCATGTGTAACCTCATGTGTGGAGAACCACACATGGCGACCAACCTCTCAATCGATCCCGAACTGATTGAACGCGCGCTTGAAGTCAGCGGCGAACGCACGAAGAAGGCCGCGGTAACAAAGGCGCTCGAGGAATTCATCGCGCGTCGACGTCAGAAGCGGCTGCTCGATTTGGTCGGCAAGCTGGAGTGGGACTCGAGCTACGACTACAAGGCCGACCGGAAACGCGATTGAGCCTGTTTGCCGAAACGAGCGTCTGGTCCCTGGCGTTCCGGCGAGATTCGCCGGACGGCGTACCCGAAGTCGCCGCCCTGATTCAGGCGCTTGGCGAGCGCGATTTCGTCCTGTCGACCGGCCTTGTCCTTCAGGAACTCCTGCAGGGTTTTGCCGGCCCCAAGGCCCACGACCTCATCCTCGACCGCTTCTCCGCCATCACCTTCATAGGCCCGAGCCGCGACGATCATGTCCACGCCGCCGAGTTGAAGAACCATTGCCGCAGAAACGGCGTGCAGATCGCCACGGTCGATGCCCTGCTCGCGCAGCTCTGCATCAGCCATGACCTGACGATGCTCACCACCGACCGCGACTTCGTGCACGTCGCCCGGCATTCGCCGCTTCGCATCTGGCGGCACGAGTAACGGCGTTCCGGGCGGCGTCAGACGATGAAGAAATCGCCGTTGTCGAGATCGGTTCGTGCCGTGACCTTGGCGAACTGGATGGCGTTCTTCAGGTTTCCGCCATCGGCCTCATAGGCCAACCTGCCGGTCGCCTTGAAGTAGACGATGACGTCGTCCTGGCCCTTGTAGTCCGTGGACAGGACGAAGGCTTTGGACGGAAGGACGCCCGCCTTGCCTATCCCCTTGAAGGCCTGGGCGGAGACGTGGAACTCGTCCTTCCCGGCCGTGAAGTCGGTGATCGTGCCGATGTTCTTGCCGTTGAGCTTGTTGTCGAAGAGAAAGGTGTCCCGCCCGCCGCCGCCGCTGAGCGTGTCGGATCCGGCGCCGCCGTCGATGATGTCGGCGCCGGCATTGCCGTTGATGATGTCATCGCCGCCGCCGCCATTGATCGTGTCGTCGCCGGCCGAACCGACGATGACGTCGTTGCCGCCGCGGCCACCGATGGTGTCGTCGCCCTGAAAGCCGTTGAGGCGGTCGTTTGCATTCGAGCCGGTGATCACGTCCGCGCCCTTGAAGAGGGTCGGCTCGAAGTTCCCGCCGAAGATCTTCTCGGTCTTGCCGAAGGACAGGCCGAGGTTGTTGACCGCATACTGGACCGCACCGCCGACCGACACCTGGATTCCGTCCATCGTGCCGGAGCTTGGCGTCTTGAAGACAGCGGTCATGTGGCTGCCGGTGATGAACAGGCTGACGTTGCCCTTGGTGGCCGTGAAGCTCGACAGATCGGTGACCGATGGCGTCTTCAACTGCTTGAAATTCGACAGAAGGCCGAGTTCCGACAGGTCGCCCATGTCGACGGCCTTGGTGGCAATGAAAGCGGCCATGTTCGATCGTCCCCGTTTTGGTCCGGCGCTGCGGCCGGCATCAGCAAGTCACCCGTCGCGACATAGCCGGTCGCGGCCGATCCTGGCAAGTCAAACGCCTGTAAGGCTGCGTCCGGTTGCGGCTTCGCCGAGCCGCGGGCGGTCAGCCGACGCGTCTTACGACGCCGACGACATACGCCAGATGTTGATGCCGCCCTCGGTCGCGTAACGGTCGATCTCGGCAAGCTCGTCCGCCGCGAAGCCGGGCTTCGCCAGCGCCCCCACCGCATCGAGGATCTGCTCGGGCCGGCTCGCGCCGATCAGCGCCGTGGTGACGCGGGGATCGCGCAACACCCAGGCGATCGCCATCTGCGCCAGGGTCTGGCCGCGCCGGCGGGCGAGGCGGTGCAGGTTCCGGATCGCCTCGAGGTTTTCCTCGGTGAGGAAACCCGGCCGCCAGGCGCCGGAGCCGCTTGCGGCGCGACTGTCCGGGGGGACGCCCTCGAGATACTTGTCGCTCAGCATCCCTTGCGCCAGCGGCGAGAAGACGATGCAGCCCGCGCCGACCTCGGCCAGCGTGTCGAGGAGCTTGTCCGCCTCGATCCAGCGGTTGAGCATGGAGTAGCTCGGCTGATGGATGAGGAGCGGCGTGCCAAGGTCATGGAGGATCTTCGCCGCCTCCGCGGTTCGCTTCGCGTTGTAGGACGAGATGCCGGCGTAGAGCGCCTTGCCCTGCCGCACCGCCGTGTCGAGCGCGCCCATCGTCTCCTCGAGCGGCGTGTTGGGATCGACGCGGTGCGAATAGAAGACGTCGACATAATCGAGCCCCATCCGCTTGAGGCTCTGGTCGAGACTCGACAGGAGGTACTTGCGGCTGCCCCACTCGCCATAAGGCCCGGGCCACATCCGGTACCCGGCCTTGGTCGAGATCACGAGTTCGTCGCGATAGGCACGGAAGTCGGTGGCGAGCACGCCGCCGAAGAAGGTCTCCGCCGCGCCGGGCGGCGGACCGTAATTGTTGGCGAGATCGAAGTGGGTGATGCCGGCGTCGAAGGCCGTATGGAGCATCTTCCGAGCCCGGTCGGGGAGCGCGTTCTCGCCGAAATTGTGCCAGAGCCCAAGCGAGATCGGCGGCAGCTTGAGGCCGCTTCGCCCGGTGGAACGGTACTCGACCTTCTCGTAGCGGTCGCTTGCTGGCAGGTAGGTCATGGTTCCCCCAATAGCTTTCAGGCGGCCGCGCGTTGCGTGAAACGCGCGTTTTCCTCGCGAAGCGCCGTGGCCGCGACCCCGATTGCGCCGAGTTGTGCGTCTTCGAGATTGGCAAGGAACGGCTGGAGCGGCCCGGTGTCGGCGATGCCGGCGAGCCGCACGCCGTCGTGCAGCACGACGATCTGCCCCTGCGCGTCGCGAAGATCCTCGAAGGCGGAGAATTTTGCCCGGATCACCTCGGCCACCGCGACATCTCCCGCCTTCAACGCGCCGAGCATGGCCATCGAGAGACGCGGCGCGATGGCGACCGAGCCCGAGGTGAAGCCGGCGAGCCCGAACCTCGCGATATGCACGACCGCCGGCCGCTCGCCCATGCCGCTGACGATCCGCTCGGTGCCCGCCGCATCGACGAGGGCCGCGAGATAGGCGTCGGCCGCCGGGTCATTCCGCTCCACCGCATATTTCACCGACGCGAGCACGCCGTCCGCGAGAAGCGCAGCGATGTCGGCGACCGCGAGATAGGTCTCCGACCGCACATAGGCGATGACCGGCTTGCCGTAGGCGTCGGCGAGACGCCGGAGCCCGGTGGCGACTCCGGCCGGCCTGGTCGCGCTCGCCATCGGCAACGCCATCGCGGTCGGAAAATCGAACGACTTCAGGATCGCCACCTGATCGAGCGCCTTGCCGAAGTCGGGGCCGATCGAGGGGATCATCCACCCGTCCTTCGGCGCGATGCCGGACAGCACCTCCAGGGTGAGCGGATATTCGAGGAGCCCGAGATTGTAGAAGTTCGCGTTGCCGCCATAGAGAAAAGTCGAGACGCCGCCGGCCGCCATCCATTCGACGATCTTCCCGTTCTCGCCGATCGACACCGCGCCGTTCCGGGCGCGCGCCAGCGGCGGTACGGCGATCACCGACCGGGCGAGGTCGGCGGGCGTTACGGCATCCGTCTTCATGGGGCGAGGCTCGTGTGATGGCGGGATCAATGGGAAACTACCGTAGGGCCGTGCAGGCGACAACCGCCATCCCCGTTGACGCCCGCCAGCCCCTCCCGGATAAGGTCCGCAACCAAGGGGAGGACTTCATGCCGTCGAATCCGCTATTCGATCTCACCGGCCGCCGCGCCTTCATAACGGGCTCGAGCCGCGGCATCGGCCTCGCCTGTGCCTATGCGCTGGCCGAGGCCGGCGCCGAGTTGGTGCTCAATTCGCGAAAGCAGGAGGATGTCGACAAGGCGGTCGAGGCGATGCGCGCCGACGGCTTCACGGCGTCCGGCTATGCTTTCGACGTCGCCGATCCGGCCTCGGTCGAGGAGCATGTCGCCCGGATGGAGGCGGAACTCGGGCCGATCGACATCCTGTTCAACAATGCCGGCATCCAGCGCCGGACGCCGCTCGAGGATTTTCCGATCGAGACCTGGCGGGAGGTGATGGCGATCAACCTCGACGCCGTCTTCTACGTCGGCCAGGCGGTAGCCAAGCGGATGATTCCGCGCCGCCGCGGCAAGATCATCAACATCTGCTCGCTGGCGAGCGAGATCGCCCGCGCCACGATCGCCCCCTATACCGCCTCGAAAGGCGCGGTGAAGATGCTGACCAAGGCGATGTGCGTCGAGTGGGCCAAGTACAACATCCAGTCGAACGGCATCGGGCCCGGCTACATCGTCACCGAGATGAACGTCGCGCTCACCCAGAACGCCGAGTTCGACGCCTTCGTGAAGCGCCGCACGCCCGCCGCCCGCTGGGGCGAGGTGGACGAATTGAAGGGCGCGGCGGTGTTCTTCTCGGCCCCCGCCTCCGACTTCGTCAACGGCCAGATCCTCTATGTCGACGGCGGCGTGCTTTCCGCCATGTCGGGGTGAGCCGGGAAGCCGGGTAATGCGCGTCCTCTACTTCACCAAGTCCGCCGGCTACGAGCACGACATCGTCCGCCACCGGGACGGCGTGCCGAGCCACAGCGAGCGCGTCCTCCTGAAGCTCGGCGCGGCCAACGACATCGACTTCGTGTTCTCCAAGGACGGCAGCCTGTTCTCGCCGGCCTGGTTCGCCGGGTTCGACGCGGTGATGTTCTTCACCGGCGGCGACATCTCCTCGATCGGCGACGACGGCCACCCCGCCGTCACGCCGGAGGGCAAGCAGGCCCTCCTCGATGCGGTCGCCGACGGGATGGGCTTCCTCGCCGTCCACTCCGCCGGCGATACCTGGCACACGCTCGAATCGGGCGGCGGCAACCCGACGTACCGCCACCACCGCTACCGGAACCACGGCGACGCCTCCGACCCCTATATCCGGATGCTGGGCGGCGAGTTCATCAACCACGGCGAACAGCAGGTGGCGACGGCGCGCATCGTCGATTCCCGCTTTCCGGGATTTGCCGACCTCGGCGAGACATGGCGCCTCCACGAGGAATGGTACTCGATGAAGGAGTACGCGGCCGACCTCCACGTCCTCCTCGTTCTCGAGACGGCCGGCATGGACGGCGTCGACTACAAGCGCCCGCCCTTCCCCCTCGCCTGGGCGCGCCCATACGGCAAGGGCCGCGTCTGGTTCACCGGCCTCGCCCACCGCGCCGACACCTGGGACAGCGCCGGCTTCCAGGCGATGCTCCTCGGCGGGCTCGAATGGGTCGGCCGCCGCGTCGATGCCGACATCACGCCGAACCTCGACGCGGTCGCGCCCGAGGCGCACGTCTTCCCGCCCGAGCGAGAGGGGACCTGAGCCTAGATCCGCTCGAAGGTGAGCATGGTGAAGAGGTCGAAGCTCTTCACCGCCCGCCGGTCGATGAGCTTCAGTTCGCGCCGTCCGAGCACCGTCTCGATCGGGAAATTCGGGCGCCACCCGAGGCGCGACGAGTAACGCGACAGGTGCTTTTCGACGAAGGCGCGGGGGCCGCTCTCGACGGAGAAGTGGCTGACGAGGATGACCCGGCCGCCCGGCCGGACGACCCGCGCGATTTCCGCGAGGACCGTGTCCGGGTCGGGCACGACGGTGATGACGAACATCGCCATGGCCGCGTCGAAGGCGGCGTCGGGGAAGGTGAGCGCGCTCGCGTCCATGACCTCCAGCCCCTCGACATGGGAGAGACGTTCCTCGGCGACGCGCTTCTTCGCCCGTTCGAGCATATCGCGCGACAGGTCGATGCCGGTGACCCGGTGCTTGCGGTCGTAGAGCGGGAGCGAGATGCCGGTGCCGACGCCGATCTCGAGGACGCGGCCCGGCGGGAGGCGGTTCATTTCCGCGACCGCGGCGCGGCAGGGGGCGCGGGTGAAGGCCCCGAAACTCCAGTCATAGATCGGCGCCCAGCGCGCATAGGCGGCGACGACATGATCGTCATTGATGGTGGCAAGCGCCGCGGCCCCGGACCCCGGGCCAGTCTCGCCGAATCCCCCCGTCGGTTGCGTCATGGTCGCCTCACAGAGCTGCTATGGCGGGCTCCCGGCCAACGATCCTGCGGAGCGCGAGTTCCGCCTGTCCGTCATGTTCCGAGCGGTCGATGAAGCCGCCGCCGAGCACCCGCGCGCCGGCGCCGTCGGAATCGTAGAAGACGCAGGCCTGGCCGGGCGCCACCCCGGCCTCGGCGCCGGAAAGGTCGACATGGACATGGCCGTCGCAATAGAGAAGCCGCGCCGGCATCGGCGGGCGAGTCGAGCGGACCCGGGCGAAAACGTCGATCCCTTCCTCCGGCAACGCCGCGATGTCCCCGTCGCCGAGCCAGTTTACGGCACGAAGATGAAGCCTGCGTGTCGCCAGCGCATCGCGCGGGCCGACGATGACGCGACGCCCCGCCGGGTCGAGATGCACGACATAGAGCGGCTCGCCGGTCGCGACGCCGATGCCGCGCCGCTGGCCGACGGTGTAGTTGATGATGCCCTCATGGCGGCCGAGCACGCGCCCGTCGATGTGGACGATCTCGCCCTTCTCGGCCGCTTCCGGCTTGAGCTTCAGGATCACGTCGGCATAGCGCCCCGAGGGCACGAAGCAGATGTCCTGGCTGTCGTGCTTCTCGGCGACCTGTAGCCCGAACTCGCGCGCCGCGGCCCGCGTCTCGGCCTTGGTCATCGGCCCGAGCGGGAAGCGGAGGAACGAAAGCTGCGCCCTGGTGGTGGCGAAGAGGAAATAGCTCTGGTCGCGCTCGAGGTCGGCAGGGCGGTATAGGGCGCGGCCCTCGCCACGCGGCGCCGAATGCACGTAGTGCCCGGTGGCGAGCGCGTCCGCACCGAGCCGCCGCGCGGTCTCGAGAAGGTCGGCGAACTTGACCGTCTGGTTGCAGGTGATGCAGGGCACCGGCGTCTCGCCGGCCGCGTAGCTGTCGGCGAAGCGGTCGATGACGGCGTTCTTGAAGCGCTCCTCGTAGTCGAGCGTGTAGTGCGGGATGTTCAGCGTCTCGGCGACGCGCCGCGCATCATGGATGTCCTGCCCGGCGCAGCAGGCGCCCTTCCGGTGCGTCGCCTCGCCATGGTCGTAGAGCTGGAGCGTCATGCCGACCACGTCGTAGCCGGACGACTTGAGGAGTCCCGCGACAACGGAAGAATCCACGCCGCCGGACATCGCGACGACGACGCGCGTCCGGTTGGGGCTGCCGGGAAGATCCAGAGTCTGGCGCATGTTGAAAACCGGCAGGCTGGCTCAAGCCTGGCCACGCTCCTGAAATGACAGAGGGACTATAGTCACGATCGCGCCATCTTCAAGGCGTGGCCGGCGGTCTGTTCATGTCGCCCCTCTCCCGCCCCTCGCGTCGGCGAGGGCCGGCCCACCGTCAGCACCCGAGGGGGCGCGCGCCGCGCAAATGTCACTTCCGCCAAGCCTTTACAATTCTTACCGAATTGTTGCCCGCCACTTAGGCAAATTTTAAAGCAGGCCGCGTAGTCTCGCGGTTGGGACGGTCAGGTTGAGTAAAGAGAGTAGAATGACCGCTGAGGTTCGACCGCGCGTCAAATATGTCATCGGCCCCGACGGGAGCCCGCTGACCATTGCCGATCTGCCGCCGAGGGACACCAAGCGCTGGGTGATCCGGCGCAAGGCCGAGGTGGTGGCCGCCGTGCGCGGCGGGCTGCTCAGCCTCGACGAGGCCTGCAGCCGCTACACCCTCACCGTCGAGGAATTCCTGTCCTGGCAGCAGTCCATCGACCAGCATGGTCTCGCCGGGCTCCGCACCACCCGCATCCAGCAATACCGGGATTAGCCATCCGAGGGAAACCCTGCCCGGGTCAGCCGAAGGCGTAACCCGCCCGTCCGGCGGCCGCACATCCCGCCGTCATGCCTTGTTATCTGGTCCGCAGAGATGGCCGACGGGGTTCGGAGACATCGCTGACGGCTGCTGGTTCGTGCACATCGATAGATGGGGCCAGACAACACGCCGTAATGGCCAACTTCTGCCTTGGGCCGAGATCGCCTGGGGCCTGCTGCAGTCGCGTCAGCACGCTGGCGGTCTTCCACGCCACATGCCGTCCGGCGCCGGACGATCCCCTGGTATGGATGCCTTGCGAGGGTAGGCGCATTGAGATACCGCTCAGACCGTCTCAGGTGGCGACGAGCGCGCGCCGCGACGGGGAAATCGCAGCGCGATCGGGTGTTCGTTCCGGGCCGACAAGGGAAGCGGCGACAACATGGACGTGCTGGTTCTCGGCGTTTCGGGCATGCTCGGGAGTATGGTCTTCCGCCTGCTCGGCCAGCGCCCAGGCTGGCGGGTGACCGGCACCGCCCGTTCGCCGGCGGTCCGCTCCAGCTTCCCTGCCGGCGCCGACATCCGCACCGACGTGAGTGTGGATGACCTTGCCGGCCTCGCCGGCCTGCTTCGCGATGCGCGACCCGAAGTGGTGGTCAACTGCATCGGGGTGGTGAAGCAGGCGGCCGCCAGCCGCGATCCGCTGCAGACGCTTCCGATCAACGCGATCCTGCCGCATCAGCTTGCGCGGCTTTGCGATCTCGGCGGTATCCGCCTGGTGCATATCAGCACCGATTGCGTCTTCAGCGGCCGCGCCGGCAACTACCGCGAGAGCGACGTCCCGGATGCCGAGGACCTTTACGGCCGCTCGAAGCTCCTCGGTGAAGTCGACGCGCCGAACGCGATCACGCTCCGCACCTCGATCGTCGGTCCCGAGCTCTCCGCCGCGCCCGGCTTCGGTCTCCTCGAGTGGTTCCTCCGACAGCAGGGACCCACGAAGGGCTATGCCCGGGCGATCTTCTCGGGCCTGACCACGGACGAGCTGACGCGCGTCATCGCCGATATCGTGATCCCGCGGCCGGAGCTTTCGGGCGTCTATCAGGTCAGCGCCGCCCCGATCAGCAAGTACGACCTGCTCCTGCTCTTTGCCGCAGCCTATGGGCGGACCTTCCCCATCGAGCGGGACGAGGGGCTGGTCATCGACCGCTCGCTCGATTCGAGCCGGTTCCGCGCCGCCACGGGCTATGCGCCGCCCGACTGGCCGGCGATGGTCGCGGCGATGCGCAGTCTGGACACTCGTTAGGAATGGAAAAACCATGACCGGGTTCGCCGGCAAGACCATTCTGATCACTGGCGGCACCGGCTCCTTCGGCAACGCTGTGATCCAGCGTTTCCTCAAGACCGACATCGGCCAGATCCGCATCCTGTCGCGGGACGAGAAGAAGCAGGAGGACATGCGGCTCGCGATCCGCGATCCGCGCCTGCGCTTCTATATCGGCGACGTGCGCGAGCCGACGAGCATCGTCGACGCCGTGCGGGGTTCGCAGTTCATCTTTCACGCCGCCGCACTCAAGCAGGTGCCG
>JALHRF010000111.1 GCA_022841545.1 Bauldia sp. | reverse complement strand
GCCGGCGCGCGGGCGAAGGTGCCGGGACCGCCCGAGCCGGGGGTCCTCGCGGTCGAGAGCGCGTGGCGAGACGGCGGCACGGAGAAGCGTCCGGCCTTCGAGATCAGCGTGACCGCGCCGTCGGATGCCGAGATGTTCGTCGAGGGGCCGGGCGACTGGTTTCCCGGCCTGCCCGAGCGGACCCCAGAGGCCGGCGAGTCGGTCTACAGGGTCACCATCGACCGCCTCGGCGCGAAGACGCCGATCGAAGGCGCGAGCCTCCGGGTGACGCTCGTCGCCGATGGGAAGGCGGTCGAGCAGGTGGTTCCCATCGACTAACCCCCGCGCCTGATCTATGCACGCGGACTTCAGTTCCAGCCAATCAAGAGGGCAACGATGATCAAGGTGGGCGACCGGCTGCCGGAGGGCGCGTTCCGGGTGAAGAACGGGGATGGAACGGCGGCCGAGGTGCCGGCCGGGCAGCTTTTCGACGGGCAGACGGTCGTGTTGGTCGGCGTGCCGGGCGCCTTCACCTCGACCTGCCACAACGCGCATATCCCGCAGTTCGTCGCCAATGTCGCGACACTGAAGGCGAAGGGCGTCGACCGCATCGTGGTGCTCGCGGTCAACGACCATCACGTCATGAAGGTGTGGGGCGAGGCGCTCGGCGGGGCCGGCAAGATCGACTTCGTCGCCGACGGCGAGGCCAACTATGCGCGCGCCCTCGGACTCGATGTCGACATTCCGGGCCTCGGCAAGCGGGTCAAGCGCTTCTCGGCGCTGGTCAAGGACGGCGTGGTGACGACGCTGAACTTCGAGCCGGACGGCGGCAAGGGCATTTCGACGACGGGTGCGGCGACGATGCTGGAGCAGGTGTGAGGGTAGGCGAGGCGGTCGCGGGCTGAACGCGTCTGCTGCTGACAGCTTCGGTCCATCGGGCATCGTCCTCCACCGTTTCTCAGGGCACACCGCATCGTTCCCGCGCCTTGTCCGGACCGGGTCATGCTCGTCCATCGGCGGTGGGTTACGGCGCGTTCCGCGCCTGACCCACCCGACTCGCTACTCGCTCGGCAAACGCCGAGGGTGGCGGGCGCGTCGGCTGCACCCGGTTGGCCCTCCTTTGGGGAGGACCGGAAATGGGCGCGTCCATCGCGCCCGCCCGGCGACTTGTCGCCATCCGTTCCGCTCTCCGGTACGCCGGACGGACGGGGGTCCCTCGGGAGGAACCGGCCCGTCTCCACCATCCCTTCCGGGCCCAATCCGGTTTCCCGGAGGTTTCCCGGTCGGAACTGGTCCGACGCCCTTAAGGTGCGCCACACGCACAGCCGGTCGTATTGCCGGCGGGTTTCCCGGAAGAGGGTCGCGGGCAGTCTCGTCGTTCGGGTCGATGCTCGCCCCGACGCAGCAGACCTCTGTGCGCTGATGCTTGCGTCCTGGGGTGAACCAACGCAGGCGGATTTCGAGGCGATCTGGTCGCGGAGCCTGGCTCATCTCTGTGCCTTCTCCGACGACAGGCTGGTGGGATACGTGAACATTGCCTGGGACGGCGGCGCTCACGCTTCAGTCTTCGACACGACGGTTCATCCTGATCATCAACGGAAAGGGTTCGGCGTGGCGCTGGTCACGCAAGCAGCCAGGGTGGCGCGGGAGCGCGGGGCGGAATGGCTCCATGTCGACTTTGAACCTCGGCTCGCCGGCTTCTACAGCGCGTGCGGCTTCGCTCCGACGAGCGCAGGGTTGATGCGGCTCAGTCAGGTCTGACACGGAGCCTCGCTTTCCTGTCAGTCCTTCACCCCCGACGGCGTGGCGGGCTTCCGTTTCTTCTTCGTCTGGAACGGCTCCATGCCCTCCCGGGCGAGCGCGTCGGCGCGTTCGTTCAGCTCGGTGCCGGCGTGGCCCTTGACCCAGTGCCAGCGGACCTCGTGCAACTGGGTCAGCGCGTCGAGCCGCTCCCAGAGGTCGACGTTTTTGACCGGCTTGCGGTCCTTGGTGTGCCAGCCGTTCTTCTTCCAGGCCTTGATCCAGCCGGTGATGCCGCCGCGGAGATACTGCGAGTCGGTGTGGAGGTCGACCAGCGACGGCTTGCGGAGCGCCTCCAGCGCCGAGATCGCCGCCATCAATTCCATGCGGTTGTTGGTGGTGAAGGCTTCGCCGCCGGAAAGGTCCTTCTCGCGGCCGCCGGCCATGAGCACCGCGCCCCAGCCGCCCGGGCCGGGATTGCCGGAGCAGGCGCCGTCGGTCCAGATCGTGACCAGCGGGCGCTCGGTCATGGATCGATGCCGTAGGCGCGGGCGTCGCTCACGCCGCGATGGAAGCGGAGCTTCTTGTAGTATTCGATCGGGTCCTTGGGCACGACGAGGGCGCCCTCCGGGACGGTGAGCCAGTCGTAGAGGCGGGTGAGCAGGAAGCGGAGCGCAGAGCCGCGAGCCAAAAGCGGCAGGGCGGCGACCTCCTCCGGCGACAGGCGGCGCCCGGCATTGTAGCCGTTGAGCAGCGCCCGCGACTTGGTGAGGTTGAGGGCGGCGTCCGGTTCGAAGCACCAGGCGTTGATGCAGATGCCGACGTCGTAGACCAGCATGTCGTTGCAGGCGAAGTAGAAGTCGATCAGGCCGGAGAGCCGGTTCGCCAGGAAGAAGACGTTGTCGGGAAAGAGATCGGCGTGGATGACGCCTGCCGGCAGGCCGCGCGGCCAGTGCGCCTCGAGGAAATCGAGCTCCTGCTCGATCTCGGCGGAGAGGCCGGCCTGCACCTCGTCGGCGCGGCCCGCGCATGCCTCGTAGAGCGGGCGCCAGCCGCCGACCGAGAGGGCATTCGGCCGGGTGAGCGCGAAGCCGTCGGCGGCCTGGTGGAGCTGGGCGAGGGCCCGCCCGACGGCGCCGCAATGATCGACCCGCGGCCGGCGGACGGAGACGCCGGAGAGGAAGGTGACGATCGCCGCAGGCTTGCCGGCGAGCCCCCCCAGCGCGCGGCCTGCGCGGTCGTGGACGGGAAGCGGGCAGTTGATGCCGCGGGTCGAGAGATGCTCCATGAGCCCGAGGAAGAAGGGCAGATCGGCCGGGTCGACCCGCTTCTCGTAAAGCGTCAGGATGAACTGGCCCTTCTCGGTGGAGAGCAGGTAGTTCGAGTTCTCGACGCCCTCGGCGATGCCCTTCACGGACAGGAGCGCCCCGAGGTCGTAGCCGCGGATGAAGGCGTCGAGCTCCTCGTCGGCGAGTTCGGTATAGACCGCCAAGCCGGCCTCACTCAGCGGCGTCGCGCAGGGCGCGCGGGAGGTTGAAGGCGATCGACTCGGTGGTGGTGGTCACCACTTCGACCGAAACGTCGAAGCGGGCCGAGAAGGCGTCGATCACCTCGTCGATCAGCACCTCCGGCGCCGACGCGCCGGCGGTGACGCCGAGGCGGGAAATGCCTTGAAAGCGCGTCCAGTCGATCTCGGACGCCCGCTGCACGAGGACGGCGTAGGGGCAGCCGGCACGCTCGGCGACTTCCCGGAGCCGCTGGGAATTCGACGAGTTCGGCGCGCCGACGACGATCATCGCATCGACCTCTCCCGCGACTCGCTTCACCGCATCCTGACGGTTGGTGGTCGCATAGCAGATGTCGTCCTTGTGGGGCGCGACGATGTGGGGAAAGCGGCGGGTGAGGGTGGCGACGATCGCGGCCGTGTCATCGACCGACAGCGTGGTCTGGGTGATCCAGGCGAGCCGGTCGGGATCCCGGGGCGTGAAGGCCTCGGCATCCGCCTCGGTCTCGACCAGGGCGACGGCGCCAGGCGGCAGCTGCCCCATGGTGCCGATGACTTCGGGGTGGCCGGCATGGCCGATCAGCACGACCTCGCGGCCCTTGCGGTAAAGAATCTCCGCTTCGCGATGGACCTTGGTGACCAGCGGGCAGGTCGCATCGAGATGGAAGAGATTGCGGGTGCGCGCCGCCTCGGGGACCGACTTCGCCACCCCGTGGGCGGAGAAGATCACCGGCTGCGCCGTGTCGGGAATCTCGTCGAGCTCCTCGACGAACACGGCGCCCTTCGCCTTCAGGTCCTCGACGACGTAGCGGTTGTGGACGATCTCGTGCCGGACATAGACCGGCGCGCCGAACCGCTCGAGCGCCAGCTCGACGATCTGGATGGCACGATCCACGCCGGCACAGAAGCCGCGCGGCGCGCAGAGCAGGATGCGGAGGTGCGGTTTCACGGCATGATCTCTCGCACCCGCCTAACACCGCGACCCCGGGAAGGGAAGTGCCGCGTCACCGTCGCGTGATCGACCGACGAAAACGAGGACTGGCGTGTTTTCCCCCCCGACGAGGCACGGCCGCTTCGTTGCGAAGTGCGAAAGAACCACCTGTGGTACCATGGTGAAACTACTGATGCCTGAAATGCGGAACGTTTGAAGTCGCGCGGACATCCCGAAACATCGAGGACTGAGAGCCCATATATCCCCTTGACGTATGCTCGCGTGTATCCTATCTTTCGAGGGTAGGAGAAAGCCATGTCCAAGGCGATGACCATCACAGAGTTTTTCAAGCAGTTCCCGGACGATGACGCCTGCTTGGATCACCTCTTTAAGGTTCGGTATGGCAAGGAGCCGGTTTGCCCGAAATGCGGCCAGATCGACACCTTCCACAAGCTTTCAAAGATGCCGGCCTACACTTGTAATTGCGGCCACCACATTCATCCGATGGTCGATACACCGTTCCATCGGACGCGCACGCCGCTGCAAAAATGGTTCTTTGCGATGTTCATGTTCACCACAACGCGGAACGGCGTTGCGGCCAAGGAAATCCAGCGCCAGATGGGCGTCACCTACAAGACTGCTTGGCGCATGGCGCGGCTCATCCGCGAGTACATGGGCCTTGTTGACGGCGACGCGCCTATCGGTGGCTCCAGCGGCGGCGCTGGCATCGTGGAAATCGATGAGGTTGGTATCGGCGGCAAGGACAAGCGCGGCTTTGAGGACAAGGTTTCTGTCCTTGGCATGGTCGAGCGCGGCGGCGAGGTCGTTTCTCGCGTGGTCAAGCGGCGCACGGTCGAGGAAATGTTCCCGATCATCGCCAAGTACGTCCGTCCCGGTTCGCGCATTGTTACGGACGAATTGCCGACCTACACCCATCTGCATCGGGAAGGCTACTGGCACGCCGTGGTCAACCACAGCGCCAAGGAATACGCGCGCGGCTCCGCTCACACCAACACCATCGAAAGCTTTTGGGCGATGGTGAAGCGGACCATCGCTGGCACGCATATTTGGGTGTCCGAAAAGCATCTGCCTAAGTACCTCGGCGAGATCGAGTTTCGTTGGAACCTTCGCCGCTCCCCGGAACTGATGTTCCGCGTTTTGCTGGTTTCTTTCCAGAGGCCATAGCCTTCAAGGTTCGCTCGAATACGTCCCGATCACCTTCCATCGGGTGCTCGCGGGCAAACCGTTCCAGTTCGCTGCGCTTGCGGGCCTCGGCGAGGCTAAGGTGTTTGCCGCGTGACATTTCCCTGTTAGCCTCCGTTTATTGGATCATCGCTCTCCTCGGTGATCCCATGGCTAAATCCCAAGCTTGATCCATCATCATTCAAGACAATTGTAATTGATAATAGCATCGCAAACCTTCTAACGGGAGGGTCCCCAGGGCTGCCGTACACGACTTTAAACTGAATAGTTCCATCTGTTCTTTGCCCGTAGAACGCGCGAACATCTTCCGCAGAGAACGGTGGGCGAGTCGCAGTTTTCCCTGCGCCCCTTTGTAGAAATGAGCCAATTTCGCCTCGTCTGTATAAGGGCAGCGCCCGGGTCCCCAAGCGTACATCGTACTCTTCGATAGAATATCTTATTGGACCGCTCGAAAAATTCCGCAACGCAATGACGAATTGCAGCCCCATGTGTGGATCGTTTCTCACATAAATGGGGTGAATTCCCTCAAAGATTAGCCCGTATCTGTAATCCGGCGCGGGGAGCGTCAGGCGAGGTCTTTTTCTGTCCCGGAGAACGGCTACGCCAATCCATGTCCAAAGCACCGCTAGAAAGACCGCGATGGCGACTTGGACGGGCGGCGTGAGAAAGAGATTTTGAACCGCAGCAACGACGCCAGCGATGACCCCAATCACGGCGCTCACCGTGACACCAGGTATCGCAAACACGGTCTGGATGAGGCCGGCCACAAATGCGCCGGCCCAGCCGAGGCTACGCAGTCGCTTGATAAATGACTCCATGTGACCCTCGCCTTCGGGGAGCCCGCTTCAGTTGCGGGTTGTAAGCATTCTACCTCCTCATCCGGCATACGCCAAGGGGATATATGGGACTGAGAGCATGGCGAACAAGACGGGGACGAACGGGGCCGACAGGCTCGAGGGCTCGACCGCATACAGATCGAAAACGCCGTGTTCGATAACGTCGGCGCCCGCGGCACGCTCGGCGCCGGCAAGTTCCATATCGGCGGCGAGGCGACGTCGGCAGAGCATCGCGTGATCTATGACGACGACACCGGCGACATGTACTTCGACGCGGATGGCTCGGGCGGCATCGTCGCGATCAAGTTCGCGACACTCGATGCCGGGCTGAAGCTGTCGCACGACAACCTGGTCGTGATCTGAGGGCGAAGGGCGGCGCGGGCGGCACCCGTTCGCGCCCCCGGCGGAATGGCGTCACGCCTGCTCGTATTGCGGTGCGGCCTCGGTGCGGAAGAGGAGGCGGTTGGCCTCGGCGGCGGTCATCGGCTGGCCGTAGAGGAAGCCCTGGACGTATTCGCAGCCGAGCTCCTCGAGCTCGAAGGCATCCGACTCCGACTCGGCGCCCTCGGCGATGACGTCCATGCCGAGATCGTGCGCAAGGCCGATGATCGACCGCAGGATGACCCGACGGTCCCCGGAGCCGTTGCCGCGAACGAAAGTCCGGTCGATCTTGATGGTGTCGAAGGGAAAACGCTGCAGATAGGACAGCGACGAATAGCCGGTGCCGAAGTCATCGAGCGACAGGCCGGCCCCGAGCTCGCGGATGCGGGTGAGCACCTGCGCCGCATATTCGGGATTCTCCATCACCAGCGTCTCGGTCACCTCGAGCTTGAGCGAGCCGCGGTTGATCGAGGAACGGACCAGCACCGACTTCACGTCGTTGATCAGATCGTGGCGGAGCAACTGCCGGCTCGAGACGTTGACGCTGGCGAAGAGCGACGTCGAGCGCCCGAGCGCCTCCTGCCAGTCGCCGAGCTGCCGCGCGGTTCGGTCGAGGACGAAAAGGCCGAGGGGAATGATCAGGCCGGTCCGCTCCGCCATCGGGATGAAATCGGCCGGGGGGATGCGGCCGAGCTTGGGATGATCCCAGCGAACGAGGGCCTCGAAGCCGGCGATGGTCTTGTCGTCGAGCCGCACGATCGGCTGGTAGAGGACCTTGATCTCCTCGCGGCCCAGCGCGCGGCGGAGATCCGATTCGAGGGTCGCAAGGTCGGTGCCGTGCTGCCGCAGCGCCGGGCGGAAGGCCTCGATGCGGTCGCCGCCGAGCCGCTTGGCGTGATACATGCCGATCTCGGCATCCTTCATCATCTCCTCGGCCTCGATCTGCTTGCCGTCATGCATGGCGATGCCGATGGACGCGGTGAGGAAGACCTCCTTCTCGCCGAGCGTGATCGGCGCGCGGAGCGTGCGGCGCACGGATTCGGCAAAGGCCGCGATGCGCTCGGGCTGGCTCTCCGAGATGAGCAGGAAGGCGAACTGATCGCCCGAGAAGCGGGCGAGCGTGTCCTGCGGCTTGAGGAGCCGCGTCAGCCGGCGGGCGATGGTGAGGAGGATCGAATCGCCGATGGCAAGGCCGAAGCCTTCGTTGACCTGCTTGAAGCGGTCGATGTCGAGCATGAACACCGACGGCCGCGCCGCGCCTTCCGCCTCGGTGCGGGTGAGCGCGGCCCTGAGCCGGTCCAGATACAGTTCGCGATTGGGCAGGCCGGTGAGATTGTCGTGGACGGAATCGTGGAGGAGGCGCTCCTCGGCGGTCCGCTCCTCGGTGACGTCGAGGAGCGTACCAACGGCCCTGATGACCTCGCCGTCGGAACCGAGCACGGGACGGGCGCGGAGGTGGAACCAATGGTAGTGCCCGTCCTCCGAGCGGAGGCGGAAGTCCTGGGCGATGCGTCCGCGGCGCTGCTCGACCGTGGCGTCGAGGATGGTCTTGAAGCGATCGCGATCCGCGGGATGCAGGAACTCTAGCCAGTCGCGGGCGGGGCCCTCCAGCGCGCCGCGCTGCAGGCCGAGCAGGTCCTCGGCCTCGGGGCTCGCAAAGATTCGATCGCGCTGCACGTCCCAGTCCCAGACGATGTCGCCGGAGCCGGTCAGCGCCAATGCCCGGCGTTCCGTGTCGCCCATCGCACCCTGCGAGACCACGCCGCCGGCGAAGGCATGCTGCATGACCGTGAAGCCGATGAGGAGCACGATCAGAACGAGGCCGCCGGCCAGCGCCGGCTGGACCACGTCGCTCGCCAGATACCCGGTGACGGTCAGCCAGGCCGCGAAGGTCCAGACCAGGAGGAGCACCCAGGTCGGGATCAGCATGATCGCGCGGTCGTAGCCATGCGTGGCGAGATAAACGATGAGCGCAAAGCCGAACACGGCGGTGAGGCCGATGGACAGGCGCGCCAGCCCGGCGGCAACCGACGGCTCGATGATCGATATGCCGAGCAGCAGGACGAGCCCGATCAGCCAGCCGATGGTGAGGTGGCTGTAGCGGACGTGCCAGCGATTGAGGTGCAGGTAGGTGTATGTGAAGACGACGAGGGATGCGGCGACGAAGACCTCGGCGCCGGCGCGCCAGATCTGGTCTTCGCCGGGCAGCACGTCGATCACCCGGTTCCAGAAGCCGAAGTCGATGCAGAGATAGATCAGCACCGCCCAGGCCAGCGCAGCGGTGGCGGGGAACATCGCGGTGCCCTTGACCACGAAGACGATGGTCAGGAACAACGCCAGGAGGCCGAGATCCCCAGCACGATGCCCCGGTAGAGCGAATAGCTGTTGACCGCGTCCTTGTAGGTGTCGGCATCCCACAGGTAGAGCTGCGGCAATGCCTCGGTGCGTAGTTCCGCCACGAAAGTCACGACCGCGCCGGGATCGAGCGTGATCCTGAAGACGTCCGCCTCCTGGCTTTCCTGACGTTCCGGGGCAAAGCCCTGGCTGGGCGTGATGTTGGCGATGCGCGAGGCGCCGAGATCGGGCCAAAAGATGCCGGAGCCCGCCAGCCTGAAATGGGGCGAGACGACCAGCCGGTCGATCTGCTCATCGCCGTTGTTGGCGAGGGCGAAGACCGCCCAGTCGGACCCGCCGACGCCTTCCTGCGCCTTGATCTCGATGCGGCGGACAATCCCGTCCGGCCCGGGGGCCGTAGGGACCTGGATGCGGTCGTCGGGCTCATTGAAGAGCTGGACCATTCCGGTGAGGTCGAGCGTTCTCCCGTCGAGGGGCACGCTGATCGCCTCGAGCGCACTTGCGGTGGTCATGGACAGCGCCGCCGAAACGGCGGCGAGAACCAGGACAGCGATCAGACGCACATGGAACAACCGAGCCTCCGCGGCCGGAGCGATTCGCCGATTTCTAAGTGCATAGGTCGGATGAAACAAGGCTTCCGCGCGGCCGTCACGTCCGGGGGTCGTCCCGGACGAGGCCGTAGAGGAGGTGATCCTGCCAGCGCCCGTCTATGCAGAGATATTTCCGGGCGTAGCCTTCGCGGCGGAATCCGACCTTTTCGAGGAGGCGGATCGAGGCCTGGTTATGCGGGAGGCAGGCCGCCTCGATACGGTTGAGGTGAAGCGTTTCGAAGGCGAATCCGATCACCGCCCGGACCGCGGCGGCCATATAGCCCTTTCCGGCGAAGGGCGCGCCCATCCAGTAGCCGAGCGATGTCGACTGGGCTACGCCGCGCTGGACATGGCTCAGGGTCAATCCGCCGAGCAAAGTCTCGCCATCGGGGGAAAAGACGAAGAAGGGGTAGCCCGTGCCGTTCCGGATCTCACGCTGATAGCGCCGGATCCGGCGGCGAAAGGCGAGCTTGGCGAGATCGTCCGACGGCCAGACGGGCTCCCAGGGCGTAAGGAAGGCCCGGCTGTCCTCGCGGAGCTTTCCCCATTGCGGATAGTCGGCGAGCACCGGCGCGCGCAAGAGCACGCGCTCGGCGCGGATCGTGGGGTTGGCATTGTGCGTGGAGATCGATCGCAGGAACGCCATGGCGATTATCCGTGGACCCTGGCTCCGAAGCGACTGGCGATCCGCTCGCGGTCCATCATGCCGTTGACCGGGCCGACGCTTGCGAGCGTCGGTGCGCCGCTGAAGATCTTCGCCGCGAGCTCACGGACATGGGAGGCCTCGATCGCCTCGATCCGCGCGACCAGTTCGTCGGGCGGGATGATGCGGCCGAACAGCAGCAACTGCCGCGCGAGCTGCCCGGCGCGCGCGGCGGGGCTTTCGAGCGTCATCAAGAGACCGGCGCGAAGCTGCGCCCGCGCCCGCTTCACTTCCTTGTCGGTGATCGAATCGGTCGCGCGCTCGAGCTCGTCGACGATCACCGGCATCAATTCGTTGACGTCCTCCGGGCCCGTGGCCGCATGCACGCCGAACACGCCGGTATCGGCGAAGCTCCAGTGGAAGGCGTAGATCGAGTAGCAGAGGCCGCGCTTCTCCCGCACCTCCTGGAAGAGGCGCGACGACATGCCGCCGCCGATGATCGAGGAGAGCACCTGGGCGGTGTAGAAGTCGCTGCCGCCATAGGGAATGCCCTGGAAGCCCAGCATGATCTGGGTCTCCATCAGGTCGCGGTCCTCGCGCATCTCCCCGCCATGGTAGGTCGCGGCCACGGGCTCCGGTCCGGCCTCGGCGCCGAGGTCGACAAGCGCATTGGCGGCAAGATCGACGAGCCGGTCATGATCGACGGCGCCGGCGGCCGAGATCACCATCGCGGGGCCGCGATAGTGGCGGTCGAGATAGGAGTCGAGCATCGGCGAGGCGGTGGCCTTCACGGTCTCGGCGGTGCCGAGGATGTTGCGGCCGATCGGCTGGCCGGGGAAGGCGGATTCGGCGAAGATGTCGTAGACGCGGTCCTCCGGCGCATCGAGCGCGGCGCCGATCTCCTGGAGGATCACATGCTGCTCGCGCTCGAGCTCCTCGGGATCGAACACCGAGTTGCGGAGGATGTCGGACAGGATATCGAGGGCGAGCGGAACGTCCGCCTTGAGCACGCGTGCGTAGTACGAGGTCGTCTCGACGCTGGTCGCGGCGTTGACCTCGCCGCCGACCGCTTCGATCTCCTCGGCGATATCGGCGGCCGAGCGGGTCCTGGTTCCCTTGAAGGCCATGTGCTCGAGGAGATGGGACAGGCCGTGCTCCTCATCGCGTTCCGAGCGCGATCCCGCGCCCACCCAGATTCCGATCGCCGCGCTCTCGAGATGACTCATGTCCTGCGTGACGATGCGGAGGCCCGAAGGAAGGGTGGTGACGCGGACCGACATGGGCTCAAACCTCATTCTTCACCGCGCCGGCATGGGAAAGCAGATAGTCCTCGAAGGATCGCTGGTCGCTGGCGATGACCGTGAGGGTTTCCTTGCCGCTCATCAGATGGGCAAAGCCCTCGGGGAGCGGAGGTGTTCGACCCGTGGCCGCCTCGACGGCCGCGGCAAATTTCGCCGGGTGCGCCGTTGCCAGCGCGACGAGCGGCGTTCCCGGTTGCCGAAACCGCTGTCCGACGGCGATGCCGATGGCGGTATGCGGGTCCGGCAGGAAGCCGGTCTCGCGGACGGTCTCGGCCATGGTCGCGGCGACTTCGGTCTCGTCCGCCATGCCGCCGGCGAAGTCCTCGCGGATTGCGGCGAGCGGCACCGGGTCGATGGCAAAGGACCCCGACGTGCCGAGCTCCGCCATCAGGCGGCGGACGGTCGCGGCGTCGCGGCCACAGGCCTCGAACAGCAGCCGCTCGAAGTTGGAGGAAACCTGGATGTCCATCGACGGCGACGTGGTGGCGTGCACACCGCGCGTCTCGTAGCGGCCGGTGGCGAGGGTGCGGGCGAGGATGTCGTTGACGTTGGTGGCGACGATCAGCTTCGCCAGGGGCAAACCCATCCGTTTGGCGACATAGCCGGCGAAGACATCGCCGAAGTTGCCGGTGGGAACACTGAACGCGATGGGAACGCGCGGGGCGCCGAGGGCGACGGCGGCGGTGAAGTAATAGACGACCTGGGCGACGATGCGAGCCCAGTTGATCGAATTCACGCCGGTGATTGCCAGCCGGCGGCGGATGTCGCGACTGTTGAAGGCCGCCTTCACCATGGCCTGGCAGTCGTCGAAGGTGCCCTTGACCGCCAGCGCATGGACGTTGGCCGCTCCGGTCGTCGTCATCTGGCGCTGCTGGAAGGGCGACACCCGACCCTCGGGAAAGAGCACGAAGAGATCGATGTTGCTCCGGCCGGCGAAGGCCTCGACCGCCGCGCCGCCGGTGTCGCCGGAGGTTGCGGCCAACAGCGTGATGCGCTCGTTGCGGCGCGCGAGGACATGGTCCATCAGCCGCGCGAGCAACTGCATGGCGAAGTCCTTGAAGGCGAGCGTCGGGCCGTGGAACAACTCCAGAACCCACGCTCCGGGGCCGATTTCGACGAGCGGCGCGGTCGCCCGGTGGCGGAACGTGGCATAGGCCTCGTTGCACATGCGGCGGAGGTCGGCCTCCGCGATCTCGCCCGCAACGAACGGTGCGATCACATCATGGGCCGCGACGGCGTATGGCTGGCCGGCAAAGCCTGCGATCGTCCCGGGTGAAAGCTGCGGCCATGTGTCCGGCACATAGAGCCCGCCGTCGTCGGCGAGGCCGGCCAGGAGAACATCGGCGAATCCGAGCGCGGGGGCTGATCCGCGCGTACTGACATACTTCACGTAGCAATGCCTTCGGAAGGGCGAGGCAGGGAGCCGAAGCTGGCCTCGGCAAGCGTAGCCTTCCTTTTAGCCGCCGGGCAAGCGAGGCGAAAGAGGGGGGAAGCCCCTGGTCTTGCGAAAGCCGGCAGGCGGCCATTTCGCCCGGATGGCGCCGAATTCGACCCAAATGCGCTTGCGGTCGCAAAATGGCCTTGTGATTTGGTATAGGGGCACCTCGCACGATCCGAGGGAGATCATGCCGTGCCAGTTTCGTTTGGTTTGAGTCGCACTCGCTTCATCGTTGCGGTCCTTTTCGCCCTGGGGCTCGGCGCCTGCGCGTCGACCGACGAGGCGGCCGTCGAAAGCGTGGTGGCGACCGCCCCCGCGGCGGGGGCGACGGCGGCGGACTTCGTCAAGAGGGACGACTACTGCCCGCCGATCCAGATCCGGGCCGGGACATCTTCGATGACCGTTTACGAGAAGGGCCACGAGAACGAGACCCAATACGTCCGGTATCTGGCGTCGATCACCCAGACCGCCCGCGAATGCTCGCTCGTCGGCGGTACGCTGAGCATCAAGGTCGGGGTCGCCGGCCGCGTGGTGGCGGGACCGAAGGGCTCGGCGGCGAACATCACGCTGCCAATCCGGATCGCGGTCGCGAAACAGTTCGGCGGCACCGACCCGCTTTACTCCCAGCTCTTCAAGCTGCCGGTTGCGCTCACGGCGCCGACCTTTGGCGCGAACTACAACCATGTCGAGCAGGTGACCGTGACCGTCGGGCCGAACGACCGCAACCTGATCATCTTCGTCGGCTTCGACGAGGGGCCGAAGGGATAATCGGCGCGTCCGGCGCAGGGGCGATTGACTCGCCCGCCGCCCCGCCTATGCTTTCGGAGTCGGGGCATCGTCGCGCCCCGGCCATCGCCGCGAAGGCGGCGATGACGATACGACCGCCGGGAGAGTCCGGACCGTTCCACCGGTCCGGCGCCGAAGGAGCAACCGCCCCGGAAACTCTCAGGCGAACGGGACCGGACGGTCGGCGACGCTCTGGAAAGCAGCCCGCGAGAAGCGATCTCGCCGGCTCACCGAAGGAGTAACCTCGGGAAGTTCGTTTCCCTTGGGAAATCTCTCAGGTCCTTGGGACAGAGGGGGCGCGCTCACGGTTCGGGTTCGAGCCGCAGCGACGCCGTTGCTCGAATCCGGGGACCAGTCCGCATGTCAGAGTCCACGTCCGACGATCTCCGCGAGACGCCGCTCGCAGCGCTTCACCGCGAACTGGGCGCGCGCATGGTGCCCTTCGCCGGCTATGCCATGCCGGTGCAGTACCCGAGCGGGATCATTGCCGAACACAACCAGGTGCGGAGCGCCGCCGGCCTGTTCGACGTCTCGCATATGGGACAGGCGGCGCTCCTTGGCCCCGACCACGAGACCACCGCCCGCGCGCTCGAGGCGCTCGCGCCGGGGGACTTCCTGGGCCTGGCGCATGGTCGCGTGCGCTATTCGATGCTGCTCACCGAAGACGGCGGGATCATCGACGACCTGATGGTGACGCGACCGTCGGCGGACGCGCCGGACGGGACGCTGCTCCTGGTCGTCAATGCCGGGCGGAAGGAGATCGACTATGCCGACCTCCGCGCCCGGCTGCCGGCGTCCGTCAGCGTCGAGCCCAGGGAGACGCGGGCGCTGCTTGCGCTGCAGGGTCCGCAGGCGGCGGAGGTTCTCGCGCGCCATGCGCCCGGCATCGCGGGCATGGGTTTCATGACCGCAGGCCCGGCGACATTCGACGGCATCGCGATGGGGCTCCACCGGTCGGGATACACGGGCGAGGACGGGTTCGAGCTCTCGCTCGCGGCCGACACCGTCGAGGCCGTGGCGCGCGCCCTCCTCGCCGAGCCCGAGGTCAAGCCGATCGGCCTCGGCGCGCGGGATTCGCTCCGCCTCGAGGCCGGCCTCTGCCTCTACGGCCACGACATCGACGTGACCACCACGCCGGTCGAGGCCGACCTCCTGTTCGCGATCCCGAAGCGCCGCCGGGAGGAGGGCGGCTTCCCCGGTGCGAGCCACATCCTCCGCCAGATCGCGGAGGGACCGCCCCGGAAGCGCGTCGGGCTGAAGCTCGACGGCAAGGCGCCGGCGCGCGAGGGCGCCGCCATCAAGGACCTCTCCGGCCGTCACCTCGGCTCGGTGACCTCCGGCGGCTTCGGGCCGACCGTCGGCGGCCCGATCGCCATGGGCTATGTCGACGCGCCAGACGCCGTTCCCGGCAAGGCGATGACGATCGAAGTGCGCGGCCGCGAGTTGCCGGCCACGGTCACGGCCATGCCGTTCGTGCCGCACCGCTATTTCCGGAAACCGACGACGTGATCGAGGAGCGACCATGACCACCCGCTACACCCGCGACCATGAATGGATCAGGCTCGACGGCGACGTCGCCGTCGTCGGCATCACCGACTATGCGCAGGAGCAACTCGGCGACATCGTCTATGTCGAGCTGCCAGAGCCGGGAAAGGCGATCGAGAAGGGCGGCGAGTTCTGCGTCGTCGAGTCGGTCAAGGCGGCGAGCGAAGTGTTTGCGCCGATCTCGGGCGAGGTGACGGCGGTGAACAGCGCCCTCGGCGACCAGCCGGGGGCGGTCAACGAGTCGCCCGAGGGGACCGGCTGGCTGATCAAGATCAGACCCGCCGACAAGGCGGAGATCGAAGGCCTGATGGACGAGGGCGCCTACAAGGCCTTCCTGGAGACGATCTGACCCATGGCGCACATCTACAAGGCGACGGTTGCCTGGCATCGCGGCGAGGGCGAATTCGCCAAGGGCCGCTACTCCCGCGCCCACACCTGGCGCTTCGACGGCGGCATCGAGGTGCCCGCCTCGGCCTCGCCGCAGGTGGTGCCGAAGCCCTATGTGAACGAGGCGGCGGTCGATCCCGAGGAGGCGTTCATCGCCTCGCTCTCGTCATGCCACATGCTCACCTTCCTCGACCTCGCGCGCCGCGGCGGGTTCGTCATCGAGTCCTACGAGGACGAGGCGGAGGGCGTGATGGAGAAGAATGCCGCGGGCAAGTACTGGGTGTCGAAGGTGACGCTTCGGCCGCGGATCGCCTGGGGCGGCGACAAGCAGCCCTCGCACGACGACCTCGCGCGGCTTCACCATGTGGCGCACGAGGAATGCTTCATCGCCAATTCGGTCAAGACGGACGTCAACGTGGAAGGCTTCTGATGCGCTACCTCCCCCATACCGAGGCCGACCGCGCCGGCATGCTCCGGAAGATCGGCGTCGGCTCCATCGACGACCTGTTCGTCGACATCCCGGCGGACACGCGGCTTCCGGGTTTCCTCGACCTGCCGCTGATGAAGAGCGAGATCGAGGTGGAGCGCCATCTCGGCCGGATCGCTGCGCGGAACGTCGCGGCCGGGTCCGTGCCGTTCTTCGTCGGCGCCGGCGCCTATCGCCACCATGTGCCGGCGAGCGTCGACCACCTGATCCAGCGCTCGGAGTTCCTGACGTCCTATACGCCGTACCAGCCCGAGGTGGCGCAGGGGACGCTCCAGTACCTGTTCGAGTTCCAGACCCAGGTCGCGAACCTGACCGGCATGGAGGTGGCCAACGCCTCGATGTATGACGGTTCGACCGGCACGGCCGAGGCGGTGCTGATGGCCCACCGCGTGACCAGGCGAAAGAAGGCGGTGCTCTCCGGCGGGCTGCATCCGCAGTATCGGGGCGTGGTCGAGACGGTATCGCACATGGCCGAGGATGTGGTGGTGGCGCTGCCGCCGGACCCGATGGGCACGGAGGCGATCCTCGAGGCGATCGACGGCGAGACCTCCTGCGTCGTCGTCCAGTCGCCGTCGTTCTACGGCAACCTCATCGACCTCGCCCCCATCGCCGAGAAGGCGCACGCGGTCGGCGCGCTGCTCGTCGCCGTGTTCACCGAGGTCGTGGCGCTCGGCGCCATCGAGCCGCCGGGGGCGCAGGGGGCCGACATCGTCGTCGGCGAGGGCCAGTCGATCGGCAATCCGCTCACCTTCGGCGGGCCCTATGTCGGGCTGTTCGCGACGCGGCAGAAGTTCATCCGGCAGATGCCGGGGCGGCTCTGCGGCGAGACGGTGGACGCGGAGGGTCGGCGCGGTTTCGTGCTGACGCTGTCGACCCGCGAGCAGCATATCCGCCGCGACAAGGCGACATCGAACATCTGTACCAATTCAGGCCTTTGCTGCCTGGCCTTCACCATCCACATGACGCTCCTCGGCGAGACCGGGCTCCGGCGGCTCGCGGCGCTCAACCACGCCAACGCGGTGAGTCTCGCGGAATCATTGTCCGAGGTTCCGGGCGTAACTGTCCTCAACGACTCGTTCTTCAACGAGTTCACCATCCGCGTGAAGGGGAATGCGGCGGAGGTGATCGAGGCGCTGGCGCGCGAGGGCATCCTCGCCGGCGTGCCGGTGTCGCGGCTCGAGCCCAACCGGCCGGACCTGTCCGATCTGATCGTCGTCGCCTCGACCGAGATCAACACAGACGAGGACCGCCGAGCCTATGCCGCCGCGCTCAGGGAGGTGGTGTGATGTCGGTTGATCCGCCTATCTCGGGTCTCCAACGGCCGTTTCAGCGAGTTGGGGCGGCGAGCAATGCTCATGTCGGTCGGGACTTTGAAGGGAGCGTCGCGGCCTTCTTTCGAACGCAAGGGATCGAGGTCGTTCCGAACTACCCGCTCGCTGTTGGTCATCACCCTCGAACGAAGGTTCACCGATTTGACCTCGGAAGCGCTTCGCCTCCCATCATTGTCGAGTGCAAATCGCATCGATGGACGACCGGAGGCAATTCGCCTAGCGCCAAACTGACCGTCTGGAATGAGGCGATGTACTACTTTCACTTGGCACCCGCGACGTTCCGCAAGTGTCTGTGTGTGCTGCTGGATCGGCGGACCAACTCCGACGTTTCGCTCGCAGCCCACTACTTGAAGAACTATCAGCATTTGGTCCCCGACGATGTTGAGATTTGGGAATTCGATGATGCGACTGGACTCGCATCAAGAGCGCACTAAGAGGCCACGATGCTGAACGACCACGGACGCCCCACCCAACCCGCCACCGCCGCGACCGACGCGGAGCCTCGGACCTTCACCGGCAATCGCGGCCTGCAGATCGAGGAGGCGCTGATCTTCGAGACCGGCAGGAACGACGTGACCGGCGTCGACCTGCCTGACGCGCCGGAGACGAAATCGCGGCTCGGCGGGCATGCGCGGAAGGCGCCGATCGACCTGCCGGGGCTCACCGAACCGGAGGCGGTTCGGCACTACGTGCGGCTCAGCCAGAAGAACTATGCGATCGACAGCGGGCTCTATCCGCTCGGCTCCTGCACGATGAAGCACAACCCGCGGCTCAACGAGAAGATGGCGCGGCTGCCGGGCTTCGGCGACATCCACCCGCTGCAGCCGCTGTCGACGGTGCCCGGCGCGATCGAGCTGATCGCCGAGCTCGGCCGCTGGCTCCTCGCGATGACCGGCATGGCCTCGGTGGCGATGAGCCCCAAGGCCGGCGCGCATGGCGAGCTGTGCGGCATGATGGCGATCAAGGCGGCGCTGGAAGCGCGCGGCGACAAGCGGACGACGGTGCTGGTGCCGGAATCCGCCCACGGCACCAACCCGGCGACGGCGGCGCTCCTCGGCTATCGCGTCATCGACGTGCCGGCGCGGGCGGACGGGACGGTGGACCCCGAG
>JALHRF010000110.1 GCA_022841545.1 Bauldia sp. | reverse complement strand
CCTGGCGCCCGCGCGGGCCCGGGAGCGGCGGGACGCGGCCGCGCGGGCGCAGATCGCGCGTCAGCGTCAGGCGGCCACCGCGGCTACCGTCACCTCCCCCGCGACCACGGCCACACCCGCGCCGGTTGCGGCGGCGGAGCCCGCGGCCCCGGATCCGGCGACGGCCGCCCCCACGGAGCCCTTGCCGAGCGGAACGGGCAACGCGGCCGCGGCAAGCGTCGCGATGAGATACCTGGGTGTCCCGTACCGGTGGGGCGGAGCCTCCCCCTCCACGGGCTTCGATTGCAGCGGGCTGGCTTCCTACGCGTACGCCCAGATCGGCAAGAGCGTCCCTCACTACACCGTCGCCATCTGGAACGCCTTTCCGAAGGTCCCTTCGTCGCAGCTGCAGGTCGGCGATCTCGTCTTCTACCGGGGGCTGGGTCACATGGGCATCTACATCGGCGGAGGGCAGTACGTGAACGCCCCGCAGACCGGGGACGTGGTCAAGGTGTCGAGCATGGGCGCTCGAACGGACTACGTCGGCGCCGTTCGTCCCTGAGCCCCAGGGCGCGGGCCGGACCTACAGGGGAACCCCAAGCGCCCGTCGATCCAGAAGCCGCCACCGCTTCTCGAACTCCGGCACGCTCCACACCTCCCGGGTTCCCTCGAGGGGATTGACCACCCGAAGGCGTCCGTCAGCCGTCACGCCGGCGAGAACTACGGTGTGCTCGCCGAAGTTCACCCGGACGCGGCGCCCGAGGGGTGAGCGCCACTCAGCGTATGGACCGTCGGAGAGTCCGATCCAGATCATCACGGCTCGCCCGGCGCGGACGCGTCGCACGATCTCGGTCGGAGACCGACCGCTCACGTCCTCGAGTGCGACTCCAAAGCGCGCTGCTGTTGCAGCGACGGGTCGCTGATAGACACCGAACCCGCCCGCGACCCCACCCCCATCCGCGCGCCCGACGTAGCCGAGCTCCGGATCACCCCAGACGCGAGTCGCCCCCTCACCCACGGGATCGAGCTCGCCACTGGTGGGGAGGGCATCTTGAATCTGGAGCTGGGGCACGCGCACACCCACCGTCGCCAGAAGGATCTCCAGCGCTGCGGATTCGCAGTTGTTCCGCAGGGCCTGTGCGACGAGCGGGGTGCGAATCATCGAGGAGAGCGGGCGGGCCGCCACCGTGACGACACCGTCGTCGTCGGCAACGACGGCGCGTAACGCAACACCGCGATCAAGCCGGTAGACCACGCGCGCTCTCCCATCAGAGACGACCCATCGGGCCGGGAGCCTGGAGGCGAGAACCGACGCCAAGCGTCGGCGGCCGAGCCGGCCGTCGACTCTGGCAGCAGAGAGATCGATCGTCGCCACTCGGCCAGGGCCGACGCCGACGCTGAGGAGAAGTGGCTCCTCATCGGCCGATGTGCGAGCCGTGCGCGAGCTGTCCGCTCCGCCCGCGAATTGCTGGAGTGCCACGGCGCCCGCGAGGGCGCCAGCCACCAGGAGGGCCGCGGCGCGGCGGCGGCGTCGCACACGCTTCCGAGGAGATGCCACCGGGAGGAGGCTACCCCGGATCCGCGGCGGGGCGCTTGCCATGGACGAGCCCCGCCTCCGACACGATCGTGCGCGCTGCCACCTCGGTGAAGCCCGCGTCGCACAGGGCTCTCTCCCACGAATCCATCGACAGTGGCCGCTCCGTGGTCCTGGCGGCGAAGCGCCACGCGTTCTTGCATATTCGCCACCAACCGCCTGGCCCGCGCCGCCCCAGGACGAGCACCTTCTCGGCGATGATGGCGCGATCACGGGCATCGCCACCCCGGCCGAGCATGAGATCCCCGATAACGATCCGGCCGCCCGGTCGGAGCCAGACCAGCGCCGCATCCAACAGCCGGCGCTTCTCGACGTCGGCAAGGTGATGGAGAGCGTAGTTCGATACGACGACGTCCACAGATGAGGGGGGAAGCGTGAGTCTCTCCAGTGCTTCGACCCTGCTCGTGACGTTGGCGAGTCCCTCTCGGCTGAGGTTTTCGTGGAGCAGCTCGATCATTGCGGCGCTCACATCCACCGCCGTGACATGGGCAACGCGCAGCGCGAGGGGGACGGTCAGCTGGCCCGATCCGCACCCCATGTCGAGCACGGTCATGTGCGATGAGACGGTGGCCGCGGCGACGACCGCGTCGATCGTGGCCGACAGGCCGGGATTCGTCGCCGCCCCGTCGTTCCACGACTGAGCGCGGCGGGACCAGCGGCGGCGCTGCACGGCGATGCGAGAGCGCGTCCTGAGCTGGTCAACCCTCGCGATGGGACGATTCGTGTCCGCGGAGCCCTCGGGTGGAACGACTGGGGCAGGAGTGTGCACGGCGGGATTTCTAGACCGGCTCCGTGACGGACCTATGAAGACTGAGAGCGAAAGACCGCGGCGAGAGCCCCTTTGAGCGCTGAGATCCCCGACTCCGCCTGGGTTCCTGTGTAGCGTCGGGGCCGTGCTCGCAGGGATGAGAAATGGAGCGGATGCGGCGACAGGCAGGCCATCGGTGAGCTCCGATGGGATGCCAGCTGCGGCCCAGCGGGCGAGACGACAGGGATTCCGCAGATCATGGGCGCCGCTCCTCGCGACGGCCGTCGCGATCGGCACCCTCGCGTCGGTCGTCTGGCGGCTCGATTGGTCCACTCTCGCGTCGCTCGGAACGGCCCACGCGTGGGTCCTGGTGGGGATCGCTGCGCTCGCGCATCTGGCGACCCTGCCGCTCAAGGCGCTCGCCTGGCGATCATCCCTGGCGGCAGCGTTGACCGACGGCAAGGCGGTGCCCTTGCGAGTCGTCTTCTCGCCGGTGTTGATCGGAGCCCTTCTCAACCTCGTGCTGGCGGGACGGGTCGGTGAGGCGGCGCGCGTGCTTCTCGCCCGCGCGCGCCTCCACCGCAGCGAACGGATCGTCGACCTCTCGGTCGTGATCGGCTCCGCGGTGACCGAGAGCCTCGTCTCAACGATTGCCTGGGTCGGCCTCGTCGCCGTCGCCGGCGCGTTCCTCGGCCTCCCCGAGACCGTCTGGCTGGCCTTGGCGGGGCTCGCAGCCATCTGGCTGCTGATCGTGATCGGCTCGGCGCGGAACTGGTGGTCCGCGCCCCCGGCGTCGGCGTCCGGGCGCCTCTCGCTCCGCATCGTCCGGGAGATCCGGCGAGTCTGGAACGCCGTCGCGCGGGGCCATCGCGCCCTGGCCCACCCCGGCGTTCTCGTTCCGCTGGGAGGGGCGAGCATCGCCGGTTGGCTCGCTCAGTGGCTGAGCGTCTACGCCCTCTTGAGGGCCTTCGACATCGAGGGCGGCTGGAGGGCGGCGACCCTCATCCTGATCGCGGTCTCTCTCGCCCAGACACTGCCGCTCCTGCCGGGGAACGTCGGCCTCTTCCAGGCCGCCGCGGCCCTGCCCCTCGTCACGTCGTACGGCGTTCCCCCCGCGACGGCGGTCGCCTTCGGCTTGGTGCTGCAGGTCGTCCAGACGTTGCCGATCGTGGTCGCGGGCGCCGTGGCTCTGGCCCGTGAGGGCGAGAGCATCCGGCACCTTCTCGAGTCCGCCCGTCGCCTTCGCTCGAGGTCGGCGCGGATGCCGGCGTGAGAGCCGAAGCCGCCCGCCTGCCTCGGGTGCCGCGCTCCTGGCGCGCCGAGGTGCTCCTGTTCGTCGGCGCGTACATCGCCTACTCGCTCACAAGGGGGGCGGCCACCGCGTCGCTGGACACCGCCCTGGATAATGCCCGGCTCATAGCGGATCTCCAGGCGCGGCTCGGCATCGGAGTCGAGCGAGCCCTTCAGGAGCATCTCGTGGGTCTGCCGGTGATGTGGGTGCTCAACCGGCTGTATCTCGTCGCCCAGTTCCTGGTGCTCCCGGCGGCCCTCGTCTGGGTCTATCGCCGCCGACCCGATGCGTACCCGCGGCTGCGGACGACGGTACTCGCCACCTGGCTCATCGCCCTGCCCGTGTACGCGCTGTTTCCGACCGCACCTCCTCGTCTCGCGGGAATCGGGATCCTCGACACGGTGAGCGACCAGACGTCGTTCGCCCTCGACTCACCGCTGGTCACGGCCTTCTACAACCCGGTCGCCGCGGTACCGAGCCTGCACGCGGGTTTCGCGTTCGCGATCGGGGTCGGCGTGGCGTCCTCGACATCGCGCCGGTGGGCCAAGGTCGCCGCCCTCTCCTGGGGGCCGACGATCGCCCTAGTCGTCGTCGCGACTGGCAACCACTTCGTTCTCGACGTCGTTGTGGGGATCGCGGCCGTTCTACTGGGCTACGCGGCAGCCGTCCTCCTTCATCGCCCGGTCCCGAATCGCCTTGAGGACGACTGGTCGTCGGTACACGCCGAGGGCCCGTCCAGCCAGCTCGGCGACCATCGTGGGAGCGCCCTGCGGCTTGCGCTCGTGTGCCCCTACGATTGGGAGGTCCCAGGGGGCGTTCGGACGCATGTCGCCGGCCTGGCGCAAGCCCTCCGCGAACGGGGGCACTTCGTCGAGATCCTGGCGGCGGGCCGCACGACCTCGTCGCGACTCGGGGTCACCCTCCTGGGGACGACGAGGCCGATCCGTGCGAACGGATCGGTGGCGCGGGTCGCCCTCGGGATCGGCACCGCGCGACGCGTCGGTCGCGCCCTGAAGAAGGGGCGCTACGACGTCGTCCATCTCCACGAGCCGCTCGTGCCGTCGCTCTGCCTGGCCGCCCTCTACAGCAGGCGCTCCGCCCTGGTCGGGACGTTCCACATGTGCAACGAAAGGTCGCTCCCGTACCGCCTTCTCGGACCGGTGCTGCGTTGGCCTCTTCGGCGGCTCTCCGCGCAGATCGCGGTCTCAGAGTCTGCGCGCACATCTGCACGCCCGGTCTCGTCGAAGGAGACCGCCGTGATTCCGAACGGGATCGAGCTGTCGCAGCGGGCGGGAGGCCGGCCCCGTGCCGCCACCCAACGATCGATGCGCCGACGCGTCGTCTTCATCGGACGACATGAGCCGCGCAAGGGGGTTGACATCCTTCTGCGAGCGTTCGTCGATCTCCCGGGGGACACCCACCTCGATCTCGTCGGGGTTGATCCGCACGAGATCGACGGGTCCGATCTGCCGGAGGACCTGATCGCTCGGATCCATCCACGAGGGCGGGTCAGCGACGACGAGAGGCAACGCCTGCTGAGCCGGGCCGATGTGCTCTGCGCCCCCTCGCTCGGCGGGGAGAGCTTCGGACTCGTCCTCGTCGAAGCGATGGCGCTCGGCATCCCGGTCGTCGCGTCCGCGATACCGGGTTACCGGGACGTCTTGCCGCCGCGTTGCGGGCGCTTGGTTCCACCTGGCGATCACGGGGCACTCGCTCGTGCCCTGTCGGAGATCCTCGGCGATCCTGAGCTCCGAGCCCGTCTCGCGTATGAGGCCGCCACGGCGGTCGCGCCCTTCGCATGGCCCGGCGTCGCCGTGCGGATCGAGGACCGCTATCGCCACGCGATCACATCGTCGCTGGGGCGGCGAGCGAATAGGTCGGCCCCCGAGATCGAGATGCGACGCTAGGCGGGTGGCGGCGGGGCGCGGTAGCTCCACCTGTAGCGCTCGTCGCGCCGAACCACCCCACCCGCGAGCACCCGTCGCGTGTAGCCGATCGAGAACCCGATGCCTGCCCTGGCGGTCCCCTGCGTCTCCGACTCGACGCGCCGACCAAGGCGTGACGAGTACATCCGAACCCGGACTCCGGTCGCGGTCGCCCGCACCTTCAGAAGCACGGCCGCCGGCCAGTCGTTCCTCACGATCAACTCCGGTCCGCCCCAAGAGACGGTCGCCTCTCGCCCCGGCGGGTAGCGAGAGATCCAGAACTCGTGCGGAGTGTGGGTGACGATTCGCATGCCCGCGAAGAAGGCGGCGTTGAAGACGGTCGTCGCAATCTGGCTGACGCCGCCCCCGACCGCGTCCTCGAGCCTGCCGGCGTTGATCTGGGGCGCGGGGACGAAGCCCCGTGCGGTCGTACGCTGACCGAGCGCTTGATTGAGCGAGAAGGTCGCGCCCGGGCCGACGATCCGTCCGTCGAGGATCTCGGCCGCTCGGCTGATGTTCGTCACCCGGGGTTGGCAGCAGACGTACGCAGTTGTGAACTCGCTCACGAGCTCGCGGATCCGAAGTCGCCGCGCCCGCCTCGTGCTGAGCCTCGGCGGGACGACCCTCGTGCGCAGTCGGACCGCATCTCCATGCCGCCGCTCGATGGCGCGCGCGGTGGCGGCGACGTCGATGGCGCGCCCCGGACGCGCGTCGACGATGTCGACGCGCGGGCCCCTGACGCGGAATCGGGCAGAGCGCGGAGGGCGCACAACCGCCCCGAAGACGCGTGCGAGCTCGCGCTCGATCACCTCCGAGTCGAGCCGCACCGTGATCGTGCCGCTGGCCGGGCGGAAGACGAGCGCATCGCGGAGAGAACCCCGCCCGACACGCACTGAGCGCCGGCCGGCCGTGATCAGTACGGGCTCCCCGGCGATCCGGGAGGCCCTTGCGCGCGCCTTCTCTGCCTCGGCATCCGTGACCGGAGGACGAATCGACTCCACCGGGACCGGGAGGCGAGGAGGGAGGCGGGCAAGGCTCATCCGAAGGGCGGGCCGGTCCACTGCCCGACCGTTCGCCGCAGGTCGTACGACGATTGCTCCGCGGACGATGCTCAGACGGGCCGAGCGAGGCCGGCGATCAAGCGCGCGGGCGGCCCGGCGCACGATCGTATCGACGGTGCGCGACCGCAGGCGATAGTCCAAGGCGACCTCACGGCGTGCCCCGAGGCCCAGCTCTCGCCGGACTTTGTACGAGAGTGACGCCGGCCGACTGGCGCGGAGCACCGCGCGGCGCACGCGAGGAACCGGATCGAGCCGCACGACCGGCAGCGTAAGAAAGGGGCCCTCGCGGCCGGGCGCGATGAGGCGGAGCTGAGCGTCTGGTCGGCCGAGCGCGCCGGCAACCACGCGCTCCGCCTGACCGGGAGTGAGGCCTCCCACCGCGATGCCCGAGATCGTCACGCCGGACGGTATCCGTCCCGGCGAGTCACTCGTCGCCCGAAGGGCGACGACGACCGAGAGCACGACTGCTGCTGCGGCTGCGGCCCCGAGGGTGAGAAGGACGTCCTTCGGTGCCCGGGCCAAGACGTGCCGCATGCGCGCCGTGCGCCCCTCAGGAGTCCGTCGGGCGCCCGCCGGCCCTGGACTAGTTGGCCGTCGCCCCACCACCGCACTCCTCGACGTCGAATGTCAGATAGGCGGCCATCGTCTGGCAGACGGCCGGCGCGGCGGCATTGGCGCCCTGCCCCCCCTGCTCGACGACCACCGCGACGACGATCGTGGGAGCCTCCACCGGCGCGTATCCGACGTACCAGGAGTGGTCCACGCCGGTCTCGTTCTCAGCCGTGCCGGTCTTCCCCGCCACCCGGACTGACGCCGGAAGGCCCCCGAACACCGCCGAAGAGGTCCCGTCCGCCCCGTTGGCGGCTGCGATCAGCCCGTCTCGGAGAACGGAGAGCACCTCGGGAGAAAGGTCGGTCGTGCGGTTCGGGCCGCGTTTCGCGAACGACAGGAGCGGGCGGCCGGAGGGGTCGAGGATCCGCCGAGCGATCGTGGGCGTGACGACCCTTCCACCGTTCGCGATGGATGCGTATGCCGTCGCCATCTGAAGGGGCGTCACCAGGAGGTTTCCCTGGCCGGTGGACAGGTTGATCGAGTCTCCGGGCTTCCAGGTGCGATCCAGGGGGTCGGGGCTGTCCTGGAACGCTCGCCGCTTCCACGCTGGATCGGGGACGATCCCGTCCTCGTCCCCGCCCGGGAGGTCGATGCCCGTCGCTCTGCCGAGCCCGAATCGGCGAGCCTCGTCCTGCAGACCGGTGCGTGTGGTGTCTCGGTAGAAGCGGTCGCCGAGCTGGTAGAAGAACGTGTCGCTCGAGACCTCGAGCGCCCGGCGTACGTCGATGTCGCCCCAGCTTCGGCTCTCGAAGCCGCGGAAGACCTGCTTGTAGAGAGTCAACTCTCCCGGCGACGCGAGGATATCCGTTGGCCGCAGGAAGCCTCGCCGCAAGGCCGCCGCCGCCGTCACCACCTTGAAGGTCGAGGCAGCTGGGTAAAGGCCGCCTACCGCTCGATTGAGGAGGGGGCGTCGCGCATCGTTCAGGAGCCGATCCACCTCGCGCGGGCGCCCATCGGAGAACGTGTCCGGCTCGTAGGTCGGATAGGACGCGATGGCGAGCACCTCTCCGGTCGTGGGATCCATGGCCACACCGGCGGCCCCGCCGGGGCTGCCGGACTCAGCCACGCGCTGCTCGAGGGCCGCGGCGAGCGCGGTCTGCGTCGGCAGATCGACCGCCAGCTCGAGCGTCTTGCCCTGCTGGGAGGCGGTGGATGAGAGGAGCTGTCGGCCGAGCGGCTCGCCCGCGGAGTCCACCTCGACGACCGCCTCGCCGGGCTTGCCGGCGAGGTACTCCTCGTACTCGGCCTCCAACCCACTCGTCCCGACCGTCTCGTCACCCAGGTAGCCCTTGGCGCGGTAGTCCTTGAGCGTCTCGGCGGTAATGGGTCCGGTGTATCCCACCACGTGAGCCAGCGCGGTCTTCAGCGGGTAGTCCCGACGGAAGGTCTGCTCAAGCCGGACTCCCGGGAAGTCCCGTCGCCGCTCCGCGAGGTACAGACGCGTCGGTCCATCGACGTCCTCCTTGAGCGTGATCGTCTCGACCGGAGAGCCGGTGCCCTCGGCGATCTTCTCGATCAGATCAGCAGGAGGAACTCCGAGCACCCGCGCTAACCGTCTGAGCACCCCACGATGCCTGCCGTCCTCGAAGTCCTGGGCTCGCGCCACGACGCTCAAGCCGGTCCGGTTGACGACGATGGGCCGGCCTCGGCGATCGACGATGGCGCCGCGCGCTGCGTCCTGCCGGACGGTCCGGAGTCGGTTTGCGTCAGCCCGCTCCGCATAGCGCTCCTCGGAGACCACCTGGAGAAACCAGAGGCGTACGAGGAGGATCCCGAGGCAGACGAAGATGATTCCGCCGAGGGTCGCGATCCTCACGGCGGATCGCGGAGTCAGCACCCGAAGGCTCGAGCGCGATCTCGGGCCGATGCGAGGTCGTATCGTCATCGCGGAGCCGCTGTCAGAGGGGCCACGGCACGTCCTGGCCGGCGACGACGAGGGCGGCCCAGACGATCGGGATGAGAACGAGCTGGTGCGTGAGGTAGACGGCCAGGGAGCGCCGCCCCGAGACGGTCGCCCAGCGAGGGAGCCGAGGATGGCCGGACAGAGGGTCCAACGCCGGCCCGCGAACGCCGCCTGGATAGAGCGCTGCTCCGGCCCCGACGCCGGCCAACATCGGTCCGAGCCACGGAAGCAACGGCCAATGGTCGACGCTGCTGAAGCCCACGATGTCCAAACCGATGACGGCGAGCCAGCTGGATTGGGCCTGCACATCGGAGATCACGAGACCTCCGAGGAGGAGGACACCGCCGAGGAGGAGGTTCCAGCGGCCCAACCGAACCGTCACGGCGGCGATCAGTATCGAGACGCCGATGGCGTGGAGGATTCCGAAGCGCACGTAACGATCGTCGAAGGCGACGCGGGTTGCCACGGTGACGGCCGTTGCGGCCGCGAGAACGACCGCGGCGTGTCGGAGATGACGGCGGATGCGGTCGACGGCCGAAACCCCCCGACGCGTGAGGCGACCGTCGGAGACGGCGAGTGATGCCCCTGCCACCAAGAGGAAGAGCGAGCCCGTCGCCTCGGGGACTGCGCCCCAGAATCCCCGGAAGGGGTCCGGACCGATTCCGGGAGTAAGCAGCTCCACGTCGTAGACCGCGTGGTAGGCGACCATCATCACGATCGCCACGGTTCGGGCGGCATCGATCTCCCAGAAGCGGGTGCCAAGAGCGAGCGGAAGAGTCCCGCTGAGCGACCGGTCGGGGACGCTGATCGTCAAGGTCACGAAGGAGACGCCGGGCAGCGTGAACTCGCCGCTGGCGGGGCTCCCGCAAAGCGCGCGCGCGAGACTCGCCAACCGATGATCGCGACTGCGGCCAGCGCGATGCTCGTCCACTGGGCCTGGCGGAGCCCGAGCCCCACGACGCCCACGTCGCTGACCCAGAAGAACACGACGAAGCGAATGGTGCTGTACGCACCGAGGACGAACCAAAGCGCATCGCCAGGGCGCCGAAAGCGCCGATGCCCCGCTGCGACGATGAGAGCGAGGAGCGTGACCGCCACCACCTCGTAGAGAGCGCCCGAGTGGTAAGGGATCCCGGTCTCTGGGGCGTGAGACGCGGATTCAGCGTACGAGACGCCCCAGGGCAGGCTCGTCGGCGGCCCGTAGTGCTCTCCGTTGATGAGATCCCCGAGGCGCCCGATCGCCATGCCGGCCGGAAAGGCGAGGGCAAGCACATCGAGGTGCGTAAGCACTGGCCGGTGCGTGACGCGCAGGAAGATCGCGACTGCGGGCAGCGCCGCGACGACTGTTCCGTAGAAGGCAAATCCCGCGCTCGAGCCCGACCACGGGCGCGTGAGTCGCTCGGAGTCCTCCTGGGCCAAGTAGTAGAGGCGGGCGCCGACAACCCCCGAGATCGCAGCGGCTATCGCCATCCCGGGAACGACATCCGCGCTCAGACCTCGCGCTCGAGCGAAGTGTCCTGCCATGAGCATGCCGACCACCAGTCCGAACGCAGCCATCACGCCGTGCCATGTGAGCGTGAGAGGGCCGAGGTCGAACGTCGGAGACAGGCCGATGGTCATGCGTGGAGGTCGCGGCCGAGCCGGCGCGAGACCGAGGCCGCACCGTCACCTAGGTCGTGACTATCGACGCGCAGTGCGTGCGCTGTGGCCGATGGCCGATGAAGGACGGCGCCTCGTCAACTCAGCCTCCGAGTAAATGGGAAGGGCGGGAGCCCCGGGGGTCGACGACGCTCGCACAATCGTGTGACGAACCTGTTCACGCGAGACAAGTCGAGGGGCGGTTGCATCGCCCCCGGGGCGGGCGCGGCCTGCTGACGCATCGCAACGTCATCAGTCCGTCACATCGTCGGCGGTCCTCGTCGTAGGCTCCTCCACATTCGTCCGGGCCCCTTTGCCGGCAGCCGTTCGACGTGGGTCGGCCCAGGGGCCGATAGAGGAACGGAAGGAGATCCATCCTGAGTCCGAAGCCTGCGACGCGTCCTGTGCCGCGCCACGTTCGGCGCACCGACCGGGCCGGGCATCGCGAACGACCCCTTTCCGCGCTGCCGACGTGATCGACATCAGCGACTCAGGGCGCGCCCCATGCGGTCGCCATCCCGTTCCGTCCGGAATCGACCAGCGTGGCGCCGGCCCAACCGACTCGTTGCCCCGCCTGGTGGCGGTGGACCCGAATCGGTGATCCTCCGGCGACCCCGATCCCGGTTGACCGCCGAGGTTGATCTCTACGGCGGCACCGCCGCAGCCGCTCGAATCGTTCCGGGCACTGCGCGATGGCCCGAGCACGAGACCGTCGATCGCCTTATCGTGTCCGTCTCCTTCGCCGCGCTGACTCTCCTCAGCACGACACGCGATCTCATGCCTCGCATACGGCACCGAATCATGGGGATCGCGGCCGCACTGGTCGAGGAGCCGCCGGACCAGGACTGGGGCGAGTCGTGGTCTGAGTGCGTCGCGTCTCGCAGGCTCGTCCACCCCACCAACCCCGGGCAGCCACGGATCGTCGCGAGGCTCGTGGAGACCCGCACCGGGCCCCTGCCCACTGTGGTCGGCACGCCGCCGACCTCGCTGGCCCTGGCCGCGGCTGCCGCAACGCTCGCCGGAGTAGCTCTCCGCGAGACGACGACGGATGTCCACCTTTCCGCCGCGCTGTCCCTGGAGGGCGTACTGATCTGGTGCCGGCGACCCGAAGCACATTCTGGCAGCCTGCAGAGGGCAGGCCTCGAGGGTCACGCATACGCGGTCGCACGCCTGGAGGAGACCGGCAGGCCGGTCCCCGAGGCACTCGCCCTCGCCGCCGCGGCCTACCGGAATGCCGCGTCGTGACGGGCTCATGCGGCTCCTGTGGCGGCCAGCTGAGACCCACGGTCCTCTCGGGGATCGTGTCGATCAAGCGGCGGAGGAGCGTGCTGGCCTCCGGGCGGGTGAGCGCGCTTCGCGGGGAGACGTGTGAGGACTGTGGACGCACCGAGCTCTTTGCCGAGCGCCCGGAGCGACTCTTCTCCGACCTTCGTCGCGAGGATGACCTCTGAGCTTTCGCTCGATCACGACCGCGATGGCGGTCGTCAGCATCGCCTTCATCTGGACGTTGGGCGTCGCTGTCGTCGAGCGCATAGCGGCCCAGACCGCGGTCGCTCAGCGCATCGAGCAGGCCCAGGGGCGGCTCGGGCAGGTGCGCGAGCGCGAGCGCGTCCTCACGATGGACGTCGAGGACTACAGCCGACGGATCCGCGCCCTGGAGGCGCGTCTCGCGCCACTGCGCGGGCGGACTGACCGGCTCGAGCGGGAAGTCGCGTCCCTTCGGGAGCGGCTTTCGCAGCTGACCCGCGCACTCGACGAAGAGCGGACCCGGCTCGCGCGAGCGCGGAGCACGCTTGCACGCCGACAGGCGCTCCTCTCCACGCGGTTGCGGGAGCTCTACGTGCGCGGCACACCCGATCCGATCGTCGTCCTCATGGAGTCCGGCAGCCTCTCTTCTGCCATCGAGGCGGTCGACCTCCTCGATGGCATCGCGCGTCGAGACGCCGACTTGGCGGACTCCGTTTCGACGTACGCCGACGAAACGCGGCGGCGGCGCGACGACATCGCGGCCATCCGTGCCGATGTCGCCCGATCGGCCGCGCGCGCCGAGGCTGCTGCCGCGGAGGCCGCCGCCGCCAAGGCCGAACTCGAAGCGCAGCGCGCGGCGTTGGGGGACGTGCTCGATGATCGCAGGGAGCTGCTGGCGAGCGTTCAGAGCGACAGGCGGCAGATCGAGGCGGAGACGCGAGGTCTTGAGGCTCGCTCCGCCCGGCTCGCCGACACGATCCGCGCTGCCCAAGGATCGGGCACTCAAGTCACCACGGATCCGGTCACGGGCGGGCCGCCTTCGGCCTCCGGCCTCACCTGGCCCGCCCGTGGCACGCTCACCTCGACGTTCGGCCCCCGCTGGGGCCGGATGCACCAGGGAATCGACATCGGGGGCGCAAGCGGATCTCCGATCACCGCCGCCGCGGCGGGCACGGTCATCGCCGCGGGTTGGAGCGGCGGGTACGGGAACCTCGTCGTCGTCGATCACGGCGGAGGCATCAGCACCGCCTACGCCCATAACTCGAGTGTCGCGGTCTCCGTAGGCCAAAGCGTGGGGCAGGGCACCGTCCTCGCGGGAATGGGCACGACGGGGAACTCCACCGGCGTGCATTCGCACTTCGAAGTGCGAGTCAACGGCACAGCGGTGGACCCCCTCGGCTTCCTATAGGCCGGCTTACGCTCAACGCCACGCGCCATCGCGATTTCCCACCGGAGGAGCCGCATCCTCCTGAACGGCGAACTCAACTGCGCGTTGAGTTGCCCTGTCCGCCGCGGCCCCTACGGCAAGTGGTTCTCGACCCCGAGCAGAGGGCCAAGATCGGTCGAGCGCAAGGGTGCTGGTGGCCTCGCGTTGACCCTCCGGAGTGCCAGATGCCACGAGGCTGCGCCAGTCTCGGCGCAGGTCCCCTGGAGGGTGGAGTCAGGTGCGGCCCACCATGCCGAGGACAGAACGGCGCGCCTGCTCGGACAGGCTCGTGTGTGCCGCGTGGCGCGTCTCGTCGAACAGGGCTCGTGCTGCCCGGACGACGATGACGCCACTTCGAACCTCGTCCTCAAGAGGGGGCAAGCTCGTCGACCAGCCTTCCGTAATCCTCCCTCGCTCCCGATCGATGAGCCGCGTTTCGCTCTTCCTGCAGTTCGCGGATCCGCAGATCCCGCTCGGCGAGGATGTTCCGCGCGGAGCGAAGGCCCGCGGTCGTCACGGTCGGGTCGAGTCGCCGATGGCGGAACGGCCATCTCCATGCGGCCTGATGAAGGGCGGCCTCGAACTTCTTCCTCCGCTGCCAGGACCAGTGTCCGAGCGATGCGGGCTTGGGCCTCGCCCGAGGCCGCCCCCGGAAGGTCCGCCCTCCGCCCATTTGCGGATGGTCCAGGCGTCGGCCGTGGCAAGAAGCCGGCAGATTGGCAGGGCGTCTGGGACGGGGATGAGGGTCGCCCTGAGGCGTCCCCGTGAAGCGTGTGTCGGGTCCGGGCTATCGAGGTCGCTTACAGCCTCTGCAACATCGACCAGGCGTCTCTCGCGACCCCCGGCGCGGGTCTGCCAGACAGTCGCTAGCGCCGCGACCGACGCAACCGCAGCCGAGCCCACCGTCACCGTCGTCGACAAATCCGCCACGGACGTAACGGTAGACGCGGGACCAGATGTCTGGCCGGACGGAAACGGAGTGCTCAGCAGCGCTCGAGTTCGACGTTAGGTCGAGCGCCACATCGGCAGGCCGGACGGGTGGCACGGCCTCCTCCGCTCGGAGTCCTCGGCGTGGCTGGCGAGAGGGCGCACTCCTCGCCCGCGCCTCTCAGATCCCCTAGCCGTGGGGATCCGCTGAGCCCTATTGGACCGCGAACTCGGTGTAGTAGACGTCGAGGATCTTCAGGTCGGTTTCCTTATTGACCGCCTCGATGATCTTCCTCTTGACTTCGGCGCGACCTCGGGGCCTCGAGAGCTCCTTACTGCTGCGCGTCTGCAGGGTCGCGATCACGATGTCCCGAAGCTCGGGGTCGGCCTCCACATGCGCAGGCTCCGTGCCCGCGGCGGGAAGGATCTCGGCCGCCGACAGCATGGAGAAACGCAGGGCAACGCCGACCTTTGCGAAATGCGGTGCGTCGCCTCCATCGGAGAGGTTGACGACAAAGGGCTCGGACATCGCGTAGATGGGACCGGGCTCCTTCGCGAGGGCCTTCTCATCTGGGGGAGCGGGAGCGAGGAAGATCGTCTTTGCAGCGAAAGCCGCCACGAGAAGGAGAATGGGTACGGCGATCATCAACATCTTCTTCATCGCGCCGATCCCTCTCCTCGACCGCCTGTGGGGCGGAGGTGATCACCTACGGCCCCTCACGGGAACAGTGGGCTACTTTCGCTTCGACACCGCTATCGGGTCGCGGAATGGCCAGGTTGAGCCGCGAGGCGATGGACGTCCGCTCCTGGCCTCCACCAAGAACGAGCGGCTGAAGGTGTGCTCCCCCGAAAGCCAATCCCCGTCCCAGGCGGACCCCGCCTATCACCCGCGCGGACGATCGCGCGAGCGGGCCTCTCGGCCCGGCGTCTCCCTCGGGCGCTGAAGCGTCACGAGGGCCTCACCCACAATGACGTCGGCCGCATCCCAAGCGCAGCGGGCCTCTGCCGACGCCGGCCGTCTCCCGAGCAGGATGGGACCGTCGGGGGGAACCGGATGCGTGGCGCGAAACACCGTGACCGCGACGACCGCTCGGTCCCACACGCGCCGGGTCGCCGCCTCAGTCGGTCGTGATCCGAACACCGACAAGACCTGCGCCGAGGGATGGGCGAGCGCCGCCCGGGCCCGCGACTCGGCGAGCGCGGGCGCCAGCGCGCTGAGCCGAATCCCGATCCTCTGTGCACTACAAGCGGCACTCACCGACTCATCACCCTTTGACGCACGCGCCACGGCGCGCTTCTGGACGCGTCGAGAATGGAGCGCCTCCACGGTGGCCTCAAGACGCTCGGGAAGCGCCCGCGCAAGGTCATTCCCTGCTGCAGCCTCGGCGGAAGAGCGACCGACGGCGTCCACGAGGTCGAGGGCGAGACGCTTTGCATCAGAGCGTTCCCAGGAACGCGCAAGACCGATCTCCATGCGCGCGGGATCATGGTGCACGGCGAACACCGCGAGATCGAGGCGGTGACGGCTTGCCGCCACGTAGGCCCACTCCCTTCCCCCGCGCTCCGCCGTGGCAAGGAGGTAGGTCCGATCCACCGTAGCCCCCTGGCTGATGTGGCCGGTAAGCGCGTAACCGTGCTGGACATCGCCGAGGTAGTGCTCAGGCAGGCGCACCGTCACGCCCTCATCGGTGCGTACCAGCAGCGCGCGTCTGTCCGCATCGATCTCGAGCACGGTGCCGCGCGTGCCGTTACGGACACCGAGCCCGTAGTCGTTGCGACGGCAGACGAGCCGATCGCCAGCGCCCCACTCGCGACCTGAGACGACGAGTCGCGAGAGGCCGAGGAGACCCGCGCCGTCCAGAGCGCTTCGCGCCATCTGATTGAGGGTCGCGACCTCGTGGCGATCGTGGGCGAGGATCAGCCCGCTCCCCGGATCCGCCAGCGAGGTCTCGGCCCAGGCCGCAACGAGCGCGGCGCGAGCCTCACGTGCGTCGTCGAACCCACGGAGACGACCGTGCTGGGCGAGGAGGGCGAGCGCCTCGCCAGGTCGCCCTTTGCCGAGCCGCTCCGCAACCTGACGCTGCAAGTCCGCGCGCTGCCGTCGGTTCTCGGTGAGCTCAACCGCACCCAGTCGATCCGCCAGCGCGGCGAAGCCGCCTGCGGCGTCAATCGCTGGTAGTTGGGCACGATCACCGACCAGGATGAGGCGGGCGCATCGCTGGGCCGCCTCGCTCGCGAGCCGCTCGAGCGCGCGCGTGGGCATCATCGAGGCCTCGTCGCAGACGATCACCGCGCCGGCGGGGATTACCCCTCCATCACCACGCGCAAGACGGTCGAGCAGCAGCGCCGCCGTCTGCGACGGGATACGCGCGTCGCGCTGCAGGACGTCGGCGGCTTGGCCCTGCCATGCGACGCCGATCATGGGAGTGTGTGAGCCCTCGTAGGCCTCGCGGACCGCCTCGAGAACGAAGGTCTTGCCGGTCCCCGCCCGGGCCTCCATGACGCGCACGCGGGCGTCCCCCGAGCAGAGATGGCGCACCGCTGCCGCCTGATCCGAGCCGAGCGTCGGCCGGGCGCTGATCGCTCCATCGACTGCATCCCGAGCAGCGACGATCCCACCGCGCGGGTCCACGCCCGAGGCCGTCTCGAGCAGGCGAGCCTCGCAGCGAAGCATGTCGGGCGTGGAGAAGAGGGCCTCCTGGTGTCCGCGATTCGGCTCCACGCGAGCGGCGAGAAGCGACACGCACGAGGTCGCGATGAACTGGTCGGCCATGGCCTCGAGGACACCCTCGGGCGCTCCTTCGGGATGGGCGTCGGCGAGCGCCTGGATCACCTCGCGACGAGTGAAGTGGGCGCTGCGCTGAGTGAGACCTGCCGGCCCGAGCATCTTCGAGCGACACGCCTCGAGGGCGGCCTGCTGCTCCTGGGCATCCACGCCTCGCGAGCGGCCGATCAGGGCGGCGAGCTCCCGCGCGCCGAAGCCGTGCTCGGCGGCGCGGGCGCGCCATTCGCTCGCGGCACGCTCGCGCGAGACGACGCGCTTTCGGTCGCGGGTCTCGCGCTGGATGGCATCGACGCCGCGGGCGCTCACGTACCCACGGGCGGTCGCCTCCTCGACGATCTCGGCGTGCCGCTGCGAGAAGTGCTCGCAGACCTTCGTGGGCACGCCGGCGAGCTCGGCGGTCCCGTTTCGCACCGGTCCCCACTCGACGCCGAGCGATCGGGTGAGCGCATCGCGCATCACCGCCTCGGCGATGGTGCCAGCGGTCTTGGCCTCGGCGAAGACCGGGCGCATGTCCGGAGCACTCCAGCGCCCGTCCGGACCCTTCACCCGGTTGGCGATGACCAGGTGCGCGTGCAGGTGGGGATCGCCTGAGCGCGCCATTTCGTGGAGGTACATCGCGCCGGCGAAGCCCTCGCCCGGCAGCACCGTGACCCCGTTGCGCCCGCGGCGCACGAAGCAGGCACGTCGCTCGAGGTAGTCGAGGCCTGCTCCTGCGCCCGCCGACTGGGCCGCGAGGACGGCCCGGCGGACCGACTCGTCGCCGACCGCCGCGAGCACGCTCACGCTCTTGGGCGCGGTGAAGGTGAGATCGAAGGCGACGTTCCCGCCACGCCGACGCCCGGCGCCCGCGAGCTCCTTCCTCGAGGTCGGATCGCGACCGTCGAGGAGCTCCCCAAGCGCGCCATCCGCAGGCGCGCCGCTCAGCCCCAGAGCCTCAGCGCCGGCCCCCTCCCAGCTGCCCCGCACCTGCCCGCGCTCCTCGTAGTAGTCGTCGCGGGCGAACTCCGCACGTTCGTAGTAGTCGGGCCCCTTAGCGGCGCGGATCGTGAGCATCTCGAGGCCGAGCATCACATGATGCAAGTGCGCCCGCCATCTTTGCGGGTCTGTTGAGACCACGAGGCGAACTGATCTAGGGGCGGTGCCGTCCGGGTCGCCTTACGTCGGAAGGGACATCGGGGAGTCGGGCAGCGTGGGCGTGTGCGGCCCTGGTGGCTGAGAGCCTGCCTTGGACGTGCGTTTCGTCTGTCCGATACGACGGGTGCAGCCCGACGGGCCCCAATAGCCCGGCGGGCGCTCCGGCCAGCGCGGCACGGAGCGAAGACCGGGACGGGTGCCCGCCGGGGCGCGACCCGAGAGCCGCGCCGCGCCCGTCCCGGTCGGTGTCGGGCTCAGGCCGCCAGCGCCTCGGAGTCCTGGGACTCGCGCAGCT
>JALHRF010000109.1 GCA_022841545.1 Bauldia sp. | reverse complement strand
CCCCGCGCGGCGCCGAGCGCGGCGGCAAGCGCGAGCGCTGCCCCGGACGCCGTCAGAAGATGAATCGCAAAGGCCTGAACCTTCTCCATCTTCCTCTAACCGATGCCCTCCCCGCAGCCCTGTGACTGCATGTCCGATCAGGGGTCGCGTGGCAAGACCCGTTCCAGCCGCTATTGTGGCCGCTGAACAGGGGGCGACAGGCCCTCGGGACCGAACGGACAGGACTTGCCCATGGAGAACTTCACCCCGCTCAGCGCCGCGACCGGCGGCGTCCTCCTCGGCATCGCCGTGACCATCCTTTGGGCCTTCAACGGCCGGACCGCTGGCGTTTCCGGCATTTTCGGCGGGCTCTTCCCGCCGCGCCGGGGCGAGGTCTGGTGGCGGCTCGCCTTCCTCGCCGGCCTGCCCGCCGGGGCCGCCATCGGCGCCGCCTTCGCCCCGCGCATCCTCGCCGAGGTCCCATCGACCCTGCCCGAGGTCGGGATGGCGCCGGTTGTCGCCGTCGTCGCGGGGCTGCTGGTCGGCGTCGGTACGCGAATCAGCGGCGGCTGCACCTCCGGGCACGGCGTGTGCGGGCTCGCGCGGCTGTCGCGCCGTTCGTTCGTGGCCGTCGGCGTGTTCATGGCGACAGCCGTGCTGACGGTGTTCGTCGTACGGCACGTCGCATGATGTCGCGCCCCGTCGTCCGGTTCATGGCCGTCGTCGTCGCCGCGTCTGCCGGCGTCATTTTCGGCGTCGGGCTCGCCGTATCGCGCATGACCGATCCGCAAAAAGTCAAGGATTTCCTTGACATCGCGGCAATTCCTCAGGGCGGCTGGGATCCGAGCCTCGCCTTCGTCATGGGCGGCGCCGCCGTGGTCGCCTTCTTCGGCCTCCGCATCGACAGATGGATAGGAAAACCTGTTGTAGCACAGTCCTTTAGTTCTTTGCCGACTCAGGAGATCGACCGCCCCCTGGTGCTGGGCGCGGCCCTGTTCGGCCTGGGCTGGGGAATTTCCGGACTTTGCCCCGGTCCGGCACTCGCAAACCTCGGAATCGTGCCGTCTTCCGTCGCAGTTTTCATCGCCGCAATGCTCGCCGGCTCCTGGCTCGCAGGCGCCCTGCCGCGCTTTAGCAAAGGTCGGCAAGTCATTGCCGTAGCTACAGAATGAATCATTCTCACGACATCATGATCGTCGGCGCCGGTCCCGCCGGGCTGGCCGCCGCTCTCGAATGCCGCCGCCGCGGCTTTGACGTCGCCATCATATCCCCGCCCCGCACCGGCCGTGACGAGCGCACCGCGGCCCTCCTGGCAGGCTCCGTCGACCTCCTGGAACGGCTCGGCGCCTGGGATTTGCTGGCAGCCAGGTCTCCCATGCGCTCGCTCCGCATCGTCGATGCGACGCGGAGACTTATCCGCGCTCCCGAGGTCACCTTCCACGCCAGCGAGATCGGCCTCCCCGCCTTCGGCTACAACGTCCGCAACGCCGACCTCGTCGACGCCCTGGAATCGGCCGCCCGAGTTATCCCCCGACTCGTGGCCAGCGTTGCCGCCGTAGCCTCGGATTCCGACGGGGTCCGACTCGAACTGTCCTCGGGCGAAGCGGCCATGGCACGCCTGGTCGTCGCCGCCGACGGCCGGCATTCCACCGTGCGCGACAGCGTCGGCATCGGCGTCCGCGAGTGGCGCTACGATCAGTCGGCCCTGGTGGTGAACCTCGCGCACGAGCTTCCGCACGGCGACACCTCGACCGAATTCCACACGGAAACAGGGCCTTTCACGCTGGTGCCGCTGCCCGGCCACAGATCGAGTCTGGTCTGGGTAGACCGCCCGCACGAGGTCGCACGGCGTGTGGCTGCCGACGAGATGACCCTCGCCGACGAAGTCGAGGCACGGTCCTCTTCACTGCTCGGCGCTGTCAGGATCGACGGCCCGCGTCAGGCGTTCCCGCTTTCGGGGATGACCGCCACCGCATTTGCGGCGGCCCGAACGGTCCTCGTGGGCGAGGCGGCGCACCTCTTTCCCCCGATTGGCGCGCAAGGCCTCAATCTTGGCTATCGCGACGTGACCGCCCTCGGCGACGCCCTTCAGGGACCGGGCGACGATCCCGGCGCGCCAACCAACCTCGCGACGTACGAACGTGCCCGGCGAGCCGACATCATGACCCGAACCGCCGCGGTCGATGCGCTCAACCGGACGCTCCTTACCGGCTTCCTTCCCGTGCAGGCGCTCCGCGGCCTGGGCCTGTTCCTACTCGACCGGGTTCCGTCGCTTCGTCATGCGGTCATGCGCCAGGGCATCGCCCTACCGCCCGCCGCCCGTCCGTTCAGTTGAACGGGTTGATTGGCAGATCGCCGCTGAAGATCAAGGTTACGACCACGGTCACCGTCACCACCGAGGCGGCCGTCCCGAGCAGGATCGCCGTCACCGACTGATCGCGATACGACTCATATTTCTGGGCGAGCGCCAGAACGTTGGCGGCTGGCGGCAGGGCGGCCATCAGGACCGCCGCAAAAAGCCACGTGCGATCGAAGCCCCCGATCCAGGAAAGGAGCAGGTAAACGATCAACGGATGGAGGATGAGCTTGACGACAAGGAGCGCCGGCATCTCGAGCGTGACCCGGCCGACATGCTTCTGCGCCAAACTTGCTCCCACCGCGAACAGAGCGACAGGCGGCGCGGCCGAACTCAGGAAGACAAGGATTGCGTCGATCGGACCAGGCATACCGACACCGACGGCGGAAACCGCAAGCCCGGCGAAAGCCGCCAGGATGAAAGGATGCAGGAAGATGCGGCGAAGGATGTCGCGTCCCATCGTCGAGCCATTGGTCCGCGCCGTCCCGCCAAGCGCCATCATCAGCGGCGCGATGGTGAAGAGCAGCGCGTGGTCAAAGGCAAAGACCAGCGCCGTCGCAGCGCCAGCGGTCGGGCCGAGGGCCGCCACGGTCAGCGCCGGCGCCATGTAGCCGATGTTGGCGTATGAGCCGACCAGCCCTTCGATCGTCGCGTCGGGTACGTTGCCACGGTTGAGAAGCGCCCCCAGCGAGAAGGCTATGGCGAAGGCGCAATAGGTGGCAAACGTCGTAGCGATCAGGAAGGACCAGTGCTCGATCTCGCGGAACGGAATTGTCGCGACGAGCTGAAAGAACCACGCCGGCATCGCGAAGTAGTAGACGAAGAGATTGAGCCCGGAGACGCCCTGGGCAGGGAGCCGCATCAACCGAGTGGCGCCGAATCCGAAGGCGATCAGCCCGAAAAATGGCAGGAGGACCGTCGCGATCTCGCTCATGGCAGGCCGGAGTTCCGAATGACCACCTCAGGCGGACCGGGCCCGGACTGGCCGGGATGCGCCGGTGCTATCGGTTTCGGCGATAGCGGTCAATCATCCGGGCGCGTGCGGTTTGCTTCGGGTCCCTAGTCCAATTGACTTATCCGGCACAAAATGGCCCATAGCCCCGAAGGGGCTTACGAGACTGGGAATGATGGAAAATACCCGCGACGCCAAATACGGGATCGGTCAGGTCGTCCGACACCGGATATTCCCGTTCCGGGGAGTGATCTTCGACGTGGACCCGGTCTTCAACAACACCGAGGATTGGTGGCTCGCCATTCCCGAAGAGATCCGGCCGACCAAGGACCAGCCCTACTATCACCTCTTCGCCGAGAACGAAGAGAGCGAGTACATCGCCTACGTATCGGAGCAGAACCTGGTCGCGGACGATTCAGGCAAACCCCTCCGTCACCCGCAGATCAAGGAATTCTTTGCGGCGCGGAACGGCGACACCTACGTCGCGCGCGACCTCGGGATGAATTGAGGCCGCGCCATCGTCCGCCGGAACGGCCTCAATTGGCGCCGGTTTCCTTCTGCTGCTGCTCGATGAGTTTCTGGCGCGCCGTTTCCGCCCGCCGCGCCAGGGCGTCGGCGAGGTCGCTTTCACGGGCCTCCTGGGCGGCGGTATCAAGACCAGCGCCGTCGTAGGCCTTGGTGAAGCCCGCGAGCGTCATCGGGAAATTCACCGGTTTGGCTTGCTGGTTGAGGGTCGTGAGGGTCAGCTTGCCGCCACCCTTGAGCTGCGCGATGAAGTCGTCGTTGATTTCGAGTTCGCCATAGCAGGCGTTCGGAAAACAGATGCCGTACTTGAGTTCCTGTTGAGCCCCCTCGTCGATCTGTACGCGGAGCCCGGGCTGAAGGAGCATTCCCGGCGGCACCGCCGTGATCAGGGACTTCTTCGTATCGCCGGCGATCGTCCGGATGGTGGCGGAGGCAATGAACTGGCCGGTATCCGCACGGATTTCCTGGATGGTCAGGCAGAGCTCCTTGCCGGTCGCGGGGTCTGTGTTGCAGAGCTTGGCCCACGCGGCCTCCGGTGCAGCGGCCGGCGCCTCTGCCTCCTGGGCGCTCGCAGCGACGGGAACCCCGACCGCCAAAACAGCCAATGCCAACCATGTCGTACGAGGTGTCTTCGGATATCCCATAGCCGGTCCCTGGCTTCGTCGCCGCGCGGCAACGGCCGCGGGCGGGTGAAAATCTTACCGGCGCTTGGTGGCCAAAAAATACGGCGACTTGTTGGCTGGCCGGCGCGGCATCAATAACCAACATCCTCGTCAATTTCCAGCCGCAGCATCAAACCATGCCGACTTGCAGCCCTGCTTAGGTCGCCGGTTGGCGTGTGGTAATGTGAACATTGGTTTCCGTTCGAATCGCAACCATCACAATGGCAGGGCTCGCAATGGCCGCTACGATCATCTCCATCGCGCTCCGAACGCAGATCGCCGCAGCAATCGCGATGACGCTTGGCATCGGTCTCGTGCCACAACTGGCCTACGCGGAACCCTCCCATGGCATCGCGATGATCGGGGAGCCCGCGCTGCCCTCAACCTTCAACCACCTGCCCTACGCCGATCCGGACGCCCCGAAGGGTGGCAAGATCACCTACGGGGTGGTGGGCACCTTCGACAGCCTCAACCCGATGATCGTGCAGGGTGGCCTCACCTCAGCCCGCGGTCTCTCGTCCGACCCGCTGCTCGGCAACCTGGTCTTCGAAAGCCTGCTCATGCGAAGCGCCGACGAGCCTTTCACCCTCTACGGGTTCATCGCGGAAACGGTCGAGACGCCCCCGGACCGGAGTTGGGTGGAGTTCACCATCAATCCGAATGCCAAATTCTCCGACGGCCAGCCGGTGACGGTAGACGACGTAATCTTCAGCCTCGAACTCCTCCGCGACAAGGGCCGGCCGAACTACCGCGCCTACTACTCCAAGGTCGAGCGCATCGAACGGGTTGGCGACCGCGGCGTCCGCTTTCATATCGAGAACGCCGACGACCGCGAGTTGCCCCTGATCCTCGGGCTGATGCCGGTCCTCCCCCGGCACGCCGTCGACCCCGACACCTTCGACAAGTCCACGCTGAAGGCACCGATCGGCACCGGCCCCTACCTCGTCGCCGAGGTCAGCGCTCCCAACTATGTCCTTTACAAGCGCAATCCCGACTACTGGGCGAAGGACCTTCCGATCAAACGCGGCTTCGACAACTATGACGAAATCCGGGTCGACTACTATCGGGACGCCAATTCGATGTTCGAGGCGTTCAAGAAAGGCCTCTACCAGATCAACCCGGAGGGCGATCCGGCGCAGTGGAACACCGCCTATGACTTCCCCGCCGTGAGGGATGGCCGGGTGATCAAGGAAACCTTCAAGACAGGTACGCCGAAAGGCATGTCGGGCTTCGTCTTCAACACGCGGCGGCCGATATTCGCCGACCCGGCGGTGCGCAAGGCGTTGGCGGAGCTGTTCGACTTCGAGTGGGTCAACCACAACCTCTATTACGACGCCTATGTGCGCGCAGCCGGTTATTTCAACGATTCCGAACTGTCGTCGATCGGACGGCCGGCGGACGAACGGGAAAAGGCGCTCCTCGCCCCCTTCCCCGGCGTGGTCGCACCCGAGGTGATGGATGGCACCTACAGACCGACGGTAAGCGACGGCTCGGGCGCCGACCGCAAGGTGCTCCGCCAGGCGCTGTCGGAGCTACAGGCGGCGGGCTACGAGCTCGACGCCGGCAACACACTCGTGAGCAAGGCAACCGGGCAGCCCCTGGCCTTCGAGGTCCTCGTCACCACAAAGGAGGATGAGCGGATGGCGCTGGCCTATCAGCGCACCCTCGATCGGATCGGCATCAAGGCTACGATCCGGAGCGTCGATGCCGCGCAGTTCCAGCAACGCCGCCAGACCTTCGACTTTGACATGACCCGGATGAGTTGGGCGGCGTCACTGTCCCCCGGCAACGAGCAGAACTTCCGCTGGAGCCAGGCCGCAGCCGACACCGAGGGATCCTTCAACCTCCCGGGCGCCAAACAGCCGGCAATCGATGCCTTGATCCAGGCGATGCTGGCCGCCCCGACGCGGGAGGATTTCGTCGCTGCCGTCCGCGCGCTCGATCGCGTGCTGATCTCTGGCTACTACGTCGTCCCGCTCCTCTACCTGCCGGAGAGCTGGATCGCGCGCTGGAACACGGTCGAGCACCCGGAGAAGACGGCGCTCACCGGGCCGCGGCTGGAGACGTGGTACGCGGCAGGACAGTGAAGAAGGACGGGCGTCACCTTGGAACATTTGACGGGAGTCGCTTGCGGCGCCTTGTCAATCGTCGTGGCTCCCCTTGAGCGGAAGCGGCACCCGTTCGGGGCAAACATCCCGGGATGCAACTCAGTCCTGCGCGGCCCTGACCGTGTCGGCCATCACGGCGCCGCGGCCCCCGAGCGGCTTCTCCGGACCGACTGTGGAGTCGCGCACCGTCTGATGTTCCATCTCGGCGTTGAGTTCGGCCCCCAGCAGGACGACGATCGCCGAGAGCCATAACCAGATCATCAGGCCGACGCCGGCGGCGAGCGATCCGTAGGTGGCGCCGTAGTCGGCGAAACGGGAGAGGTAGTGCGACAACGCCGCCGATCCCGCCAGCCACAGAACTGCAGCCACCATGCTTCCGACGCTGACCCATTGCCAACGCGGCTTCGTCCGGTTCGGGCCGAAGCGGTACAGGACGGCCAGCCCTAGAAGGAGGGAGAGCAGGAGGAGCGGCCAGCGGAGCCACCGGACAAGGACGGCGGCCAACGTTTCGACGCCGAGAAAGCTCGTCGCCACCGGGAATACGACGATCGCGGCGACCGCAAGGAGCCCGGCGAGGATCACACCGAGCAGCAGCGCGAAGGAAATGAGCGTGAGCTTGACGAAACCGCGGCGTTCGCGCTCGCCATAGGCGACATTGAGGGCGTCGATGACCGCCTTCATACCCGCATTGGCGCTCCACAAGGCGAGCGAGAGACTGAGCAGGAAGGCGAAGCCGAGCGAGCCCCTGCCGGCCGATGCGACGCGATCCACCTGCTCCTCGATCGGTCCCATCGCCTCCGCAGGGATGACCTCGGCAAGGAGGGAGACGGTCTCCTCGACCGTGCCCGGATCGGCAAACAGGCCGTAGATCGACACAAAGGCACTGATCGCCGGAAAGATCGCCAGCAGCCCATAAAACACGACGCCCGCCGCGACCGCGAGCATCCTGTCTTCATTGACCTGCTCGTAAGTGCGCCAGAGGATGTCCCGCCAACCCGCCCACGGAATGTGCCAGGGATATTGCGCGGAACGTCCGCGCTCCGGCTCGAGAGCCAGCGCGGCACTCTCCGAAGGCGTCGCTTCGAGAGCCTTCTGCGGTGCGCCGGCCGGCACCGCCCTCGGCACCGGCCGACGCATCGCGTAGCGCGTCGCGAGCGCGGCGAGTGCGCCGAAGGCAATGAGGTCGGCAAGGCCGAAGCGACGATAGCGGGACGTTTCGTCTGGCATGGCGGCTCCCCGACCAAGCAAACGCCGGGTTGCCGGCCGCGGTTCCCTCACGCCGCCGCCTTCTCCCCCTGCTCCGCCAGGCGGGCAAGGACGATCATCAGCGCCGCCGTGCCCTTCAGGCGCTTCGCGGGGTCGTCCCAGTCGCGCATGATGACGACCTTCTGATCCGGCCGGACCTTGGCGAGCGAGCCTTCGCGCGCGATCCAGCCCATCAGCCCGGCCGGGTTGGCAAAGTGGTTGCCGCGGAAGGCAATGACCACGCCCTTCGGTCCCGCGTCGACCTTCTCGACATTGGCGCGCCGGCAGAGCGCTTTGATCGTCACCAGTTCGAGGAGGTGGCGGACCTCGTCCGGCAACGGGCCGAAGCGGTCGATCAACTCGGCGGCGAAGGCCTCGATCTCGCTCTGCTGCTTGAGGTCGGCGAGCCGCCGGTAGAGGCCGAGGCGGAGCTGCAGGTCGGCGACGTACGCTTCAGGGATCATCACCGCCGTGCCGATGGTGATCTGCGGCGACCACTCGGCCTCGCGCTCCGGCGCGCCGGTCTTCAACGACGCCACCGCCTCCTCCAGCATCTGCTGGTAGAGCTCGAATCCGACCTCCTTGATGTGGCCGGACTGCTCCTCGCCGAGGAGGTTGCCGGCGCCGCGGATGTCGAGGTCGTGGCTCGCGAGCTGGAACCCGGCCCCAAGCGTGTCGAGCGACTGCAGCACCTTCAGCCGGCGTTCGGCATTGCCGGTGAGGACACGCTCGGCCGGCACCGTGAACAGGGCGTAGGCGCGCTGCTTCGAGCGGCCGACACGGCCGCGGAGCTGGTAGAGCTGGGCGAGGCCGAACATGTCGGCCCGGTGGACGATGAGGGTGTTCGCGGTCGGGATGTCGAGCCCGGACTCGACGATCGAGGTCGAGAGAAGGACGTCATACGCGCCGTCGTAGAAGGCGTTCATGACATCCTCGAGTTCGCTCGGCGGCATCTGGCCATGCGCCACTGCGACCTTCACCTCCGGCACCGTCTCGGCCAGGAAGGCGCGCTGCTCGGCGAGGTCCGATATCCGCGGGCAGACGTAGAAGCTCTGTCCGCCGCGGTAGCGTTCGCGTAAGAGCGCCTCGCGTACGACCAGGCCGTCGAAGGGGGCGATGAAGGTGCGGACCGCAAGCCGGTCGACCGGCGGCGTGGTGATCAGCGACAGTTCGCGGACCCCGGTCAAGGCGAGCTGCAGCGTGCGCGGAATCGGGGTCGCCGACAGCGTCAGCACATGGACGTCGGCCTTCAGTTCCTTGAGCCTTTCCTTGTGCTTGACGCCGAAGTGCTGCTCCTCGTCGACGATGAGGAGCGCAAGGTCGCGGAACTTGATCGACTTGGACAGAAGCGCGTGGGTGCCGATGACGATGTCGATCGACCCGTCCTCGATCCCCGCCTTCACCGCGGCCAGTTCCTTCGCCCCGACCAGCCGCGACGCGTGGCCGACCCTCACCGGGAGGCCTGCGAAGCGAGTCGAGAAGCTCTTGTAGTGCTGGCGTGCGAGCAGCGTGGTCGGCACCACGACCGCCACCTGCTTGCCGGTCAGCGCGGTGACGAAGGCGGCGCGGAGCGCGACCTCGGTCTTGCCGAAGCCGACATCGCCGCAGATCAGCCGGTCCATCGGCCGGCCGGTGGCGAGATCCTCGAGCACCGCGTCGATGGAAGCGTCCTGGTCCTCCGTCTCCTCATAGGGGAAGCGCGCGGCGAACTCGTCGTAAAGGCCTTCGGGCGGCGTCAGCACCGGCGCCGTCTTCATCGCCCGCTGCGCCGCCACCTTCATCAGCGCCTCGGCCATATCGCGGATGCGCTTCTTGAGCCGCGCCTTCCGCGACTGCCAGCCGACGCCGCCGAGCTTGTCAAGCGCCACCTCCGTCTCGGCGGAGCCGTAGCGCGAGAGCAGCTCGATGTTCTCGACCGGGAGGTAGACTCGGTCGCCGCCGGAATAGACGATCTCGAGGCAGTCATGCGGCGCGCCGGCGGCCTCGATGGTGCGGAGCCCGTTGAAGCGGCCGATGCCGTGATCGATATGGACGACGAGATCACCCTCGGCGAGGCTGGTGGCGTCCGAGATGAAGTCGGCGGCGCGGCGCTTCTGGTGCGGGCGCACGAGTCGGTCGCCGAGGATGTCCTGCTCACCGATCACGGCGATCTCGGCGGTCTCGAACCCCGCCTCGAGGCCGAGGATGGCGACGCCGACGATGCCGCGCGGCAGCGCCGTCGCCTCCGGCCAGGTCGCCACCGGCTTGAGCCGGGTCAGGCCGTGGTCGACAAGAACCTGGCCGGTCCGCTCGCGCGAGCCCTCGCTCCAGCCCGCGACGATGACGCGCTTCCCCTGCTTCTCCAGTTCACCGATGTGGCGGATGACGGCGTCAAAGACGTTGACGTCGCCTGCGTTGCGCTCGGCGGCGAAGGCCCGGCCGCTGCGGCCACCCAGGTCGATGACGCCGGCGGCCGCCGGCTGGGCGAAGGGGGAGATGCGGGCCAGCGGCAGCCCGGCGAGGCGTTCCGACCATTCGGCACGAGTCAGGTAGAGATTTTCGGGACGGAGCGGCCTGTACGGAACGGAACCGCCCATCCCCTTCCCGTCCATCGCCTCGACGCGGGCCTCATAGTGATCTGCGATCTGGTCGAATCGCTCGGCAGAAGCCTCATCGGCGAGGTGATCGAGGATGACGGGCGCGTCGCCGACGTGATCGAACAGCGTCTCCAGCGCCTCCGAGAAAAGCGGAAGCCAATGCTCCATGCCGACATAACGCCGCCCTTCGCTCGCCGACTGATAGAGCAGATCGCCACGGTCGGCCGCCCCGAACAGCGACACATAGCGCTCGCGAAACCGGGCGATCGAGTCCGGGGTGAGCAGCATCTCGTTCGCGGGCACGAGGTCGATGCGCTTCCGCGCCGTCGTGCTCCGCTGCGTTTCCGGATCGAAACCGCGAATGGTCTCGAGCGTGTCACCGAAGAAATCCAGCCGGACCGGCTCGACCTCCCCGGCCGGGTAGAGGTCGAGTATGCCGCCACGGACCGCATATTCTCCGGGCTCGCGGACGGTGGCGCTCCGCAGGAAGCCGTTGGTCTCCAGCCACCGGACGATCCCGTCCATCGGACTGATCGAGCCGCCTGCGAGCGACAGCGATCCCCGCGCCACGAACGCGCGAGCGGGAACCCGCTGGAGGATGGCGTTGACCGTGGTGAGCACGATCTGCGGCGCCCTGGATTCGCCGTGCAACGCCGCAAGCGTCGCCATCCGGGTCGCAACCACGGCGGAGTTCGGCGAGGCGCGGTCATAGGGCAGACAGTCCCAGGCCGGGAAGTCGAGGATCTCGACCGCCGGAGCGAAGAAGCGGATCGCTCGCTCCACCTCGGCGAGCCGCTGGCCATCGCGGGCAACGAAGATCAGGCGGCCGCCGCCATCGGACCCAAGGTCGCCGAGCACCTTGCCCACCATCCCGTCGGGGACGGAGGCGAACGTCACCGCCTCGCGGCGTTTCAGGGCCGCAAGCGGTGCGGCAGGCTTGGCGACGGGCATGTCAGCGGGTTCCGTGAAAAACGAGAATTCGGGAAAGCATGGGCGTGAGCTGGCTGTCGGGCACCGGGGCAGCGCCCGTGACCCAGTCGAGGATGTCCCGGTCGGGTATGTCGAGGAGCCCTTCGAAATCGGCGATGTCGTCCATCGTGAAGCTATCGAGATGCGCGTCTGCGAAGCGGCCCATGATCAGGTCGGTTTCCCGGATGCCGCGATGCCAGGCGCGAAACCTGAGCCTTCGCCGTCTGGTATCGATGTCCAGTTCCGCCATGATACCGTAGCCCGCCCGACCAATAGCCAACCGGCGCCGGGCCGATTTCCGGCCCGTCGCTCTGGGGCTTCATATAGCGATGGGGCGTGACAATGTCAGCCAGGGAACGCGAAACCGGGCGCCGAAGAGGGACGTAGCTGCCGGAAACGCCGTCACCGGCTATGCATCCAGACGGGAAAGGGAGCCTTAATGGCGCTCGCCGTGGCAATCGTTCTCGCCTTCGTCCTCGGCTTTGCCGCGCACCGGGCAAGTGTCTGCGCCGTGCGCGCCGTTGCCGAGTTCCAGCACGCGCGGACCGGTTTCATGGCAGCGAGCATCGGCAAGAGCATGCTCTGGGTGATCCTGGTCACCCTCCCCTTCTTCTGGCTGACGGCCCCAGGCGGCCCCTATCTCGGCGGCTGGGCATTGACGGCGACCGCGGTCGCCGGCGGGTTCCTGTTCGGCGCCGGAGCCGGCATCAACGGCGCCTGCGCCTACTCGACGATGACGCGGCTCGCCGACGGCGAGGGCCGGATGGCGGCGACGGTCGCCGGCTTCGGCCTCGGCGTTCTCGTCTTCGTCTGGCTCATCGGACTCGGGGCGGTCGAGCGGCCGATGCCGGCGCAGACCCGGTTCGGCACGGTCGCCAACTGGGCAATCGTGATCCTCGCGGTGCTCGGCGCGCTCGCCGTCTATGAACTGATCCGGCTCTGGCGGCGGCGGGATACCGGCGTCTCCCTGCGAGAGCGGCTGCTCGCCCCGAAGTACCGGCTTTCGACGGCGGCGCTGCTCGTGGGGCTCTGTGGCGCCGCGATCTATCTGCTCTTCGGTTCGGCCGGCTACACCTCGACCTTCGAAGTGGTCATCGAGGGCGCGCTGGGTACGAAAGCGTGGCCGGCCACGGGACGCTGGCTGCTACTCCTCGCGGTCCTCGCCGGCATGCTCGCCTCGACGTTCCAGCGCGGGAGCTTCCGCCTCGATCTCAGGCCGCGCGCCGACTGGATGCGGAACGTCGGGGGCGGCGCGCTGATGGGCCTGGGCGCCGCGATGGCGCCGGGCGGCAACGACGTGCTCGTCCTCTATGCCGCCCCACTGTTCTCCCCGCATGCGCTTCCGGCGCTCGCCGCAATGGTTCTGGGCATCTTCGGCGGCCTGGCCTTCATGAAGGCTCTGTTCGGCGTCGAGATGCGGGTCTCCTGCAAGAACGACTGCTATATCAGCGGATAGCGAACCTCAGCAGGTGTCCGGCGCCGGATGGCCGGCGAACCTGTCGCCGATCCACTCCATCGCGCTTCCCTGTGCCGCCTTGGGCAGCTTCGTATGCGTCTTGCCGGGAAACCTCTCCAGCTGCACGACCGTGCCTGCCTCGCACATCCGGCGTATGAACTTGTAGGTTACCGGCGGATCGACCGTCGTATCCGCGGTACCTTGCGCGATGTAGAACGGCACCGCGCTCCGGCTCGACGACGGGACGTTTTCCACCATGAACCGGCTCCAGGGCGGCGCCGTCGCCGGGTCGGCCTTCAGGAAGTCCTTCGGGATCCTGCGGTTCTGGGCGAGATCGCTGATCTCGTCCTGGACGAGGTCGATGCAATTGTCGCCGATCTTGCGGAAGGGGGCGTACTCCTTCGGCCAGATCATCGAGTCGATGGGAATGTCGTAGACTGAAGGGTCCGACCAGGATTCGAGGACAAGACCCGTGAGAATTCTGCCGGACAGCTCATCGTAGTCGTCGGTGAAGAGCTCGCCGAGATAGGTTGGCGGGGCGAGCGCCGCGACACCGATCAGGTCGAGTTCCGGCGCATAGTGCGGCGCGATCTGGTTGGCCCAGAGGATAGCATGGCCGCCTTGCGAGAATCCGAGTAGCGCCGTCCGGCGACCGGCATGGGCCTCGGGCATCGCCTGAACGGCGCGTATCGAATCGAGTACGGCCCTGCCCTCGCTCTCGCCGACGAGAAACGGGTGGGCCGGGCCGACGCCGAGACCGGGATAGTCGGTGGCGATGATGACGTAGCGCTCCGTGATGGCCTGGTTGATGCCGGGGATACGGACCAGCGGGTCGGGGAGCTTCGACGGGCCGCATTTGGGGACGATGCCGGTGGTACCATGGGCCCAGGCAATCACCGGCCAGCCCTCAGCCGGCGGCGCGCCAAACGGCACCAGCACCGTCGCCGAGACGACGATCGGCTGTCCCGTGAAACTCACCGAGCGGTAGAGAATCCGCCAAACGAAGGAGCGGGTGACCTCGACGTCCGGGCGCCCCTGCAGGCGAACCAGCGAACCCGGCGGCCCGGCAACCAGCGATGGCGGCACAGCATAGAAGTCATCGTCACCGGCTTGGACGACGGACGACGACGCCAGGAACGCCGCAAACACGGTGGCCAGCCCAAAGAACTTCAGGAACGCCATACGCACGCTTCCCGCACCCAACGCGGGACGCTACCAGACATCGGCGCTGTAGGGCAGCCCGTATCGGCCTCCGGTCGAAAGCCCGAGACCGAGGGGCCGAAGTCGCCGTCTCCGGGCCGGTCGTCGAAATGCAGCCAACGGCGCGGCGGCCCGTTGTCACTCCGCAGTCTTGAGAACCACACAGGCTGCACCCGCGGCCTTCAATCGCACGCAAAGATCGCCCGCCTCTTCGCGGGTCTGGGCCGGCACCCTGAGCTGGAATACCGGGGCGCTCCCCCGGCTCCGGTTCACGGCGCGGACGACCATCGGCGCCTGGCCGCCGATGATGTCGCCATGCCGCGTCTGCAGCGCGGCATAGCTTGCCATCGCCCGATTGAGCGAGAAATTACCGGCGACCTGAACGCCCCAGGGCGCCCAGTCTGCCTTGGGGTAGTTCGCCACCACCTCCATGCCGGCTTTCGACTTGCCGAGCAGCGCCGCCACGCCCAGACACGAGCCGGGCGGCCGATCATCGGGCGGCAAGCCACGTTCGACCGGCTTCAGCGCAGCGCCCGGCACATTCCAGTCCTCGGCGGACAGGCCGGTGATCGAAATGACGTAGTCCCGCGTCTCGTAGGGCAACCCGCCTGTGCCCGCGCGCCAGTCGGTGACGCGTTTCTCGCCGGCATTGTAGGCCGCGGCAGCAAGACCGAGATTGCCGAAACGGTCGGCGAGGTCGCGGAGATAAAGGGCGGAAGCCGGAATCGCTTCGAGCGGATCGAAGGGATCGTCCAGACCGCGGAGCGCCGCCGTCCCGGGCATGAACTGGGCAATGCCCTGCGCACCCTTCGGACTGAGCGCGTTCGGCCGGAACCGGCTTTCCTTCCAGAGCAGCCGGGTGAAGAAGCCGATCGGGAGGCGATGACGGTGCGCCGCCTCGTCGATCAGGCTGCAGATCGTCGCCCGCGTCAGCTCCGGCTCGGGCTCCGCATCCTCAGCCGGGACCGTAGCGGCGACCACGGCCTCGGCACGAACCTCCCCCGCAACCGCGCCGGCTGGGAGGAACCCGATGAACAGAAGCGGGATGGCGAAGCGGATGGACATCCGCGAGCCTCCTATTCCATCTCGACCACCTTGCCCTGACGAAGCGTGATGCGCCGGTCCATGCGCCCGGCGAGCTCATGATTGTGCGTGGCGATCAGCGCGGCGACCTTGGACGCCCGCACCAGCTTCGCCAGCGCATCGAACACGTAGCCGGCCGTGGTCGGATCGAGATTTCCGGTCGGCTCGTCGGCAAGCAGCAGCCGCGGCGCGTTGGCGACGGCGCGCGCGATGGCCACACGCTGCTGCTCGCCCCCCGACAGCTCCGACGGGCGATGCGTCGCCCGTTCCTTGACCCGCATGTAGGACAGGAGCTGAACGGCGCGCTGTTCCGCCAGCTTGCGGGAAAGCCCCCGGATCAACTGCGGGATGACGACGTTCTCAAGCGCGGTGAACTCGCCGAGGAGATGATGGAACTGGTAGACGAAGCCGATCTGGATGCGGCGTATGGCCGTGCGCTCGGCATCGGAGAGGCTCCCGGCGGAGCGGCCGCCGATCATCACGTCGCCCCCGTCCGGACGTTCGAGAAGGCCGGCGATGTGGAGGAGCGTCGACTTCCCGGCGCCGGATGGCGCGGCGAGCGCCACCAGTTCGCCCGGAAAGACCTCGAGGTCGGCCTTGTCGAGCACGGTAAGCTTGCCGGCCGCATCGGTGTAGTGACGCTCGACCCCGACCAGTCGAAGGATCGGGGTCCGTGTCCGGGTCGTTGCCAGTTGCGGCCCGGCGTTCATTCGTACCGCAGTGCTTCGACCGGATCGAGCCGGGCGGCCCGCCAGGCCGGATAGATGGTGGCGAGAAACGACAGGGCGAGCGCCATGACGATCACGGTGATCGTCTCGGTGGCGTCCATCTCGGCCGGAAGCTGGCTGAGGAAATAGAGTTCCGGCGAGAAGACGTCGGAGCTCGTCAAGCCGGCGATCCAGCCGCGAAGTGTCTCGATGTTGAGTGAAATGAGGACGCCGAGCGCGAAACCGGCCAATGTGCCGATCGTGCCGATCGAGGAGCCGATGATGAAGAAGATCCGCATGATCGCGCCCCGCGTCGCCCCCATCGTGCGCAGGATGGCAATGGCGTGGCCTTTCTCCTTCACCAGCATCGTCAGCCCGGAAATGATGTTGAGGGCAGCGATCAGGATTATCAGGCTGAGGATCAGGAACATCACGTTCCGCTCGACCTGGAGGGCGGAGAAGAACGTCGAATTTCGCTGCTGCCAGTCCGACAGGAGTATCTGACGCTCGGCCGCCTCCTCGATTGCCGGCCGGAGCGCATCGACGCTGTCGGGGTTCTGGAGATAGACCTCGATGGCGCTCGCCTCGTCGTCAAGATTGAAATACGCCTGTGCCTCGGCGAACGGCATGAAGACGAAACTCGAGTCGTATTCCGACATGCCGATCTCGAAGATCGCCACCACCGGGTAGGCCTTGATCCGCGGCGTCACGCCGAGCGGCGTGATGTTGCCGCGCGGCGAAACGATCGTGACGTTGCTGTCGATGGAAACGCCGAGCGCGGCGGCCAGTCGCGTGCCGATAGCGATGCCCTCCGACACCGAGAAGTTCTCGAGCGTGCCGAGCTTCACGTTGTCTGCGACGCCGCGCACCTTGGGCAGATCGGAATCGCGAATGCCGCGGACGATGACCCCGCTGGAGGTATTGCTGCCGCTGGCGAGCGCCTGCCCCTCCACCAGCGGCACGACCGAGATCACCCCGCCGACGCCAGAAATCCGCTCCGACACAGCGGCGTAGTCGGTCAATGACGTATCGATGGGCTGGATGATCAGGTGCCCATTGAGACCCAGAATCTTGTCGATCAGCTGCGCGCGGAAGCCGTTCATCACGGCCATGACGATGATCAGCGTCGCTACGCCGAGCATGATGCCGATGAAGGAGAAGCCGGCGATGACCGAGATGAAAGCTTCGCGCCGGCGGGCGCGAAGGTACCGTCCCGCGATCAGCCACTCGAAACGCGAGAAGGCCCGCGTGCCGGTTGGCGGCGCGGCGGCCTTCGCCGGCGTCGTCGGTTGGCTCGCCGGATGGCGTTCAGCCACTCGCGCCGGCAAGGAGTCGGTTGACTGCACCATCGATGCTCAGCGTCTCCCGTTCCCCGGTCGCGCGCCGTTTCACCTCGACCTCGCCCGAAGCGATTCCCTTCGGCCCCACAATGACCTGCCACGGCAGGCCAATCAAATCCATCGTCGCGAACTTCGCGCCGGCACGATTGTCCAGATCATCGTAGAGGACTTCGATTCCGGCGTTCGTAAGGCGCTCGTAGAGGCCTTCTGCCGCAGCGTCCGTAGGCATATCGCCCGGCTTCAGGTTGATCAGGCCAACAGCGAAGGGCGCAACGCTGTCCGGCCAAGCGATGCCCGCGTCGTCATGCGACGCCTCGATGATCGCGCCGACGAGTCGCGAGACGCCAATACCATAGGATCCGCCATGAATGGGACGCTCGACACCGTCAGGCCCGGCGACCATGGCCTTCATCGGCACCGAATACTTCGTGCCGAAATAGAAGATCTGGCCAACCTCGATGCCGCGGGTGTGGAGACGCTTGTCTTCCGGAACCTCGGCGGCGAAGCGATCGGCGTCGTGCACATCCTCGGTCGCGGCATAAAGCGAGGTCCAAGGCGCGATCAGCGGGGTCAGGTCCGCAGCGTAGTCGACGTCGTTGCCGGGAACGGGCGTGCCGAGAAGATCGCGATGACAGAAGACGCCGGACTCGCCGGTCTCGGCGAGGACCAGGAACTCATGGCTCAGGTCGCCGCCGATCGGGCCGGTCTCGGCGCGCATCGGGATCGCCGTAAGGCCCATGCGTGTAAAGGTGCGCAGATAGGCGACGAACATCCGGTTGTAGGAGAGGCGCGCGGCGGCCTCGTCGATGTCGAAGGAATAGGCGTCCTTCATCAGGAACTCGCGGCCGCGCATGACGCCGAAGCGCGGGCGAACCTCGTCCCGGAACTTCCATTGGATATGGTAGAGGTTGAGCGGCAGCGCCCGGTAGGAGCTGACATAGGCGCGGAAGATCTCCGTCACCATTTCCTCGTTGGTCGGGCCGTAGAGCATGTCACGCTCATGCCGGTCCTCGATCCGAAGCATTTCCTTGCCGTAGTCGTCGTAGCGGCCGCTCTCGCGCCAGAGATCGGCCGGCTGGACGGTCGGCATAAGGATCTCGATGGCACCAGCGCGATTCTGCTCCTCGCGCACGATCCGCTCGATGTTCGCCAGCACCCGCTTGCCGAGCGGCAGCCAGGAATAGATGCCGGCCGCCTGCTGGCGGACCAGCCCCGCACGCAGCATCAGCCGGTGTGAGACGATCTCCGCCTCTTTCGGCGTCTCGCGAAGAGTGGGCAGGAAGTAGCGGGAAAGACGCATGGGCGAAGGGCTTTTCCAAACGAGCGTTCTCAACAGCGGCGGCAGTCAATCGACACTGCCATGAAAACACAAGCCCTTTTACCGCCGACGGGCCGGTTAGCCGGCCCGTGACGGTCACGCGTGCGCCGTCCGATCCAAGGCGTGCGAATCCCGATCCGGACGATTTTTCTCTCGCGCCTTTGTCCAGTGCAAAAAATTTG
>JALHRF010000108.1 GCA_022841545.1 Bauldia sp. | reverse complement strand
AGCTCCAGGCACGACACAAGTCCTTGTGAGGTTTGGGGAAACACCGACGTCCTCATCCTGAGGTGCCCGCGCGTTTCGCGCGGGCCTCGAAGGACGCATGGGCGGGAATCCAGGTGATCCTCTCCTAGGCGCGCAAGCGGGACGCAGCGGCTGGTGAGGCCGGCGTGCAATTGGCTGCCGGACCGGTAGTGCGCCGAACAGCCGCTGGCTCCCGGGCCCCTCTCCCCGTAACGACAACGACCTCCGAACCCCTCGCCGCCCGTCCGGCGGGTCGCAGCCGTGCGCACTCCCGCACCCGCTTGACAACCCCGCTGGAAGCAAACTACGGTCCGTTGCAATAAAAATCGTTGACTGAAATTTCTTGCACAGGCGGGGCGCGAACAGACCCCGCCGATCGGGAGAGGAAACCGAAATGAAGACTCTACGAATGACGTTCGCAGCGTCGGCCGTCGTCGCCGCCGCCATCGGCCTCGCGCAGGCTCCGGCCTCCGCCGAGAGCAAGTTCGCCTGCGCGCCGGGCGACACCTACATCATGAACGTGATGGTCTCGGCCCACCCCTACTGGGTGCCGGTGTACGAGGGCTTCAAGCAGGCCGCCGAGGCCATGGGCTGCGAAGTGGTGTTCTCGGGCACGCCCGACTACGACATCACCAAGCAGATCGCCTCCTTCGAGCAGGACCTCGTCAAGCAGCCGAAGGGCATCCTGCTCCACCCGATGCAGGCCGACCCCTTCATCGAGCCGATCAACCGCGCCATCGAAAGCGGCGTGGCGATCGTCACCTTCGCCGCCGACTCGCCCAATTCGAAGCGCGTCTCCTACATCACCTCGGACAACCTGGCCGAAGCCAAGTACGCGGCCGAGGAACTCGCCGGACTGCTCGGCGGCAAGGGCGAGTATGCGGTGCTCGAGAATCCCGGCCAGAGCAACCACGACCTCCGCGTCACCGCCTTCATCGACTACCTCGGCAAGAACTACCCCGACATGAAGCTGGTGGGCCGCCAGGCGTCCAACCAGGATTCGAACAAGGCCTACCAGGCGACGCTCGCCATGATCCAGGCCAACCCGAATCTCGGCGCGCTCTGGATCCCGGAAGCCGGCTCGGCCGAAGGCGCCGTCGCCGCCAAGCTCGAGGCGAAGTCCAACGTCATCATCATGCATGCCGACGTGACGCCGACGACGCTCGAGCACATCAAGGCGGGCAACATCCACAAGGCGCTGAACCCCAACCAGGGCATCCAGGGCTACGTCGGGTTCCTCGCGACGTTCCTTGCTGCGCACCCCGAACTTATCGACCCGTTCAACGACTACAAGCGCTCCGGCTTCAACCCGGGCGGCATCCCCTTCATCGACAACGGCTTCGCCGTGATCACGAAGGACAATGCCGACGACTTCGACCTCAACGTCTACATGGAAGGCCGTTAGTCCCCGGACCGACGCCAAGACATTGAGAGAGGCACGCCCGCCGCAACCTGCGGCGGGCAGGCCGGCCCGGCAAGCGGCCGGCTGCCCGGCGCGGCGCGGAGTTGCGGCTGATGTCCGAAGACATCGTTCTCACAATCAGCAACGTCAGCAAGTCGTTCGGCGCGATCCAGGCGCTGCGCGAGGTCGACTTCGAGCTTCGGCGCGGCGAGGTGCATGCCATCGCCGGCGAGAACGGGGCGGGGAAGTCGACGCTGATGAACATCATCGACGGCATCCTCAGGCCCGACAGCGGCGAGATCCGCCTCAACGGCGAGCCGGTCGAGATCAGTTCGCCCGCCCGAGCCCAGGAGCTCGGCATCGGCTTCGTCCACCAGGAGATCGCACTCTGCCCGGACGTGACGGTGGCGGAGAACATCTTCATGGCGGAGATCAACAGGAGCCGAAAGTGGCTCATGAACTACCAGGACCTGTTCGTAAGGGCCCGCGAGGCGCTGGCGCAGCTCAGCCCGATCGACCCCACCGTTCTCGTCGGCACGCTCTCGATCTCCCAGCAGCAGCTGGTCGAGATCGCCAAGGCGCTGACGCTCGACTGCCGCATCCTGATTCTCGACGAGCCGACCGCCGCGCTGACCGAGCGCGAGGCGCGGGTGCTCTTCGGCATCATGCGCCAGCTCGCCGCCCGCGGCATCTCGATCATCTACATCTCCCACCGCCTCGTGGAGATCTTCGAGAATTGCGACCGGGTCTCGATCTTTCGCGACGGGCGCCGCGTCGCCACCGCCGAGGTCGCCGAGATCGGCCCGGACTACATCGTCAACAACATGGTCGGCCGGGTCATCGGCAAGCTCTACCCGCCCAAGCAGAGCGAGGCCGAGCGGCTACCCGGGCCGCTGATGACGGTGCGGGGTCTCACCGACCACCGCCGCTTCCATGACGTCGCCTTCGACCTCCGGCGGGGCGAGATCCTCGGCATGGCCGGCCTAATCGGCGCCGGCCGCAGCGAGATCGTCAAGGGCATCTGCGGCCTGCACGAGGGCACGACCGGCGAGGTGGTCATCGACGGCAAGCCCTTCCCCATCCGCAGCTACCGCGACAGCATCGACAGCGGCGTCGTCTATCTCTCGGAGGACCGGAAGGGCGACGGCGTCTTCCTCGACCTGTCGATCGCGGCCAATGTCGCGGCCATCGATCTCCGCCAGGTGTCGACCCCGTGGGGCACCATCGATGCCGAGAAGGAGGACGCGCAGGCCAACCGGCTCGGCGACCGCCTCGGGCTCAAGCGCGGCGACATCCACGATCCGGTCTCCTCGCTCTCGGGCGGCAACCAGCAGAAGGTGGCGATCGCCAAGATGCTGTCCGTCAACCCGCGCATCATCTTCCTCGACGAGCCCACCCGCGGCGTCGATGTCGGCGCCAAGGCCGAGATCCACCGCATCCTTCGCGACCTGGCGCGGAGCGGCGTGGGCATCGTGGTCGTCTCCTCGGAGCTGCCGGAGCTGATCGGCCTCTGCGACCGCGTCCTGGTGGTGCGCGAGGGCGAGATCAACGGCACGGTCGAAGGCGACGGGCTGACCGAGGAGAACATCATCCGGCTCGCCTCCTTCACCGAGCGCGCCGAGCCGCCATCGGGCAACCCGTCGGAGACACTCCATTGAGCGAGGCCGCGCATCACCTCCGCAACGAACCGGCGGCGCGGACCTCCGGACGCGGTTCCACGCTCGGCCGGCTCGTGCGCGCCCGCGAGGCCGGGCTGGTCCTCGTCATCCTCCTCCTCTTCGCAGCGATGAGCTTCGCCTCGCCCTACTTCCTCAGCTGGGAGAACATGCGGGCGATGACGATGGCCTTCGCCGTCGAGGGCATCGTCGTCGTCGGCATGACGATCCTCCTGATCTCGGGCGGCATCGACCTCTCGGTCGGCTCGGTGGTCGCCTTCGCCATGGTGCTGGCCGGCTGGCTGTTCCTGGAGGGCGTCGATCCCTGGCTCGCCTCGGGCATAGCGATCCTGGCCTCGGCCGGCATCGGCGCGGCGATGGGGTTCTGCGTCACCCGCATCGGCCTCCATCACTTCATCGTGTCGCTCGCCTTCATGGTGATCGCCCGCGGCGCCTGCCTGCTCTTCACCGGCGGCCGGCCGCTCGGCCTGTTCACCCTGCCGCCGGAGTTCAAGTTCATCGGCCAGGGCTCGATCGGCGTCATTCCGTTCGTCATCATCATCTTCGTCGTCTTCGTCATCGTCTTCGACTTCCTGCTCCGGCGCTCGACCGCCTTCCGCAAGATCTTCTACACGGGCAGCAACGAGAAGGCGGCGGCCTATTCCGGCATCCGCACCAAGCGGGTGATCTTCTTCACGACCGTGCTCTGCTCGACGCTGGCGGGCTTCGCCGGCATCATCTACATGGCCCGCTTCGGCTCGGCCCAGCCGACCTTCGGCATCGGCATGGAGCTCAACGTCATCGCCGCGGCGGTGATCGGCGGGGCGAGCCTGTCCGGCGGCCAGGGCACCATCCTCGGCGCCATTCTCGGCGCGGTGCTGCTCTCGGTCGTATCGAGCTCGCTCGCCCTCCTCGACGTCTCGGTCTACTGGCAGGACATCATCCGCGGCTCGATCCTGCTCGCCGCGGTCGCGTTCGACCATTACCTTCACCGCCACAAGATGCGGTGAGGGAATCATGCGGATATCGAACGACTTCCAGCGCTACGAGGCCGCCCGGCAGATCTACAGCGTGCTGGTGATGCACTTCCAGGAGGGCATCACCCAGGCCGAGATCGCCAAGCTCACCAAGCTCTCCCACGCCAAGGTCAACCGCCTCATCAAGCAGGGCCGCGAGATGGGGATGGTCGAGATCACCATCCGCAGCCAGTACCAGGCGCTGTTCGACCTCGAGGCCCGCTTCCGGGAGGCGACCGGGCTGGAGACGGTGCGGATCACGCCGACCGCTTCGCCAAATCCCCACACCATCCTCCACCAGGTCGGCGCGGCGGCCGCCAGCCTCCTCCTCGAGCGCCTCCAGGACGGCGATACCGTCTGCATCACCGGCGGCAAGGGCGTGAGCGCGGTGGTCGAGATGATGAACCCGGAGAAGACATTCTCGGTCGAAGTCGTGCCGGCGACCGGCTGCGTCCAGGGCAAGCACTATACCGACGTCAACCACGTCGCGACCCAGATGGCCGACAAGCTCGGCGGCCAGGCCTTCCTCATCCACGCGCCCCTCTTCGCCGACAGCGTCGCCGAGAAGAAGATGCTGATGAAGATGAAGTCGGTCACCGATGTCTTCGGACGCGCGCGGAAGGCGCGTATCGCGGTGCTCGGCATCGGCTCCATCCTCTCCGGCGACTCGAGCTACTACGACCTCCACCCGACGTCGCGCGGCGACCGCGCCGAGATCGAAAAGGCGGGCGCCGCGGGGGAGCTGCTCGCCCACCTGATCGACAGCGACGGCGAGGTCTGCGACTACGAGCTCAATGCCCGCCTTGTGGCCATGAGCCCGGCCGAGCTCGACGCGATTCCCTTCACCATCGGCGTCGCCGCCGGCGCCAACAAGGTGGCGCCGATCTGTGCCGCCCTTCGCGGCGGGCATGTGAAGGCGATGGTGCTCGATGAAGCAACCGCAAACGACGTCCTGAGGATGATGGGCAAATGATCGACACCGTCGCACTGTCTTCCATGGAACTCCGCGAGATCGGCAACTCCGGCATTCGCGCCTCCGCGATCGGCCTCGGCACCTGGGCGATCGGCGGCTGGATGTGGGGCGGCACCGACGAGAGGGCATCGATCGGCGCGATCCGCGAATCCATCGATGCCGGGGTGACGCTCATCGACACCGCTCCGGCCTATGGCATGGGCCGCTCGGAAGAGATCGTCGGCAAGGCGATCGCCGGGCGGCGCGACGAAGTGGTGCTCGCGACGAAGTGCGGGCTGGTGTGGCATACGACGAAGGGCAACCACTTCTTCGACCAGGACGGCAAGCCGGTGCACCGCTACCTCGGCCCTGAATCCATCGCCCACGAACTCGACCAGAGTCTCCGGCGGCTCCGGACGGACCATATCGACCTCTACATCACCCACTGGCAGGACCCGACGACCCCGATTGCCGAGACGATGGGCGCGCTCGAGGACCTGAAGCGGGCCGGGAAGATCCGGGCCATCGGCGCGAGCAACCTCACCACGGCCGACCTCAAGGCGTACCTTGCCGTCGGCGGGCTCGACGCGGTGCAGGAGCAGTACAGCATGGTCCACCGCGACATCGAGGCGGAGATTGCCCCGCTCTGCGCACGGAACGGCGTGTCGATCCTCAGCTACTCGTCGCTGGCGCTCGGGCTCCTCACCGGAAAGATCGGCCCGGAGCGGACATTCGACGGCGATGACCTCCGCATCAACGACCCGCGCTTCAGTGCAGAGAACCGCCGGAAGGCGGCCGAATTCGCGACGGAGGTGACGCCGATCGCGAAGGCGCACGGCGCCAGCGTCGCGGAAATCGTGATCGCCTGGACGATTCGCCAGCCGGGCATCACGTTTGCACTTTGCGGGGCAAGGAATCCGAACCAGGCGAAGGAGAACGCACGCGCCGGCTCGATCCGGCTCGGCGAAGCCGAACTCGCCGGGATCAGTGCGGCAGCGACGCGTCACCTGGCCGGCATCCACGGGTAAGAGGCGCGACATCGACAGGAGAGAGGCCGGCGTGCGCGCCGGCGACGGATCGTCTATGGCCCGAACGCGGGAAGACATGCTCGCCGAGCTGAAGGCGAACCCTGAGGTGCAGGCGATCGTCGTCGGCGGCGGCATCAATGGCATCAGCACGTTCCGCGAACTGGCGCTGCAGGGCGTTCGCGTCCTCCTCGTCGACCGCGGCGACTTCTGCGGCGCCTGCAGCTCGGCGCCGTCGCGCATGATTCATGGCGGCCTGCGCTACCTCGAGAATGGCGAGATCGCGCTTGTCCGCGAATCGCTCCGCGAGCGGGATGCGCTCCTCAGGAACGCCCCGCACTTCGTCCGCCCGCTGCCGACCACGGTGCCGATCCAGCACGTCTTCAGCGGGTTGCTCAACAGCGCCTTCGGGGTTCTCCGCTTGCGGAGCCAGCCGGCAGAGCGCGGGGCGCTCGCCGTCAAGACCGGGCTCGCCTTCTACGACTTTCTCTCGCGGGAGCGCCGGACCATGCCGCGGCATGTGTTTCGCGGCCGCGACGCGACGGCGGCGCTGTGGCCAGACCTGCCCCCGTCGGCGCGCTTCTCGGCGACCTACCACGACGCCTGGATCAGCCATCCCGAACGACTCGGCATCGAGCTGATCCTCGACGGGCTCGCGGCGGACCCGCGTGCGCTCGCCATCAACCACCTCGACGCGACGCGTAGGGAGGGAGGCCGGCTCGTGCTCGCCGACACGCTCGGCGGTGCCGAATTCGCGGTGACGGCGGACCTGATCGTCAACGCAACCGGCGCCTGGCTGGACGAGACCAATGCCGCGCTTGCCACTGACGGCAACCGGCCGACGCCGTTCGTCGGCGGCACCAAGGGCTCGCACCTCATCCTCGATCATCCAGGCCTGCTCCGCGCGCTCAACGGCCACATGATCTATTTCGAGAACCTCGACGGCCGGGTCTGCATCCTGTTCCCTTATCTCGGCCGGGTGCTCCTCGGCTCGACCGACATCCGCGTCGACAAGCCGGGCGACGTGCGCTGCGAGGACGACGAGGTCGACTACATCCTCAAGTCGCTGTCCTACGTCTTCCCCGGCATCGCGGTACGGCCGGAGGACATCGTCTATCGCTATAGCGGGGTCCGGCCGCTGCCGCGGAGCGAGGCGAGTTTCACCGGCCGCATCTCGCGCGATCATTTCGTCGCCGAGATCGACGGCAAACCGCCGACGCTCTGCCTGGTCGGCGGCAAGTGGACGACGTTCCGCGCCTTCGGCGAGCAGGCGGCGGACCGGGCGCTGGCCATCCTCGGCATGACGCGGAAGACAGGCACCGAGGACCGGCAGATCGGCGGCGGCGTCGGATTCCCGCTCGACGACGCCGGGCGCGAGGCGCTCGTCGCGCGGCTGGCCACCGAGTTCGGCGTCACCGCGCCGCGCGCCGCGCACGCGGTGTCCCACTACGGCGCCAACGCCCCCGCCATCCTCGCCTTCTGCCGCAGCCGGCCCGACGATCCCCTCCCCGGCACCTGTTACACCGAGGCCGAGATGCGCTACCTCATCCGGCACGAATACCCCCGCTCGCTCGGCGATCTTCTCCAGCGCCGCATGTCGGTCGCGATCACCGGCAGCCTGTCGTCGAACGCAATCAGCCGGGCGACCACGATCCTCGCCGAGGAACTCGGCTGGACGGCTGAGAAGGCCGCCGTCGAGGAGCGCGCCTTCCGCGCCCGCCTTGCCCGCGACCACGGATTGAGCGAGGCGATCCTCGCCGAACGCGACCGGAACCCGACATGGAGTCTCGCATGCGCATAAGCCCGAAGGCGCGAATGAACCGCCTGTTCAGGAACGGCCGCTGCCTCGACGTCGCCATCGATCACGGCGTCTGCAACGAGCCGACCTTCATGCCGGGTCTGGAGGACATCGGCGGCGTCGTCGACCAGCTGATCGCCGCGGGCCCCGACGCGATCCAGATGAACTACGGCCAGGCCGACCTGCTCCAGTCGCGGCCGGAGCGGGACAAGCCGGCGCTGGTCATGCGGCTCGACATGGGCAACCCCTACAACGACCGCCGCCACCGGGCGATGTGGGCGGAACTCCAGAACCGCGACGAGCCGATCATCGGGGCGCTGGAGATGGACGCCGCCTGCGCGGTGGTGAACCTGTTCATGCTGCCGGACGAGCCCGAGCTGTTCCGGCAGTGCGTCGCCAACATTGCCGCCACCCGCGCGGCGTGCTCGAGATACGGCATGCCGCTGATGATCGAGCCGCTGGTCATGCTGCCGAACGATGTCCGCGGCGGCTACCAGGTCGATGGCGACGTCGAGAAGATCGTGCCGCTGGTGCGGCTCGCCGCCGAGATGGGCGCCGACATCATCAAGGCCGACCCCACCGGCGACCCGGCCGATTTCCACCGCGTCATTGAGGCCGCCCGCGTGCCGGTGCTGGTCCGCGGCGGCGGCAAGGAGGATCTCCGTGCGGTCTTCGGCAAGTCGGCGGCGCTCCTCGCGCAAGGCGCGCAGGGCCTCGTCTATGGCCGGAACATCTACCAGCATGAGAACCCGAAGCGAGTCGTCGCGGCGCTGATGGCAATGATCCACCGCGGCGTCTCGGGCGACGAGGCTTGGGAGATCTACCGGAGTGGCTGACACGGGGGGGCTCCTCCTCGGCCTCGACGCCGGCAACACCGTCATCAAGGCGGTGCTGTTCGACGCTGCCGGCCGCCAGCGCGCGGCAAGCGAACGGAAGGGCGCGTCCTCGACGCCGGCGCCCGGCCATGTCGAACGCGACATGGCGGAGCTCTGGGCCAACGCCGCCGCCGTGATCCGCGACTGCCTCGACCAGGCCCGAGTCCCTCCCGGTGCGATCGCGGCGGTGGGCTGCGCCGGGCACGGCAACGGCCTCTATCTCCTCGACCGCGCCGGTGCGCCACTCCTCGGGATTCAATCGATCGACAGCCGCGCGGCAACGCTTGCCGAAGCGCTCCGCGCCGACGGCAACGGCGCGCGGCTCCATGCGCTCTGCCTGCAGGAACCGTGGCCGTCCCAGACGCCCGCGCTGCTCGCCTGGCTCCGCCGCCACGCGCCCGACATCTATGCCCGCGCCGAGACCGCCTTCCTCTGCAAGGATTACGTGACGTACCGCCTGACCGGCCGCCGCACCTCGGACGTTTCGGACATGAGCGGCGCCGGGCTGGTCCGCTTTCCCGACTGCGCCTACGACAACGACCTGCTCGCCGCCTATGGCCTCGATGACGCCGGCCCGCTCCTGCCCGACCTGCATTGGCCCACCGACATCGCCGGGCGGGTGACGGCCGAGGCCGAGGCCGCCACCGGCCTCGCCGAAGGTACGCCTGTGGTCGCCGGGCTGTTCGACGTGGTGGCGAACGCGCTCGGCTCGGGTGTGGTCGACGAGGGGCAGGCGTCGATCATTGCCGGGACATGGAGCATCAACCAGGTGGTCGCGCGCCGGCCGATCGTCGACCGCCGCGTCTTCATGGTCTCGGCCTTCGAGGCGGATCGGGTCGTGGCGATCGAATCAAGCGCCACCTCCGCCGCCAACCTCGAATGGTACGTGCGGGAGTTCGTGGACCGCGACCGCGATCACCTCGACCCTTTCGGGGCCTGCAATCGTCTCGTGGCCGACGTCACCCCAGCCGCCGACGACCCGTACTTTCACCCCTATCTCCACGGCTCGCGGCTCAGCGCGACGATGCGCGCCGGCTTCTACGGCGTCGCCGGCTGGCACGGCGAAGGCCACATGCTCCGCGCGCTTTTCGAGGGCGTCGCCTTCGAGCATCGGCGCCACATCGACGTGCTGCGCTCAGCCGGGGTCCGGTTCGACAGCGCGGCGCTCTCCGGCGGCGGCGCGCGGAGCGAAGTCTGGCCGCAGATGTTCGCCGACATCCTCGGCATCCCGGTATCGGTCCCCGCCTGCTCGGAGGCCGGCGCGCTCGGCGCCGCCATCGCCGCAGGAGTGGGCGCCGGTGTCTTCGCCGATCTCCCCGATGCCGTCCGCGCCATGACCGCGACGCGGGCGCGGTTCCTGCCCAACCCGGGCATGGCGGCGCACTACGAGGAGCGCTACCGTACCTATGGCCAGCTCACCGAGGCGATGAAGCCGGTGTGGGCGCGCATGGCCGGAGCGCATGGGGAGACGTAACGGAATGGCCGCGCCCGAGTCCTTCGGACGCTACGACTACGTCATCGCCGGCGGCGGCACCGCCGGCTGCGTCCTCGCCAACCGGCTCAGCCAGGATCCGCGGATCCGCGTCCTCTTGCTGGAGGCCGGCGGCCGCGAGACCTATCCGTGGATCCACATCCCGGTCGGCTACCTCTACTGCATGAACAACCCGCGCACCGACTGGATGATGCGGACCGACGCGGAGCCGGGCCTCAACGGCCGGTCGCTGAACTACCCGCGCGGGCGGGTGCTCGGCGGCTGCACCGCCATCAACGGCATGATCTACATGCGCGGCCAGGCGGCGGATTACGACCACTGGCGGCAGCTTGGCAATGCCGGCTGGGGGTGGGACGACGTCCTCCCCTGGTTCCGGAAGTCCGAGGACAATTTCCGTGGCGCCAGCGACCTGCACGGCGCCGGGGGCGAGTGGAAGGTCGCGCGCCAGCGGCTCCGCTGGGACATCCTCGAAGCCTTCCGCGACGCGGCCGAGGAGATCGGCATTCCCCGCCGCGACGACTTCAACGATGGCGACAACGAGGGCTCGGGCTTCTTCGAGGTCAACCAGCGGAACGGCGTCCGCTGGACCGCGGCGAAGGCCTTCCTCCGCCCTGCCCGCCAGCGCCCCAACCTCCGCGTCATCACCGGCGCGCTGGTCACCGCGATTACGATCGACGGCGGGCGCGCCACCGGCGTCCGCTACCGGCTGCATGGCGAGGAGCGGCAGGCGGCAGCCGACGCCGAGGTGCTGCTCACGGCGGGCGCGATCAACTCGCCGAAGCTGCTCGAGCTGTCCGGCATCGGCGACCCCGATGTGCTCCGCGGCCACGGCATCGCGGTCCGCCATGCCCTCCCCGGCGTCGGCAGGAACCTCCAGGACCATCTCCAGATCAGGACGGTGTTCCGCGTCATCGGCGCCCGCACCCTCAACCAGCTCGCCAACAGCCGCTTCGGCAAGATGAACATGGCGCTGGAATATGCGCTCCGCCGGAGCGGCCCGCTGTCGATGGCCCCGAGCCAACTCGGCATCTTCTCGCGGAGCGACGAGACCGTCGCGACCCCGGACCTCGAGTATCACGTCCAGCCGCTCAGCACCGACAAGCTCGGCGACCCGCTCCACCCCTTCCCCGCCGTCACCGTCTCGGTCTGCAATCTCCGGCCCGAAAGCCGCGGTACCTGCCACATCCGCAGCCTCGACCCGGGCGAGCAGCCGGCGATCCGCCTCAACTACCTGAGCGCGGACCGGGACCGCGAAGTGGCGCTCAAGGCCGTGCGGCAGGTGCGGCGGCTCGCCGGCGCCGACGCGCTCCGCCGCTACGCGCCGGAAGAGATCCTGCCGGGACCGGCGGTGAGCGACGATGCGGACATGCTCGCCGCCATCGGCAATATCGCCACCACCATCTTCCACCCGGTCGGCACCTGCCGGATGGGCAACCGCGACGATGCCGTGGTCGACGAGCGGCTCCGGGTGCGCGGCGTCGGCGGCCTCCGCGTCGTCGACGCCTCGATCATGCCGACGATCACCTCGGGCAACACCGCCTCGCCGGTGGTGATGATCGCCGAGAAGGCGGCGGAGATGATTCGGAGCGGCAACGCGCCCGCGTCATGAGTTCCTCAGCCCGCCGGGCTGTAGGCCGTGACCTTTATCTCGACGCGGCAATCGAACATGAAATCGATGCGGAAGATCGAGCGAGCCGGGCAATTCTCGCGGAAGAACTCCCCATAGGCCGCGTTCATCTCGTGGAAGTCGCGGGGGTCACGAAGCCAGACCGAGACATCGACCACGTCGTCGAGCGTGCAGCCGGCTTCGCGAAGCGTTGCCTCAATCAACCGCAGCGTATGCCGGGTCTCATCCGCGACCGTGCGGGGCGGCAGGTCGTTGCCATCGCTGACGACCAGGCCGCGCTCGTCATAGAGGACCTTTGCCGGATCGAACCCATGGTCGCCCTGGGCGGAGGTGAAGACGAAATCGCCGGCGCGAACCGCCATCGAGATCGGAAAACCCGGCTCCGACCCGTAGCATTCCTTCCTGGTGGACATATGGTTCCGACCTCTCACTGGTTGGCATAGCGAAAGCCGCTCGCGTCGACCGCGGGCGGCTTGCCGGCGACCATGTCCGCGACCACCTGGCCCGAGCCGCAGCCGAGCGTCCAGCCGAGATGGCCGTGGCCGGCGGCGATGAAGAGATTGGGGATCGGCGAGCGGTCGAGCACCGGGGTGCCGGTCGGCGTCACCGGCCGCACCCCGCCCCAGTAGAGGGCGGTGGCGGGATCGTAGCAGGCGGCGAAATCCGGGAACATCGCGGCCACCTTGCGCACGATCGCGTCGCAGCGCTCCCGGCTTGGGGTCGCATCGTACCCGTCGATCTCGGCCGAGCCGGCGACGCGCAGGCGGTCGCCGAGCGGGACAAGCCCGTAGAGGCCGGAATCGTCGCCGATGCAGGTGCGGACCCTGCCCGGCCAGGCGGTGCCCGGCACGGTGATGCTCACGCCCTTGACGGGATAGATCGGCACCCGGATGCCGAGGGGTCGCAGAACGGGCGTCGTGAAGCTGCCGAGGGCGGCGACGAAATTGTCCCCGGTTACCTCGCCCGCGGTGGTCGCCACCGCCTCGACCCGTCCGCCCGCGGCGCGGACTCCGGTTATGGCCGCGCCATAGCGGAAGCGGACGCCGAGGGTCTCGCAATGCGCGGCGAGACCGCGCGTGAACTTGTGGCTGTCGCCGATCTCGTCGCGGGGAAAATAGAGCGAGCCGGCGAGCCGGTCCGCCGAGGCGGCAAAGGCCGGCTCCTGCCGAACCGTGCCTGCGGCGTCGAGCGTTTCGAAGGCGAGTCCGTGACGGGAGAGCTTCTCGGCCGTTCGCGCCGCGGCATCGAAGGGCTGCTGTTCGGTGAAGACACGGAGCGCGCCGTTCGTGCGCATGTCGTAGTCGATGGGTACTTCGGACCGGATCGCCTTGATGGTGGCGAGGCTGTGGAGCGCGAGGCCGAGATTGGCGAGGGTGTTGCGCTCAAAGCGCGCGGGCGAACAGTTGGCGACATACTTCGCCCCCCAGCCGACCAGTTTCGGCAGCGCGCGATAGCGGACGAGAAGCGGAGCCTCCGTGTTGCCGAGCCATTTGAGGATCTTGAGCGGCATCCCCGGCGCCGACCACGGCTCGACCTCGCTTGCGTGCAGGACGCCGCCATTGCCGAAGCTCGTTTCGAGCGCGGCCCCCGGCTGCCGCTCGATTACCTCGACATCGTGGCCGTGCCGCGCGAGGAAATAGGCAGTGGCCGTGCCGACCACACCCGCGCCGAGAACGACCGTCTTCACGTCGACTTTCCCGTCATCATCCGGTCAGCGACCACGGCCATCGACCGGCCAGATGTCCACCAGCGTGTCGCCCCGAACGCAGTGATAGCGATCGTAGAGGTTGATCGTCGGGTCGCAATGCGGGGTGAGGAACTCGATGGTCTGGCCAAGCGCGACCTGTCCCTTGCCCGGATCGAAGGTCACGCCGCCATGCTCGTCGCCCATGAGCTTGTAGGTGGCTCCCGGCAGATCCGGCCGGGCGACGACCGGCGGCCCGCCTTCCGTCGCGAAGGACTTGTAGCCGGCATTGACGACGACGAAGCCGGGCCGCGACGCATTGACGACCGTGGCCTGGACAAAGAGCGCCGGCTCGAAGCCGACGTCATCGGCGTCGCCGCGCTCGATCTCGACATACTCGCGATCCATGAAGGGATAGGAGCCTGCCTGGAACTCGGTGAAAATGCCGGCAGCGGCATCGGTCTCGAAGGTGCCGGTGCCGCTGCCGGTGCAGATCTCGGGCGCCAGGCCTTCGTCGCGGAGGCGGCCGAGGAGCTGGCGGAGCTGGGTGATCTTTGGTTCGGTCACCTTGAGCCGCTCGGCCACGGTCGGCACGTGCTGCAGGTGGCCGTAATAGGCCTGGATGCCGCGATAGGTGAGCTGCGGCGTCGCGACCACCCGGCGGATGAGGGCGACGACATTGTCGTCGCCGACCACGCCGGTTCGTCCCTGCCCGACATCGACCTCGACCAGGACGCCGAGCGGCTTGCCGTTACCGCCAATCGCCCCCGCCAGCGCGTCGACGTTGCGGACATCGTCGACAACGACGATCAACCCGTCGGACGATTCGTTGAGGGCGAGCAGCCGGGCGACCATCGGCGGCGAGACAATCGGCGACGTGATCAGGATGTTGGCGATGCCGCCCGCCGCCATCACCTCGGCCTCGCCAATCGTGGTGCAACAGACGCCGATCGCGCCCGCCGCAATCTGCCGGCGAACAATCGCAAGCGACTTGCTGCCCTTGCTGTGCGGGCGGACGTTGACCCCCGTCGTGCGGGCGAAGCGCGCCATCCGCGCGATATTGCGGTCGAGCGCATCGACGTCGAGCACCAGCGCCGGCGTGTTGAGGCCGGACCGGCCGCCCTTGACGCCAACGAAGCCCGCGTTCGGCCCCGGATCGAAAGTGGCTGATGCCGTCATGGTTCATCCTCGAAACGAATGTGGGCGACGCCGAAGGCGCCGAACTCCAGGTGGGAAGAAGCAAATTCAGTGATGGGCGTGGTGAGAAAATCCGGCGACGTCTCGGCCTCGGCCGCGGTGGTCTCGTCGAGAATCGCCGCGGTCGCGCCGCGATGCCCCGGCAGACGGACGCGCTGCGATGCGCCGGTGAGGTTGGCGAGCCACAGGCTGGTCGCGCCACCGGACGAAAAGGCAAGCGCAGCAAGGCCGCGACTGTTTGATCGAGCCTCGCGGCGGGGTGCGCCGGCCGCGCGCGCCATGCCGGCCACGACGTGGGCGGCTGGGGTCAGGCCGCCCGGCGAAAAGATCGATGCCCCACCGGCAACGGATGCCGGCGATACGGCCGCGATGCCGGACGCGGCGATCGCGCCGATCGAGGCCAGCGTCCAGGCTCCGCCGAAGAGCGCGCGCTCGCGCGGATCGGCGCTCGCCAGCGTGGCGCGGATGAGCCCGCGGTTCGGCACTGTTTCGCAGAACGGACCCTCGTCAAGGCTTATGCCCGAGGCCGCAAGGCGATAGGGCAACCCGCCACAGGCAGCGCGAACGCCTTCGGCGACGAAGCCGTAGGACTGAAGGTTCTCGATCAGCGTCGCATCGTCGGCGGCATGAACCAGGCTGCCCGACGTATGGGCGACGAAATCGACCAGACCGGGCGGCGGGAGATTGCGGTTGAACTCGGCGAAGGCGCCGAGCGTGCCGCCGCCAATGCGCACGCCCGGGAATGTCCGGCGCGCAGCGGAGTAGAGGCGGGCGAGCAGCGCCGCGGGTGGCGCCGGCGGGCCGGGATCCCGCCGGATGCGGTTCTCCGCCGGCACGACGAGGAGGGACTCGATGCGGCTCAGAAGCGGCGCGATACCGGCGGCCAATCCCGTGAGTTCGGCCTCGACGTCGTCACAGGGGAGGATCACCTGGAGCGCAAGACCGGCTTCCACCGCTTCGGCAAGCGCGACGTAGCGCGACGCAAGGAGGGCCACGTCGTCGGACCGGAGGTCGACCGTGCCGTTGAGCAACTGCACCCCGGTCCGGCGGATCGCGTCGGCGCGGGCGAAGGCTTCTTCGACCCCACCCGCCGGCACGCGGAGGCCGATCGTCGGCATCGTTCCGGCCGTCGCCTCCTCAAGGATGATCTCCGTCTCGGTCGGCCCTGTCGCGATTGCTGGCGGAGTACCGGCGGTGAAGGAGACCGTCACGGACTGGCGGCATGTCTCACCGGCCCCGAGGGTATAGGGATAGGGGAGATGCAGCGGCCGGACATAGGTCTTGAAGGAGGCATCGAGCCAGTTGCGGTGATCCTCGGTCTCCCAGGCGTCCCCCTCCATCGTGCAGGTGGCCCAGACGTCGCCGGTCACGCGGTGGCGCATGGCCCGCAGGTCCGTGAAGCACGGTTCGGGATCGACAAAGTAGGGAAACCGCATGCGCCGCTCACCGCCGTCGACATCGGTCACGAAGACGGGCTCGCCAACGACGCCATCGAGCGGGTGGAGCACGACGAAGCCGGTCCGGTTGGTCACGAAATCGGCGGCCGGGAATGCGGTCGCCTCGAAGCGGATCGTGCCGTCCGGGTCACCGGTGATCCGCGCCCGCCACGGCAGATCGCCGTCGGCGGTCCGGCAGAGCGCGTCGAAGGCGACGGCGAACCGCCCGCCCTCGCGGTCGATGCGCAGGTTCTCGATCCCAGCGGGGGCCGTATTCCACATCCTGTCGCGGACGAGGAAGGCGATGCCCCGGATCACCTCGATGCCGCCGTATCGGATCCAGCGGAGCGCGCCCCCCTCAAGCACGACATTGACCGGACCGGCCGCGAGATGCGTGGTCTCGGGAAGCGGTTCTTCGGTGCCGTAGAGAAGGAGATTTCTGGTGGGTCGCTTCATTTGTACCTCATATCGGTACAATGCGAGCGACAATGGAACCACGACCGGCGCCTGTCAACACCGAAACCGCCTGTGCGATTGATATGCCGCGGGCAGAACGATAATGTACCGATAGCATGACAATATCGGAACGGGAGCCAAGATGATCGGGTTCGCCAATCGATTCGCCGGCCGGCGCGCGGTCGTCACCGGAGCAAGCGGCGGCATCGGACGCGCCGCGGCCGTTCGGCTCGCCGCCGAGGGGGCGAGGGTCGGGCTGATCGGCATCGATGCAGCCGGGCTCGATCGGGTCCAGGCGGAAATCGCCGGCGCGGGCGGCGAGGCGCTGACGCTCGTCGCCGACGTCTCGGTCGAAGCCGAGATCGAAGCGGCCATCGACCGGGCCGCAGCGGCCTGGGGTGGTCTCGACGTCGTGATCGCCAATGCCGGCATCGAGCTTCTCGGGCAGGACGACCGCGTCGACCGTCTTCAGAGAAGCGTCTGGGACCGGCTGATCGCCGTCAACCTGACCGGCCAGTTCCTGACCTCGAAGCACGGCGCCCGCCACCTCCTGGCCGCAGGCGGCGGGGCGATCGTCTGCACCGGTTCGAACTGCGCCTATCTCGGCATGGCGACGAACGAACCGGCCTACAGCGCCAGCAAGGGCGGCATCCTCGCCATGATGAAGGTGATGGCGATCGACTATGCCCGCCTCAACATCCGGGTGAACATGGTCGTCCCCGGCTTCATCGACACGCCGATGAACGCGCCGGTGATGAACGACCCCAAGGAGCTCGCCTACTGGAGCAACCAGATCCCGATCGGCCGCGCCGGCACCGCCGACGAATGCGCGTCGGCGATCCTGTTCCTGGCGTCGGACGAAGCAAGCTACTGCATCGGCGCGACGCTGGTGGTCGACGGCGGGCAGGCCTCGATCTAGCGGCACCCGCGCGGCGCGCCCCACCGGGTTCATTCCGCGAGCTTCCGCTGCTCCTTCACGCTCCGCGCGAGCTCGGTCGGGAACATCGGATTCGGCACGTCGAAGGAGAAGTGCCGGAAGACCTCGTCGCCGATGATCTTCCAGACCAGCGGCGTGCCACGCGGGATGAGGTAGATCGACGGCGCCTCGACCAGCACCGTCTTCTTCACCTCCAGCCCCGGCGGCTGGTGGTAGGTGATCTCGGCCTTGCCGGAGACGACGTAGTCGAGCTGGTCGACCCAGGTCGTCCAGCGATACTCGTAGCCGGGAAAGAAGTCCTCGAAGACGACCTGGCAGCACGGCTCGTCGATGCCGATGCCGACCATGCGCTGCAGCGCCCCGCCGAGGAAGGGAGACGGCTGCGGCTCGACCGAATCGAGGTCGCTGGGGTCGATCTTGTAGTAGGCGAATTTCGAGTAGTTGATCGGGTACATGGTCTGCTCCTCGGTTGAGATACTGCGGTTCAGGCGGTCTCGGGAAGCGGCAGTACGTGGCAGTGCGCGACATGGGCGGGGGAGACGGCGACGCCCGGCGGATCGATCTCGCGGCAGACCGGCTCGACGAAGCGGCACCTCGTGTGGAAGCGGCAGCCTTTCGGAATTGCGAAATTCGACGGGATTTCGCCGGTCAGCGCCGGCACGCGCGACCGCGCAACGCCGACCTCGGGATGGGCCTTCAGGAGCGCTTGCGTGTAGGGGTGTCGGGGATTTGCGAAGACCTCGGCGGTCGGTCCGGTCTCGACGATCCGGCCCAGATACATGACGGCGACTCGGTCGCAGAGATGCGCGATCACCGACAGCTGGTGCGAGATGAAGACCATGCCGAGCCCGAGTTCGGCGATCAGCTCGCTGAACAGGTTGAGGATCTGCGCCTGGACCGAGACATCGAGCGCGCTCACCGCCTCGTCGGCGATGATCACGCGCGGCTGAAGCGCGAGGGCGCGGGCGATCGCCACCCGCTGGCGCTGGCCGCCGGAGAGCACCCGGGGCCGCATGGCGGCGACCGTCTCGGGCAGGCCGACACGGCGGAGGAGGTCGCGAACGAGGTCCGCGGCACCGTCCCTGGAGACAAGTCCATGGACCAGGGCCGGCTCGCTGATCGCCTGGCCGATGGTCCGGCCGGGATTGAGCGAGCTGTAGGGGTCCTGGTAGATGATCTGCATCTCGC
>JALHRF010000107.1 GCA_022841545.1 Bauldia sp. | reverse complement strand
GGCCATGTCCTCATGGAGCAACCGGCCGTACTCGCCCTTGTTGGCGAACCAGCGCGAGTCCCAGGTGCGGTTGATGCCGAGCCGGAGCCCGATCGGATTGACTTTCTGGCCCATCAGGCAGACTCCCCGGCTTCGCGGACGACGATGGTGAGGTTCGAGAAGCGCTTGCGGATGCGCCCGACGCGGCCGCGGCCGCGCGGCGTCCAGCGCTTCATCATCATGGCCGAACCGACGAAGGCCTCGGCGACGACAAGCGAGTCGACGTCGAGCTGGTGGTTGTTCTCGGCATTGGCGATGGCCGATTCCAGGGTCTTCTTCACCGGACCGGCGATGCGCTTCCGGCTGAAGGTCAGGTCGGCCAGGGCCGCCGCGACCTTCTTGCCGCGGATCAGCTCGGCCACGAGGTTCAGCTTCTGGGCCGAAACGCGGACCATGTTGAGCTCGGCCTTCGCTTCGGTATCGCTGAGCACGCGTTCGCGTTTCGCCTTGCCCATGATCAGCCCCTCCTCGCCTTCTTGTCCGAGGAGTGGCCGTGATAGGTCCGGGTCGGCGAGAACTCGCCGAACTTGTGACCCACCATGTCCTCGCTGACCAGCACCGGAATGTGCTTGTTGCCGTTGTGGACGCCGAAGGTCAGCCCCACGAACTGCGGCAGGATGGTCGAGCGCCGGCTCCACATCTTGATCACTTCACTGCGGCCGCCCGAGCGCGCCTTGTCGGCCTTCTTCAAGAGAAAGCCGTCGACGAACGGGCCTTTCCAAACTGAACGAGCCACTTGCCTATGCCTCTTCTACTTCTTCCGCGCGTGGCGGCTGCGCGCGATGAACTTGTCGGTGCGCTTGTTGTTGCGGGTCTTCTTGCCCTTGGTCGGCTTGCCCCACGGCGTCACCGGGTGGCGACCGCCCGAGGACCGGCCCTCGCCGCCGCCATGCGGATGATCGACCGGGTTCATGACGACGCCGCGGACGCCCGGCTTCTTGCCGAGCCAGCGGTTGCGGCCCGCCTTGCCGATGTTGATGTTGCCGTGATCGGGATTGGACACCGCGCCCACGGTCGCGAAGCAGTTCTGGTTGACCAGCCGCTGCTCGCCCGAATTCAGACGGAGGATGGCGTAACCCTGGTCGCGACCGACATACTGGGCGTAGGTGCCGGCCGAACGGGCGATCTGGCCGCCGGCGCCGAGTTTCATCTCGACATTGTGGACGATGGTGCCGACCGGCATCGAAGCGAGCGGCATGGCGTTGCCGGGCTTCACGTCCGCCTGCTGCGCGGCGACGACGCTGTCGCCGACGGCGAGGCGCTGCGGCGCCAGGATGTAGGAAAGCTCCCCGTCCTGGTAGCGGATCAGCGCGATGAAAGCCGTGCGGTTCGGATCGTACTCGATCCGCTCCACCGTCGCCGGCATGTCGAGCTTGCGGCGCTTGAAGTCGATGAGGCGATAGGCGCGCTTGTGACCGCCGCCGCGCCATCGCACGGTGATCCGGCCATAGTTGTTGCGCCCGCCGGTCGAGTGCTTGCCCTCGACCAGGCCCTTGACCGGCTTGCCCTTGTAGAGTTCCGAGCGGTCGACCAGCACCAGCTGGCGCTGGCTCGGAGTCGTCGGATTGTATTTCTTGAGTGCCATCGGATACGCCTCAGAGACCCGTCGTCACGTCGATCGAGTAACCCTCTTCGAGGGTCACGATGGCCCGCTTGCTGTCGCCCTGGCGTCCCTTGACGCCACGGAACCGCTTCACCTTGCCCTTGCGGACGAGCGTGTTCACCGACTTGACCTTGACCTTGAACAAAGTCTCGACCGCGGCCTTGATCTCGCCCTTCTTCGCGTCGGCCGCCACCTTGAAGACCACCTGGTTGTGTTCGGACAGAGCCGTCGAGCGCTCGGTGATGACCGGGCTGCGGATCACGTCGTAATGCGCATACCCGTTCATTTAAATCGCTCCGTCAGGGCTTCCACCGCGTCGCGGGTCAGGACCAGCGTGTCGCGGCGAAGAATGTCGTAGACGTTGATCCCCTGGACCGGCAGCACGTCGATGCCGGGGATGTTGCGCGCGGCAAGGCGGAAATTGTCCTCGATCGCGGCGCCGCCGATGATCAGCGCATTGGTCAGGCCGAGGCTCTTGAAGCGATCGGCAAGCGCCTTGGTCTTCGGCTCGGCCGCGCTCGCCTCGGCAATCACGATCAGCTTCTCGCCCTGGACCTTGCCGGAGAGCGCGTGCTTGAGGGCGAGCGCCCGTACCTTCTTCGGCAGGTCGTGCTCATGGCTGCGAACGACCGGCCCGAAAGCCTTGCCGCCGCCACGAAACTGCGGCGCCGCCTTGTTGCCGTGACGCGCCTGACCAGTGCCCTTCTGCTTGTAGGCCTTCTTGCTGGTCATGCGGATCTCGCCGCGGGTCTTGGTCTTGTGCGTTCCGGCCTGGCGCTTCGACAGCTGCCAGCGCACCATGCGCTGCAGGATGTCGGCCCGCGGCTCGAGGCCGAAGATCTCGTCCGGCAGCGTGATCGAGTCGGCCGAGGCGCCGTCGAGTGTGGTGACCTTGATATCCATCACTCGGCTTCCTTCGACTCGGTGGCCTCGACCGGCGCCGCAGCGTCCGGCGTGACGCCGTTCGTCTTCCTGAAGGCGCCGGGCGTCGGCACCCCGTCCGGCAGCGGCCGCTTGACCGCGTCCCGAACCAGGATCCAGCCACCCTTGGCACCGGGGACCGCACCCTCGACCATGATCAGGCCACGCGGAACATCCGTCTTGACGATCTTGAGGTTCTGGGTGGTCACCCGGGTATCGCCCATGTGGCCGGCCATCTTCTTGCCCTTGAACACCTTGCCGGGGTCCTGGCGCTGACCGGTCGAACCGTGGGTACGATGCGACACCGAGTTACCGTGGGTGGCGCGACCGCCGCCGAAATGGTGGCGCTTGATGACACCCTGAAAGCCCTTGCCGTGGGACGTGCCGGTGACGTCGACGAACTGCCCGATGATGAAGTGGTCGGCGGTGAGCTCGGCGCCCACGTCGATCAGGTTCTCGGGGGACACCCGGAACTCGGCCATCTTCCGCTTCGGCTCGACCGAGGCGGCCGCGAAGTGGCCACGGAGAGCCCGCGGCGTATTCTTCACCTTGCGCAGACCGACGCCGAGCTGAAGAGCGGTATAGCCGTTCTTCTCCTCGGTGCGTTGCGCGACCACCTGGCAATTGTCCAGCCGCAGCACAGTCACCGGCACCTGCTCCCCGGCATCCGTAAAGATGCGGGTCATGCCGACCTTCTGTGCGATCACTCCCGAACGCATTGTATCGCCCTTCCTAGAGCTTGATCTCGACGTCGACACCGGCCGCAAGATCGAGCTTCATCAAAGCATCGACGGTCTGCGGGGTCGGGTCGACGATGTCGAGGAGCCGCTTGTGCGTCCGCATTTCGAACTGCTCACGGCTCTTCTTGTCGATGTGCGGCGACCGGTTGACCGTGAACTTCTCGATCCGCGTCGGCAGCGGCACCGGCCCGCGCACGCGCGCCCCGGTCCGCTTGGCGGTATTGACGATCTCGCGGGTCGAAGCATCGAGGATACGATGGTCGAACGCCTTGAGTCGGATGCGGATGTTCTGGCCGTTCATGGTTTTCAGAGGACAGACTTCGGACGACAGACGGTATTCTCACCATCCGCGATCGCTGGTTTCTGCCCTGCTCTCTCCTTTGTCTGTCCTCTGGATTCCGATAGTCGCGGCTTACTTCAGGATCGACGAAACGACGCCTGAACCGACCGTGCGGCCACCTTCGCGAATGGCGAAGCGCAGGCGCTCCTCCATGGCGATCGGCACGATCAGCTCAACCTCGATCGCGACGTTGTCGCCCGGCATGACCATCTCGGTGCCCTCGGGCAACTTGACGACGCCGGTCACGTCGGTCGTGCGGAAATAGAACTGCGGACGGTAGTTGGTGAAGAACGGGGTGTGACGACCGCCCTCCTCCTTGGTGAGGATGTAGGCCTCGGCCTTGAAGGTCGTGTGCGGCGTGATGGTGCCCGGCTTGCAGAGCACCTGGCCGCGCTCGACGCCCTCACGGTCGATGCCGCGGAGCAGCGCACCGATGTTGTCACCCGCCTGGCCCTGGTCGAGAAGCTTCCGGAACATCTCGACGCCGGTAACGACGGTCTTGGAGGTCGGGCGAATGCCGACGATCTCGACTTCCTCGCCAACCTTGACGATGCCGCGTTCGACACGGCCGGTCACCACGGTGCCGCGGCCGGAGATCGAGAACACGTCCTCGATCGGCATCAGGAACGGCAGATCGACCGGCCGCTCGGGCTGCGGGATGTAGGAGTCAACCGCCTCCATCAACTTCAGCACGGCGTCGTGGCCGAGATCCTTGTTGCTGTCCTCGAGCGCGTTGAGCGCCGAGCCGCGGATCATCGGAATGTCGTCGCCGGGGAACTCGTACTTCGACAGGAGCTCGCGTACCTCGAGCTCGACGAGGTCGAGGAGCTCCGGATCGTCGACCATGTCGCACTTGTTCAGGAACACCACGAGCGCCGGCACGCCCACCTGACGGGCGAGCAGGATGTGCTCGCGGGTCTGCGGCATCGGGCCGTCGGCCGCCGACACGACGAGGATCGCGCCGTCCATCTGGGCCGCACCGGTGATCATGTTCTTGACGTAGTCGGCGTGACCGGGACAGTCGACGTGGGCGTAGTGCCGCTTCTCGGTCTCGTACTCGACATGCGCCGTGTTGATCGTGATGCCGCGCGCCTTCTCTTCCGGTGCGGCATCGATCTGGTCATAAGCCGTGTACTTGGCCTTGCCCGTCTCCGCCAGAACCTTGGTGATCGCTGCCGTCAACGACGTCTTGCCGTGGTCGACGTGGCCGATCGTCCCAATGTTGCAGTGGGGCTTGTTACGGGAAAATTTCTCTTTGGCCATCGGGGCTTCTCCGTCTTTCCTAACTCAATTTAGCCAGCGAACTTCGCCTGGATCTCTTCAGCCTCGGCGCGCGGCACCGGGGCGTAGTGGTCGAACTGCATCGTGTACTGGGCGCGTCCCTGGCTCATCGAGCGGAGCTGGTTGACGTAGCCGAACATGTTGGCGAGCGGCACCATCGCGCTCACCACCTGGGCATTGCCGCGGGTGTCGGTGCCACCGATCTGGCCGCGCCGTGAATTGATGTCGCCGATCACCGAGCCGAGATATTCCTCGGGTGACACGACCTCGACCTTCATGATCGGCTCGAGCAGGACCGGGCCGGCCATCTTCAGTGCTTCGCGGAAACCGGCGCGCGACGCAATCTCGAAGGCCAGCGCCGACGAGTCCACATCGTGATATTTGCCGTCGACCAGCGCGACCGAGACGTCCACGACCGGGAAGCCGATCAGCGGACCCGAGGTCAGCACCGACATGACGCCCTTCTCGACGCCGGGGATGTATTCCTTCGGAACCGCTCCGCCGACGACCTTCGACTCGAAGGCGTTGCCGACGCCGGGCCCGCTCGGCGTGACCTCGAGCTCGACCGCGGCGAACTGGCCGGAGCCGCCCGACTGCTTCTTGTGGGTGTAGGCGTGGGTCACCGGCTTGGTGATCGTCTCGCGATAGGCGACCTGCGGCGCGCCGACGCTGACGTCGACCTTGTAGGTGCGCTTCAGGATGTCGACCTTGATGTCGAGGTGCAGTTCGCCCATCCCCTTGAGGATGGTCTGACCGCTCTCCTGGTCGGTCGAGACGCGGAAGGACGGATCCTCCGCGGCGAGCCGCGACAGGGCGACACCCAGCTTCTCCTGGTCGGCCTTGGTCTTCGGCTCGACCGCGATCTCGATGACCGGGTCGGGGAATTCCATCTTCTCGAGGATCACGGCCTTCTGCGGATCGCAGAGCGTGTCGCCGGTGCGGGCTTCCTTGAGGCCGGCCAGCGCAATGATGTCGCCAGCATAGGCTTCCTTGGTGTCCTCGCGGTGATTGGCATGCATGAGCAGCATCCGGCCGACGCGCTCCTTGCGATCGCGGGGCGAATTGAGGAGCTGCTGGCCAGCCTCGAGCTTGCCGGAATAGATGCGGCAGAAGGTGAGCGAGCCGACGAAGGGATCGTCCATGATCTTGAAGGCGAGCATGGCGAGCGGCTCGGAGTCGGACGGGAGCCGCACGACTTCCTCGCCGGTGCGGACGTCGATGCCCTTGATCGGCGGCACGTCGAGCGGGGACGGCAGGTAATCCACCACTGCATCAAGAAGCGTCTGCACACCCTTGTTCTTGAAGGCCGAACCGGCGAGCACCGGGAAGAACGCGCCGGTGAGAACCGCCTTGCGGATCAGGCGCTTCAGCGTCGCCTCGTCGGGCTCCTTGCCGTCGAAGAAAGCGGCGAGAACCTCGTCGTCGAGTTCGACCGCGGCCTCGATCAGCTTGGCGCGATACTCTTCCGCCTTCTCCTGGAGGTCAGCGGGGATGGCAATGTCGGTGTACTTGGCGCCGAGGGATTCGTCCTCCCAGATGATGCCCGTCATCCGGACCAGGTCGACGATGCCCTTGAAGTCGGACTCGGAGCCAATCGGAAGCTGGATCGGCACCGGCTTGGCGCCGAGACGCGTGACGATGTCGTCCAGGCAGCGGTAGAAGTCCGCGCCGATCTTGTCCATCTTGTTGCAGAAGACGATGCGCGGGACCTTGTACTTGTCGCCCTGGCGCCAGACCGTCTCGGTCTGCGGCTCGACGCCCTGGTTGGAGTCGAGCACGCATACCGCGCCGTCAAGGACGCGAAGCGAGCGCTCAACCTCGATCGTGAAATCGACGTGGCCGGGCGTGTCGATGATGTTCAGGCGCTTGCCGTGCCAGGAAGCGGTCGTCGCGGCCGACGTGATGGTGATGCCGCGCTCCTGCTCCTGCTCCATCCAGTCCATCGTGGCCGCGCCATCATGGACTTCACCGATCTTGTGGCTCTTGCCGGTGTAGTAGAGAATCCGCTCCGTAGTCGTCGTCTTCCCCGCATCGATGTGGGCCATGATGCCGAAGTTGCGGTAGTCTTCAATCTTGTCGGTGCGGGGCATGGGAGCCTCTGTTACCAGCGGTAGTGCGAGAACGCGCGGTTGGCCTCGGCCATCCGGTGCGTGTCTTCGCGTTTCTTGACGGCATTGCCGCGGTTGTTGGCCGCGTCGAGCAGTTCGCCCGACAGCTTCTCGATCATGGTCTTCTCGTTCCGACCCCGGGCGGCAATCAGCAGCCAGCGGATGGCGAGCGCCTGACGGCGGTCGGTCCGAACTTCGACCGGGACCTGGTAGGTGGCGCCACCGACGCGGCGCGACCGCACCTCGATCGAGGGCATGACATTGTCCAGGGCGTTGCGGAAAATCCCGAGCGGATCCTGCTTGGTCTTGGCCTGTATAATGTCGAAGGCACCGTAGACGATCTTCTCGGCGGTCGACTTCTTGCCCTCGTACATGATCGAGTTCATGAACTTGGTCACGACCTCGTTCTTGAACTTCGGGTCCGGTGTAATTTCGCGTTTTTCTGCGCGGTGGCGTCGGGACATCGTGCGACCTGTCTCGCTTCTCTCGTTCTCTAAGACGAAAAACGACCCGGAATTACTTGGGTCGTTTCGCTCCGTATTTTGAGCGGCGCTGCCTGCGGTCCTTGACGCCCTGGGTGTCGAGGACGCCGCGGATGATGTGATAGCGAACGCCCGGAAGATCCTTTACGCGGCCGCCGCGGATCATGACGACCGAGTGCTCCTGGAGGTTATGACCCTCACCCGGAATGTAGCCGATGACCTCGAACTGGTTGGTGAGGCGCACCTTGGCGACCTTGCGGAGCGCCGAGTTCGGCTTCTTCGGCGTCGTCGTATAGACGCGCGTGCAGACCCCGCGCTTCTGCGGGCTCTCCTGCATCGCCGGCACCTTGTTGCGCTTGACCGGCGCGCGGCGCGGCTTCCGAATGAGCTGGTTGATCGTCGGCATCGTCTACCTTTTTTCGCGCCCGCTCCCGGACGCAACCGAATCTCTGTTCAAACGACGCTGATGGCGCCTTGCCCGCAACGGCGGGGGCGCCTCTGAAAACAGAGGATCACGGCGTTGCCGCGATCATGTCGTCCTGTTCGAGCGTCGGTCGTTCCGCTCCGGCCACCGTTTAGGACTTCTTCTTTCGCGACGTGTCGCCGCCAGAAAGGGAAAGTCCTACTGCTTGTCCGAAAGCGCGCGGAACCTAAGCGTTGCGCCGCCCACCGTCAACCCCCGGGCAAGGAAAAACTTGAAGCCGGCCAATGTTTCCAGGATCGGGAAAGAAAACATCGCCCGGAGGACGTCCGTTTTGCTTTCGTGTCGCGATCCGGGGATTCCGTGAAGGGTTGTTGCGTTCCCGCCACCGCCGGCCAGCCGGGTGCATTGTCCCGCCGGGCCCACTCGCTTACACATCGCCGCCAACGCGCCGCTGGTCAACGAGAATCGGGGAATGAAATGGACACCCGGCCGGACCGGACTTCAGACGATCGCGCCGCCCTTGCCTTTCGCGCCCGCGTCGCCGTCTCCATCGCGTTCCTGCTGCTCGGCGCGGGTCCCGGCCTTTGGGCGGTCCACATTCCCATCGTCCAGGAGCGCCTCGGCATCAGCCCCGGCGTCCTCGGCCTCGCGCTACTGGTCATGGCCGGCGGCGCCGTTCTGTCCATGCCGATCATGGGCTGGGCGGTCGGCCATGTCGGCTCACGTATCCCGACGGCGATCGGGATGATGCTTTACATGGCGACGATCCCACTGCCGATCCTGGCGGGCAGCGTCCCGTTCTTCTTCGTCGCGCTCTTTCTCTTCGGGCTGCTGATGGGCGGGCTCGACGTGGTCGGAAACGTCCAGGCGGCCGAGGTGGAGGCGCTCCGCGGAAAGCCGACGATGTCGTCCTTCCACGCCTTCTACTCGATCGGCGGGCTGGGCGGAGCGCTTGTCGGCGCCCTTCTCATCGCCAACGGCTGGGGCGACGGCCGAGGCGCGGCGGGCGTCTGCGTCATCCTGCTCGCCCTCGGTGCGATGGCGGCCGGGAACCTCCTCCCGAGCGAGAGGCCAATCGAGGGCGCCCCGCGCTTCGCATTACCGAACCGGGCCGTCCTCGGCCTTGGCATCCTCGCCTTCCTCTGTTTCGCAATCGAGGGCGCCGTCACCGACTGGAGCGCCCTCTTCCTCACCGACGCCAAAGCGGCAACGCCCGCGACCGCCGCCTATGGCTACGCGGCCTACGCCTTCGCCATGGCGGGTTTCCGCCTGTTCGGCGACCCCATCGTTGTCCGCCTGGGCGCGAAGCCAATCACCGTCGGCGGCAGCCTCCTCTGCGTGGTCGGGCTTGGCATTGCCCTCGCCGCCCCCTGGCCGCTGGTCAGTGCGCTCGGCTTCGGTTTCGTCGGGCTCGGCGCCGCCAATATCGTGCCGGTCCTGTTCTCGGCCGCCGCGCGCACGCCGGACGTCGACGCCGGCGTCGGCGTTTCGGCGGTCGCCACTCTCGGCTATTCGGGATTCCTGGTCTTCCCGCCGATCCTTGGCTTCGCCGCCGACCTGTTCGGTCTGTCGACGGCGATGGGGATCGTGCTGGTCATGTCGGCCGCGATGGCGTGGCTCGGGGCGAGGCAGAGGTTCCCGGGGGCGGACCAACAATAAGCCGCTCCGGAAGCCGCAGGCTCACGGCCTGCTCATCGCCGGCAAGGGCGCCTGCCCGATCCGACCGACAAGCGCCACAAGTTCGGCCTGCCGGCTTGTCCGGGTCTTAGAGAAAATCGCCTTGAGCTGCGATCGGGCCGTTTCCCGGGTGATCCCGATCGCCTCGGCCGCGCTGCCGAGATCCTCGCCGCTGGCCAGGCGGGAGGCCAACCGCGCCTCGGCCGGAGTAAGCCCCAAGGTACCTCGGATGCGATCCTCGGCCGTGCTTGCGCGTTCCTCAAGATCGGTGACGATCAGGATGGCGCGAGTCAGTCCGAACGCATCGGCGATGAGGCCGGTCGTCGGCATGGCATCGACAATCAGCGGGCGGTGTCCCTGCCTGGCGATGGCAATCGGAGCGGACCGAAACCCGCGCGGCGTTTGCGCCGCGACGGCCTCCGCGACGAATTTCTGGAGATTGCGGTTGCTGGTCATGTCCGCCGCAGCGAGCCTTCCCGCCACGACGCGCAGATCCGTCCCGAGGAGCGCCTCCGCGCGGGCATTCATCCTTGCGACGCGACCACGCCAGTCGAGCAGGACGGCAGCGGCGTTGGTTGCGTCAAGCAATCCGAGGCCGGCAGCCGACTGACCGGTGACGAACCGTTCGGAAATGTTGACCATTCTGCGGAAGTGAGGGGCCAGCGCCTCCAGACGACGGACATCCTCGCTGTCGAAATGGCCCTGTCCGTGGCCCTTCAGGAGCGGCATGATCCAGGGGTTACCGTCAACCTTGAAGCCGATCATGGCGAAGCCGGGAAAGCCGAAGCGCAGGTAGAATTCGTTGTAGTGCGGCAGGCGGCGGCGCTCTTCCTCGGTGGCGAGCTCGTGCTCGATCACGACGCGGCGTCCAGAATCGACGAGGGGCAGACCGCGCTCGGCCCGGTAGTGGTTCAGATACCAGCCGTCGCGCAGGTAGACCGCGAGCAGATCGTGGAAATCCGGAGAGATCGGCATCTCCATGATCGAGCGGTTTGGGTTCTTGGGATCATGGCTCCCGGTGTCCGGGTTCCGCGGATAGAACATCGCGCACGCAGCATCCAGCGACCGCGCCAGATTGTGGAGCGCACCCGGCCACAGGTCCGGCGCCAGGATCGCCTCGTAGCAGTCGTCAATCGCCGAGCCGATCCGGTCTTGAGTGCCCACACCCGAAATCCTTGGTCAACCCACGCTAACGCTACCACCGCGGATTCGCGTCGGAAAGGCCGCAAAGAATAAGGGCCGCCCCGAAGGACGGCCCTTGATCGGAAGAAAGAAGACGGAAGTGACGCTTACTCCGCCGCTCCGGTCAGTTCCGGCATCTCCGCCGCCTGCTCGCCAGCGATGGTCGAAGACCGCTTGCGCTCGTCAAGGATCAGCTCGTCGCGGTGCGTCGCGATCTGGCGGACGCGGCCGATCGTGCCGCCGGTGCCCGCGGGGATCAGCCGCCCGACGATGATGTTCTCCTTGAGCCCCTCGAGCGGGTCCACCTTGCCCTGGACGGCCGCCTCGGTGAGGACGCGGGTCGTCTCCTGGAAGGACGCCGCCGAGAAGAAGGAGCGGGTCTGCAGGCTCGCCTTGGTGATGCCGAGGAGCACGGGGACGCCGGATGCCGGCTTCTTGCGCTCCGCGATCATCTGGTCGTTGACGATGTCGAGGTCGAGCTGGTCGATCTGCTCGCCCGGGAACATGTCGGTGTCACCCTGGTCGGTGATCTCCACCTTCTGCAGCATCTGACGGACGATCACCTCGATGTGCTTGTCGTTGATCGTCACGCCCTGCAGCCGGTAGACGTCCTGGATCTCGTTGACGAGATACGCGGCAAGCGCCTCGATCCCCTTGATCGCCAGGATGTCGTGCGGCGCCGGGTTGCCTTCGACGATGAAGTCGCCCTTCTCGACGGTGTCGCCATCCTGGAGATGGAACGGCTTGCCCTTCGGGATGAGGTACTCGACCGCCTCGCCCCCCTCCTCCATCGGCTCGAGGATGATCCGGCGCTTGTTCTTGTAGTCCCGGCCGAAGCGGATCGTGCCGTCGATCTCGGCGATGATGGCGTGATCCTTCGGACGACGCGCCTCGAACAGCTCCGCCACGCGCGGCAGGCCGCCCGTGATGTCGCGGGTCTTGGCGCTCTCCATCGGAATGCGGGCGAGCACATCGCCGGCCTTCACTTCGGAGCCGGAGTCCACCGACAGGATGGCGTCGACCGGAAGCAGGTAGCGGGCATCCGTGCCACGCGGCGTCTTCCGCGCCTTGCCGTCCTTGCCCTTGACCAGGATCGCGGGCTTGAGATCGCCGCCGCGCGGGTTGGCCCGCCAGTCGACGACGACGCGCTTGGTGATGCCGGTCGACTCGTCCGCCGACTCGATCACCGAGATGCGGTCGACGAGATCCTCGACGCCGACGAAGCCGTCGACCTCGGTGAGCACCGGCCGGGTGTAGGGGTCCCATTCGGCAAGGCGCTGGCCGCGCTTCACCGTGTCGCCCTCGTCGACGTGGAGACGCGAGCCGTAGGTGATGCGGTTGACCGCACGCTCGGCCCCGTCGGTGTCGGCGATGACGAGCTGCATGTTGCGGCCCATCGCGACCAGGCGGCCATCGGAGTCGCGCACGATGTTGCGGTTGCGGAAGTGAACCACGCCATCGAAGTTCGACTCCAGCGTCGACTGGTCGACCACCTGCGCCGTGCCGCCGATGTGGAACGTGCGCATGGTGAGCTGCGTGCCCGGCTCGCCGATCGACTGGGCGGCGATGACGCCCACCGCCTCGCCCATGTTGACCGGAGTACCGCGGGCAAGGTCGCGCCCGTAGCACTTGCCGCAGACACCGTTCTTGGTCTCGCAGGTCAGCACCGAGCGGATGCGGATCGACTGGACCTTGGCCTTCTCGATCGCCTCGACATCGCGCTCCTCGATCAGCGTGCCGGCCGGGACGACGACCTTGCCGGTCGCCGGCTCGATCACGTCCTCCGCCGTCGTCCGTCCGAGGACGCGGTGGCCGAGGGTAGCCACCACCTGGCCGGAGTCGATGATCGCCGTCATCTTCAGGCCGGCATCGGTGCCGCAATCGACCTCGGTGACGATGCAGTCCTGGGCGACGTCGACCAGACGCCGTGTCAGGTAGCCGGAGTTCGCCGTCTTCAGCGCCGTATCGGCGAGGCCCTTGCGGGCGCCGTGGGTGGAGTTGAAGTACTCCATCACGGTCAGGCCTTCCTTGAAGTTCGAGGTGATCGGGCTCTCGATGATGGAACCGTCCGGCTTGGCCATCAGGCCGCGCATGCCGGCGAGCTGCTTCATCTGCTGCGGCGAGCCGCGGGCGCCCGAGTGCGACATCATGTAGATCGAGTTCATCGGCTTCTGCCGGCCGCTCGGATCCTTCTCGACCGCACGAATGCGCGCCATCATGGAATCGGCGACACGGTCAGTCGCCTTGGCCCAGGCATCGACGACCTTGTTGTACTTCTCGCCCTGGGTGATCAGGCCGTCGTTGTACTGCTGCTCGTATTCCTTGGCGAGCGACGCGGTTTCGTCGACGATCCGGTACTTGTCGTCGGGGATCACCATGTCGTCCTTGCCGAACGAGATGCCGGCCTTGAACGCCTGGGTGAAGCCGAGCTGCATGATGCGGTCGCAGAAGATGACCGTCTCCTTCTGACCGCAATGCCGGTAGACGGCATCGATCATGTTGGAGATCTCCTTCTTGGTCATCAGCTTGTTGACGACGTCGAAGGGCAGGTTCTTGTTCTTCGGCAGGAGCGCGCCGAGGAGCAGTCGGCCGGGGGTCGTCTCGTAGATCTTCGTGAACGGCTTGCCGTCGGCGCCGATCGTGGTGAAGCGGCCGCGCACCTTGGAGTGGAGCGTGACGACCTTCGACGCGATCGCATGCTCGATCTCGCCGATGTTGCCGAAAGCCGTCCCCTCGCCGGGCTCGCCGTCGGCCATGATCGACAGGTAGTAGAGGCCGAGCACGATGTCCTGCGACGGCACGATGATCGGCTGGCCGTTCGCGGGGTGCAGGATGTTGTTGGTCGACATCATCAGCACCCGCGCCTCGAGCTGGGCTTCCAGCGAGAGGGGGATGTGCACGGCCATCTGGTCGCCGTCGAAGTCGGCGTTGAAGGCGGCGCAGACCAGAGGGTGGAGCTGAATCGCCTTGCCCTCGATCAGCACCGGCTCGAAGGCCTGGATGCCGAGGCGGTGGAGCGTCGGGGCGCGGTTGAGCAGCACCGGATGCTCGCGGATCACCTCGTCGAGGATGTCCCAGACTTCCGGCTTTTCCTTCTCGACCAGCTTCTTGGCCTGCTTGACGGTCGAGGAATAGCCCTTGGCGTCAAGCCGCGAGTAGATGAACGGCTTGAACAGCTCGAGCGCCATCTTCTTCGGCAGGCCGCACTGATGGAGCTTCAGCTCCGGACCGACGACGATGACCGAACGGCCGGAATAGTCGACGCGCTTGCCGAGCAGGTTCTGGCGGAACCGGCCCTGCTTGCCCTTGAGCATGTCGGAAAGCGACTTGAGCGGACGCTTGTTGGCGCCGGTGATCACCCGGCCGCGACGGCCGTTGTCGAACAGCGCATCCACCGCCTCCTGCAGCATGCGCTTCTCGTTCCGGATGATGATGTCCGGAGCGCGGAGCTCGATCAGCCGCTTGAGACGGTTGTTGCGGTTGATGACGCGGCGGTAGAGGTCGTTGAGATCGGATGTGGCGAAGCGGCCGCCGTCGAGCGGGACGAGCGGGCGGAGATCCGGCGGGATGACCGGAACCACGGTCATGATCATCCACTCCGGCTTGTTGCCGGACTCCGTGAACGACTCGACCAGTTTCAGACGCTTGGCGAGCTTCTTCGGCTTCAGCTCCGAGGTCGACTCGGCGATCTCGACCCGGAGGTCGGCCGCGAGCTTCTCGAGGTCGAGCGCGATCAGCATCTTGCGGATCGCGTCGGCGCCGATGTCGGCGGTGAAGGAATCCTCGCCGTACTCGTCCTGGGCCTTGAGGTACTCGTCCTCCGACAGGAGCTGACGCTCCTTGAGCGGGGTGAGGCCGGGCTCGATGACGATGTAGTTCTCGAAATAGAGGATGCGCTCAAGATCCTTGAGCGTCATGTCGAGGAGCATGCCGATCCGCGACGGCAGCGACTTCAGGAACCAGATGTGGGCAACCGGTGCGGCGAGCTCGATATGGCCCATCCGCTCGCGCCGAACGCGGGCAAGCGTCACCTCGACGCCGCACTTCTCGCAGATGATGCCCTTGTACTTCATGCGCTTGTACTTGCCGCACAGGCACTCGTAGTCCTTGATCGGACCGAAGATGCGGGCGCAGAACAGACCGTCCCGCTCCGGCTTGAAGGTCCGGTAGTTGATCGTTTCGGGCTTCTTGATCTCGCCGAAGGACCAGGAAAGGATCTTGTCCGGGCTGGCGATCGAGATGCGGATCTGGTCGAAGATCTGGGCCGGGGGCTGGGCCGGGCCGAATACGTTCGCGATCTCTTGATTCATCGACTGTCTCCATTGACACGGCCGGCCGGGGAGGAGCCCGGCGCGGCGCGCGTTGAAAGTTGAGTGTCACGCGGCGGCACGAAGCGTGTGCCTACTCCGCCGCGTCGGCGAGCGAACCGATGGCCTGGCCGCCGCCCTGCTTGGCCTTGGAATTGTCGAGCTCGACATCAAGCCCGAGCGAGCGCATCTCCTTGACGAGCACGTTGAAGCTCTCCGGGATACCCGCCTCGAAGGTGTCGTCGCCGCGGACGATCGCCTCGTAGACCTTGGTCCGGCCGGCCACGTCGTCCGACTTGACGGTGAGCATCTCCTGAAGGGTGTACGCGGCGCCGTAGGCCTCGAGCGCCCACACCTCCATCTCGCCAAAACGCTGGCCGCCGAACTGGGCCTTGCCACCCAGCGGCTGCTGGGTGACCAGGCTGTACGGACCGATCGACCGGGCGTGGATCTTGTCGTCGACCAGGTGGTGCAGCTTGAGCATATAGATGTAACCCACCGTCACCTTCCGGTCGAACTGCTCGCCCGTCCGTCCGTCGAAGAGCCACGACTGACCGGACGAATCGAGACCGGCTTCGGTGAGCAGTTCGACGATGTCCGGCTCGCGGGCGCCGTCGAACACCGGCGTCGCGATCGGCACGCCATGGGTCAACTGCTCGGTCAGCGTCACGACGCCCTCGTCGTCGTACTCGGCGACGTTCTCGTTCTTGTTGTTGCCGCCGTAAACACCGTGGAGCATCTTGCGGAGCGGCTTCACGTCGCCGTTCTGCTTGTAGGCGTCGTACATCTTGCCGATCTTCAGCCCGAGGCCGGCGCAAGCCCAGCCGAGGTGGGTCTCGAGAATCTGGCCGACGTTCATCCGGCTCGGCACGCCGAGCGGATTGAGCACGATATCGACGTGCGTGCCGTCCTCGAGATAGGGCATGTCCTCGATCGGCACGATCTTGGAAACCACGCCCTTGTTGCCGTGCCGTCCGGCCATCTTGTCGCCGGGCTGGATCTTGCGCTTCACGGCGACGAAGACCTTGACCATCTTCATCACGCCGGGCGGCAGCTCGTCACCGCGCTGCAGCTTCTCCACCTTGTCGATGAAGCGCTTTTCCAGGCCCTTGCGGCTCTCGTCGTACTGGTTCCGGAGAGCCTCGATCTCGGTCATCAGCTTGTCGTGCGAGACGGCAAACTGCCACCACTGGCTCCGCGGGAACTCGGTCAGCGTCTCCTTGGCGATCTTGCCGCCCTTCTTGAAGCCCTTCGGACCGGCCACGCCCATCTTGTTGATGAGCATATCGGACAGTCGGCCATAGACGTTGCGATCGAGGATAGCCTGCTCGTCGTCCCGGTCCTTGGCGAGCCGCTCGATCTCCTCGCGCTCGATCGCCATGGCGCGTTCGTCCTTCTCGACGCCGTGACGGTTGAACACACGAACCTCGACGACCGTCCCGGTCACACCCGGGGGAACCCGGAGCGAGGTGTCGCGGACGTCGGACGCCTTCTCGCCGAAGATGGCGCGGAGAAGTTTCTCTTCCGGCGTCATCGGGCTTTCGCCCTTAGGCGTGATCTTGCCGACCAGGATGTCGCCGGCCTGCACTTCAGCGCCGATATAGACGATGCCCGCCTCGTCGAGGCTCTTCAGCGCCTCTTCCGACACGTTCGGGATATCGCGGGTGATCTCCTCCGGCCCGAGCTTGGTGTCGCGGGCCATGACTTCGAACTCCTCGATGTGGATCGAGGTGAAGACGTCATCGCGCACGATGCGCTCGGAGAGGAGGATCGAGTCCTCGAAGTTGTAGCCGTTCCAGGGCATGAACGCGACCAGCACGTTCCGGCCGAGGGCGAGATCGCCGAGATCGGTCGACGGGCCGTCGGCGATGATGTCGCCCCTGCCCACCTGGTCGCCCACACGCACCAGCGGGCGCTGGTTGATGCAGGTGTTCTGATTCGAACGCTGGAACTTCATCAACCGGTAGATGTCGACACCCGACCGCGACGGATCGAGGTCTCCGGTCGCCCGGATGACGATACGGGTGGCGTCGACCTGGTCCACCACGCCTGCCCGGCGCGCCGGAATCGCCGCCCCGGAGTCGCGCGCGACGATCGGCTCCATGCCGGTGCCGACCAGCGGCGCCTCGGACCTTACCAGCGGCACCGCCTGGCGCTGCATGTTGGAGCCCATCAGCGCCCGGTTGGCGTCGTCGTTCTCGAGGAACGGGATCAGCGCCGCGGCCACCGAAATGACCTGCTTCGGCGACACGTCCATGAAGTCGACGCGGTCGGACGGGACCATGATCACGTCGCCGGCGTGACGGCAGAGGATGAGGTCCTCGGTGAACTTCCCCTTCGGGTCGAGGAGCGCATTCGCCTGCGCGACTGTGTACTTCGACTCCTCCATCGCCGACAGATAGACCACCTCCTCGGTGACCTGGCCGTCCTTGACGCGCCGGTACGGGCTTTCGATGAAGCCATACTTGTTGACCCGCGCGAAGGTCGCGAGCGAGTTGATCAGGCCGATATTCGGGCCTTCCGGCGTCTCGATCGGGCAAATGCGGCCGTAGTGGGTTGGGTGCACGTCGCGCACCTCGAAGCCCGCGCGCTCGCGGGTAAGACCGCCCGGGCCGAGCGCCGAGAGGCGCCGTTTGTGGGTGATCTCCGACAGCGGGTTGGTCTGGTCCATGAACTGCGAGAGCTGCGAGGAGCCGAAGAACTCGCGCACCGCAGCCGCCGCCGGCTTGGCGTTGATCAGGTCCTGCGGCATGACGTTGCCGATCTCGACCGACGACATGCGCTCCTTGATCGCCCGCTCCATGCGAAGCAGCCCGACCCGGTACTGGTTCTCCATCAGTTCGCCGACCGACCGAACGCGGCGGTTGCCGAGATTGTCGATGTCGTCGATCTCGCCCTTGCCGTCGCGAAGCGCGACGAGGGTGGCGATCACCGCAATGATGTCCTCCTTGCGGAGCACGCGGACCGTGTCCTCGGCGTCGAGGTCGAGGCGCATGTTCATCTTGACGCGGCCAACCGCCGAGAGGTCGTAGCGCTCGGGGTCGAAGAACAGCGACTGGAACATCGCCTCCGCGGTCTCGACCGTCGGCGGCTCACCCGGGCGCATCACGCGGTAGATGTCGAACAGGGCATCCTCTCGCGTCTCGTTCTTGTCGACCGCGAGCGTGTTGCGGATATAGGCGCCGGTGTTGACGTGGTCGATGTCGAGAACCTTGAGCTCGTCGTAGCCCGCGTCGAGCAGGACCTTGAGGACCTTCTCGTTGATCTCGTCGCCGGCCTCGGAATAGATCTCGCCGGTCTCGGGGTTGATCATCTCCTCGCCGAGATAGTGGCCGTAAAGCTCGTCATCGGCGACCTTGAGCGCCTTGACGCCCTTCTCGACCAGTTGCTTGGCGCCGCGGGCGGTGAGCTTCTGGCCCGCCTCGAGCACGACGGCGCCGGTGTCGGCGTCGATCATGTCGGTGCTGGCCTTGAAGCCGCGCAGGCGGTTGGCGTCGAAAGGCACCCGCCAGCCGTCATCGCTCCTGGTGTAGGTGACGGTCTTGTAGAAGGTGTTGAGGATCGTCTCGCCATCGAGGCCGAGGGCGAAGAGGAGCGACGTGATCGGGATCTTGCGCCGGCGGTCGATGCGCGCATGGACGATGTCCTTGGCGTCGAATTCGATGTCGAGCCAGGAGCCGCGATAGGGAATGATGCGCGCCGCGAAGAGCAGCTTGCCGCTCGAGTGCGACTTGCCCTTGTCGTGGTCGAAAAACACGCCGGGCGAACGGTGCATCTGGGAGACGATGACGCGCTCGGTGCCGTTGACGATGAAGGTGCCGTTGTTGGTCATCAACGGCATTTCGCCCATGTAGACTTCCTGCTCCTTGATGTCCTTGACGGACTTCGCGTTCGTGTCCGGGTCGAT